>JBEIDC010000063.1:0-17804 GCA_040383665.1 Caulobacter sp.
CGCCGCCACTCCGCCGGCCAGCATGTGCCGGGTGACCCGCTCGAAATGCTGGATGAAGCCGGCGATCTCCTCGCGGCGTCTCGCCGGCAGGTCGGCGGGCGGCAGGCCCAGCAGCCCCGCCTCCTGCTCGCAACGCCAGTCCAGCACCGTCTCGAAGTCGGGCGCCGCCAGATGGATGATGGCGTCAAAGCGCCTGAAGAACCTCTGGTAGTCTCCGGCCAGCGCGGCGGCGGTCCAGCGCCGCCAGCATCCGTCCGGGTCCCGTTCCCGTTCCAGCGCGTTGACGGGCTTGGTCAGCGCGTCGTCGGTCTGGGGCGTCGCGCCAAGGCACCAGCCGTCCATGAGCACCACCCGTGCGCCGCCGGGCAACGCTTCAGGCGCGCCGCGGTCGTCGGCCAGCTTGTCGAACCGGGGCGTCAGGGCGGGACGCCCGGCCAGCAGATCGTCGAGGACGGCGTCGGCCAGGGCCAGGTCGTGGGTTCCCGGCGGTCCCCTGACCGCCAGCAGCGGATGGATCGAACGGCCCAGCCGCGTCCGCTCCGCCCGCTCCAGATAGAAATCGTCCAGCGACAGGGCCACGCCGTCCAGCCGCACCGCCGCCGCCCGCGCCAGGGTCGTCTTTCCCGAACCCTGCGCCCCGGCGATCCCGATCAGCGCCGGGCCTTCGCGTCCGGCGGCGAGAGCCTCGATCAGGGTCAGAAGGGCGGGGTCGCTCATGCGCCAGATTTGCTCCGCGGGGCGGGTTCGTAAACCGGCATTAACCATGTTCGGGCGACTTAGCGGGGTGTTCTCCGCAATTCCCTCCGAGGCTTTCCCATGAACGGCGCCGAAGTGCTCGACATCGGCCGTGACGCCATCTGGCTGACGCTGCAGCTGTCGGCCCCGGTGCTGATCGTCGGCCTGATCGTGGGCGTCGGCATCGGCCTGGTGCAGGCGCTGACCCAGATCCAGGAGGCCACGCTCGTCTATGCTCCCAAGATCGTCGCGATCTTCGTCGCGCTGCTCTTCTTCCTGCCGCTCATGGGCGCCCTGATGGGCGGGTTCATGAACCAGATCGTCGCCCGCATCTCGGCGATGTGAGGGCAGGGTGGAGGCCTACGCCACCGCAGCCCAGGTCTACGCCGCCGGCCTCGTCTTCGCGCGGGTCGGGGCCATGGTCATGCTGGTGCCGGGCCTTGGCGACGCCAGCGTTCCGCCACGCATAAGGCTGTCCTTCGCCCTGTTGATGTCGATGATCCTGACGCCGCTCGTGGCCCCGCAGGTCGTCGTGCCGGCCGCGGTCAGCGGGGTCGCCGCCGAGGTGATCCGGGAGACCCTGATCGGCCTGATGATCGGCGCGGTCCTGCGCATGACGCTCAGCGCCCTGGCCGTCGCGGGCGAAGTGGTGGCGATCCAGACCACGCTGGGCTTCGCCCAGACCGCCAACCCCAGCCAGGCCCAGCCGAGCGCGACGCTGTCGACGTTCCTGAACCTGATCGGCGTCACCCTGGTGATGACCACCGATCTGCATCACATGTTCTTCGCGGCGATGGTCAATTCGTTCGACCTGTTCCCGTTCAGCCGCACCCCGCCGATCGGAGACGCCGCGACCCTGGCGGTGCAGACCTTCGCGGGCTCCTTCGCGCTCGGAATCCAGCTGTCCGCGCCGGTGATCGTCTTCTCCATCGTGTTCAACATCGCCACCGGCCTGGTCGGGCGGATCATGCCGCAGTTCCAGATCTTCTTCGTCGCCTCGCCGCTGGCGGTGATCTTCGGTCTGTCGATCTTCGCCCTCAGCCTGGGCACGGTCGGCATGGTCTGGATCGAACGCTACCGCGAAGTCCTGGGGGCGTTCAGCTAGATGGCCGACGAATCCGCCGCCAAGACAGAAGAACCGACACCCAAGAAACTTGCCGACGCCCGCAAGAAGGGCGACGTCGCCAAGTCGATGGACGTTCCGCAGCTGGCGTCGCTGGCGGCGGCGTTCGGGGTGCTGGCCATCGGCGGCGCCTGGTTCATGCGCGACATGACCACGAAGTTGCTGCCGTTCGTGTCGCATCCCGAGGACATCGAGCTGTCCGGACCCGGCGCCATGCAGGTGGCGGTCGAGGCCGGGATTGCCGCGGCGCCCATGACGCTCACCGTCCTGGCCGCCGCGGGCGTCGCGGGCGGCGTAGGCTACCTGATGCAGACCGGCTTCATGCTGACCGGCGAGAAGCTCAAGCCTGAAGCCAAGAAGATCTCGCCGCTCGAAGGCTTCAAGCGCCTTTTCGGTCCGGAAGGGCTCTTCCAGTTTCTGAAGTCGGTGCTGAAGATTCTTGTGACCGGCTGGATCGCCTGGGTCGTGCTCAGCCCCCGGGCAGCCGAGCTGAGCGCGCTCGCCAGCATGGAGCCGGTCGCCATGCTGCCGCTCAGCGCCGATCTGACAAAGGCGCTGTTTTACGCTGTGCTCGCCTTCCTGATCCTGACGTCCGGCGTGGACTGGCTATGGCAGAAGCAGCGCTTCACGGCGCGCATGCGCATGTCCCGCGAGGAACTGAAGGAAGAATTCAAGCAGTCCGACGGCGACCCGCACGTGAAGGCCAAGCAGCGGCAGATCCGGTTCGAACGTTCGCGTCGCCGGATGATGCAGAACGTGCCCAACGCCACCGTCGTGATCATGAACCCGACCCACTACGCCGTGGCGCTGCGCTACGAAGCCGGCGAGACCGCCGCGCCGGAGTGTGTCGCCAAGGGCGTCGACGACCTCGCGTTGCGAATCCGGGCCCTGGCCGAGGACAGCGGCGTGGCGGTGATCGAGGACCCACCGCTGGCCCGCGCGCTGTACGCCGCCGTCGAAGTCGACCAGCAGATTCCGGAGGCCCATTTCGAGGCCGTGGCCAGGATCATCGGCTTTGTCATGAGCGCCGCCCAACGACGCGCGAGCGCACCGCGCGCCAGACCGCTTTAGCGAGTACCATCCATGCGTGATTCGTCCGGAAACCCGGCTGAGCTGATGGCGGAACCTGCGCCGACCGAGCCGCCTGAGCGGCGTTTTGACCCGCTCGTCTGGGCGGCGGGAGTACTGTTTCTGCTCGCCATCGCCTTTGGCAGCGCGCCCGCCTGGCGGGCCGGACCCGACACCCTGGCGGGGCTGCTGCTGCTGGTGGGCCTCGCCGGGGTCGCCCTGCTGGGTCTGATGGCGTTCCGCGGCGCCGTCGCGCCGGTCGAGATCGAGGACGAAGGCGCGGAAACCTTTATCGAGGCGCTGCCCGAGGCCGCCGCCGTCGCGGGCCCCGACGGCCGCCTCCTGGCGTCCAACGCCCCGTGGCGGGCCGCCTTCGGCGCCATGCGCCGTCTGCCCCGCAACGGACATGTCGCCCCCGGCCTGTTCGCCGCGCTCGCCAGGGCCCGGAAGGGCGAGATCGCCCGGGCCTCGATGAAGGTCGCGCTCGAGGAGCGGCCGGTGACGGTCGCCCTGCTCGGCTCCGGCCGCTTCCTGCTCCGGCTGGACGCCGCCGGACACGAGCCCCTTCGCCTCACGGCGGAGGCGGTTCCGGTCCTTCCCGCGCTCGCGCCGACGCCGCACCGGTCGCGCGGGCCGATGGGCCTGGACCCCATGGCCGCCGCCTCGCCGTTCGGCGCGGCCATGCTGGAGGGCGAAGAGGTCTTCGGCGCCCGCATTGTCGAGGCTAACCCGGCCCTGGCCGAGATGACGTCGGACAAGGCCGTCGCCGGCGCGACCTTCGGCGACCTGATCGACCCGGCCTCGCGTATCGACGCGGGCCTTGGCGCGGCGGAGGGGCGGTCGGGTCCGATCGAGGTCCGGCTGGCCCACGATCCGTCACGCATCGCCCACCTCTACCTGGCCCGCGTCGAGGACCGCCTCACGGCCTATCTCGTCGATGTCACCGAGCAGAAGCAGATCGAGCTGCAGCTGGCCCAGAGCCAGAAGATGCAGGCCATCGGTCAGCTGGCGGCCGGTATCGCCCACGACTTCAACAACCTGCTGACCGCGATCCAGCTGCGCCTGGACGAGCTGCTGGAGCGCCACCCGCTGGGCGATCCCAGCTACGGCGACCTGTCGTCGATCAAGGGAACGGCCGCGCGGGCCGCCGACCTGGTGCGCAAGCTCAAGACCTACAGTCGCCAGGAAACCCTGCAGCGCGAGATCCTCGACCTGGGCGAGACGATCAGCGACTTCGAGGTCCTGCTGCGCCGCCTGCTGCGCGAGAATGTCAGGCTGGATACCGACTACGGCCGCAACCTGCCGCTGGTGAAGGTCGACAAGGGCCAGCTCGAGATCGCGGTGATGAACCTGACGCTGAACGCGCAGGACGCCCTGATCGCCGCCAAGGGCGGCGGGCAGATCCGCCTGCGGACGGCCCGCGTGACCAGCGCCGAAGCCGCCACCCTGGGCTACGCCGGCGTGCCGGTGGGCGACATGGCGATGATCGAGGTCTGCGACGACGGCCCCGGCATTCCCGCCGACGTGCTGAGCAAGATCTTCGATCCGTTCTTCACCACCAAGCCGGTGGGCGAGGGGACTGGCCTGGGCCTCGCCCAGGTTTACGGCATCGTCAAACAGTCCGACGGCTGGATCCATGTGGAGAGCCCGCCGGGCGAAGGCGCCACCTTCCGCATCTTCCTGCCGATCCAGTCGGCGGCGGCGGTGAAGGCGCCGGTCGCGCCGGTGGCCACCCTGGCCCGCCCGCGCGCGGCGCGGGACCTGTCGGGCGTCGGCCGCATCCTGTTCGTCGAGGACGAGGAGGCGGTGCGCGGCATCGCCGCCAGCCTGCTGCGCAAGCGGGGTTACGAGGTTCTCGAGGCCGGCGACGGCGACGAGGCGCTGGTTCTCTGCGAGCAGTACGCCGGCAAGATCGACCTGCTGATCAGCGATGTCATGATGCCCGGCATGGACGGGCCGACGCTGCTGAAGAAGGCGCGCCACCACCTGGGCGACGCGCCGGTGATGTTCATCAGCGGCTACGCCGAGGCGGAGTTCTCGGACCTGCTTGAGGGCGAGACCGGCGTCACCTTCCTGCCCAAGCCGCTGGACATCAAGACGCTCGCCGAACGGGTGAAGCAGCAGCTGCAGGCCTCCGCCGCCTGAGGCGATCGCGCCCGAAACGGCATTACGCGGAATTAATTGCCAGCTCCGGCCCATGCGGCCTACCCGTCGGGACAAACGCCAATCCCCGGGAGGGTCTGCCGATGCAAAACCGTCGCGAATTCCTGTTCGCCGCTTCCGCCAGCGCCGCCATGGCGGCGGCTTCAGCGCCGCAGGGCGCCTTCGCCGCCTCGCTGACCAGCGACGCCGCCGAGGTCGCCAGGCAGAACGCCCTGTTCGAGCTTCTCGTCGACCGTCAGCTGCGTCGCTCGCCGGAGACCGCGACCAGCCTGGGCGTCGACAAGGGCGACCGGGCCTGGACCAAGTCGGCCCTGTCGGACTTCTCGCTCACCGCCATCCGGGAGAACGGCGACCTGAGCGCCCTGGCCCTGGCCGACCTGCGCAAGATTGATCGCAGCAAGCTGGCCGGCCTCGACGCGGTGAACTACGACACCGTCGAGTTCGTGCTCACCATCGGCGACGCGTTCACCCGCAGGTTCGACTACAACGGCGCCTACGGCGGCGCGCCCTATGTGATCAGCCAGCTGACCGGCGCCTACCAGCAGCTGCCCGACTTCCTCGACAGCCAGCATGTGATCGAGACGAGGGCTGACGCCGACGCCTACATGGCCCGGATGGAAGCCTTCGGCCGGGTGCTGGACCAGGAGGTCGAGGTCGGGCGTCGCGACGCCGGCCTGGGCGTCATCCCGGCCGACTTCACCATCGACAAGGCCCTGATCCAGTTCAAGGCGATGCTGGCGGTCGCGCCGGAGGCTGCGCCGCTGGTCACCTCCGTCGCCCGCAGGGCCAGGGAGAAGGGCATCGAGGGCGACTACGCCGGCGAGGCGGCCAAGCTGTACGCCGAGAAGGTCCGTCCCGCCCTCGAACGCCAGGCCGCGCTGCTGACCGATTGGCGCGCCAGGGCGGTGCATGACGCCGGCGTCTGGCGTCTGCCCAAGGGCGAGGAATACTACCGGACGGCCCTGGAGAGCTACACGACCTCCAAGATCACCCCGGCCGAAGTCCACCAGACCGGCCTCGACATGGTCGCCAGCCTGGGCGCCCAGGCCGACAGGCTGATGCGCAAGGCCGGCTACACCTCCGGCACGGTCGGCGAGCGCTTCCGCCAGATGTACGCCGACCCCCGGCAGCACTACCCCAACACCGACGAGGGCAAGGTCGAGCTGATCAAGGACCTGAACAGGAAGGTCGCCGAGATCATGCCCAAACTGCCGAAGTACTTCGGCCAGCTCCCCAAGGCCCCCCTCGAGATCCGGCGCGTGCCCAAGGCCATCGAGGCCGGCGCTCCGGGCGGCTACTACAATTCCCCGACGCTCGATGGGTCACGCCCCGGCATCTACTGGATCAATCTGCGCGACAGCGCCGAGCAGCCGCGCTTCACCCTGCCGACCCTGACCTTCCACGAGGCGATCCCGGGCCACCACCTGCAGCTGGCGCTGAACAACGAGGCGGGCGACCTGCCGCTGATCCGCAAGATGATCGGCTTCTCCGGCTACAGCGAGGGCTGGGCCCTCTACGCCGAGGAGCTGGCGGTCGAGATGGGCATGTACGAGGACGACGTCGAGGGCCAGATCGGCATGATCCACGACGCCATGTTCCGCGCCGTGCGCCTGGTCGTCGACAGCGGCATGCACGACAGGAAGTGGAGCCGCGAGCAGGCGGTGAAATACTACGTCGACACCATCGGCGACCAGGAAGCCTCGGCCATCACCGAGATCGAGCGCTACGTGGTCTGGCCCGGACAGGCCTGCAGCTACATGGTCGGCAAGATCGAGTGGATGCGCCTGCGCGCCAAGGCCCGCAAGGCGCTGGGCCGCAGGTTCGACATCCGCAAGTTCCACGACGTGGGCCTGCTGTCGGGCGGCGTGCCGTTGACCGTGCTGGAGACGGTCATCGACGGCTACATCGCCGGCGCGAAGTAGGGCGGGCAGGGGGCGTGGCGGCGAGCCGCCGCGCCTCTACCGCCAGTCGTCGCGGGTTCCGGTGCGCCGCGCGGCCATCGGCGGGGCGACGGTCGGAACGAGCGCTGTGTGCACCTCGGGCGCCTCGGGCCGGTCGGAAGGCCGGCCGTAGTACCAGCCCTGGCCGAAGTCGACGCCGGCCGCGCGGACGGCGGCCTCGACCTCGGGGGTCTCGACCATCTCGGCGACCGTTCTCACGCCCAGCTCGCGGCACAGGTTGACCACGTGCGAGACCACGGCGGCGTCGCGGCCGCCGGCCACCAGTTCGCGCACATAGCGGCCATCGATCTTGACGATGTCGACCGACAACCTCTGCAGATAGGTCAGCGACGCGGCGCCCGAACCGAAATCGTCCAGGCAGACCATGGAGCCCAGGGCGCGAAGCCGCTGGATATGCCGGTCGGCCACCGCCAGGTCGTCTATGGCCGCGCTTTCGGTGATCTCGAACAGCAGCCTGCCGCGCAGCCTGTCATCCTTGCGGATCAGCGACTCGACCTCGGACACGAACCGCTGGCTGGTGATGGTCAGGCCGGAGACGTTCACCGCCAGACGCTCGGCGCCGCTACGGTCGGCCTTCAGCCGGCGGACGGTCTGTTCGACGACGGCGTGGTCGAGCTCCTCGATCAGGTCGAATTCTTCCGCCATCCGCACCAGGGCGAAGGGGCTGTGGGCGTTCTCGAACCGGACCAGAACCTCGTGGTGGTGCAGGGCGCCGCTGGCAAGGGACACCACCGGCTGGAACGCCAGGGTGAAGCGGCGCTGGCTGACGGCCGCGCCCAGCTCGCCCGCCCGCGCCAGGGTGCGGCGAACCGAGCGGTTCATCGCCTCCGCCAGGGTGCCCGGCGCCGTGTCCTTGAGTCCCTCGGCGACGAAGTCGTCCAGGGCCAGGCTGAGCGCGCGGCCAAGCCGCGCCGGAGAGGTCCCGCCCATCGACACCGTATGGGCGGCGACGCCGACCTCGCCCTGGTCCCCGTCACGGACGATCGCCCGCGTCAGCCGCCGGACCAACGAGCCCGCGTCCTCGCCCTCTCGCCGGAGCAGGGCGAAGCGGGCGGGTGAAAGGCGGGTGACGGCGGAGGCGCCCTCGGACTCCAGTCGCAACGCACCGGCGGCCCGGCGCGCCAGCTCCGGAGGGGCGGAGTCCAGGCCGGCAAGGTCGACCATGGCGAGCTCAAGCTGCGCGCCGGTCGCCCGGCCCGCCTCGGTCAGGTCTCGGGCCAGCTGCTCGAAATCCGCCCGGCGATGAAGGCCGTCCGCCGTGTCCGGCACGGCCGGCATCGGGCAGGCGGTAAGGGCGCAGGAGACGCGGCCTTCGTTCTCCGGCAGGCCGCGGGCGCTCAGCGAGACGGCGCGGTCAACGCCTGCCAGGCGCACGGGCCCATAGGCCCGTCGGACGCCGTCGGCGACGCAGATGATCATCGCCTCGACCAGCGCCTGGTCGTCGTCGTGAACCAGCTCTCGCCAGTCCTTGCCGACGGGGTCGCCAACGCCCGGCCCGAGAACGGACTGGCCCGCGCCGAGCATAAGCGACACGCGTTCGTAAGTGTCGATCTCGACAAGGAGATCGGCGCTCGCGAAGGCCAGGCCCAGAAGACGGCGGGGATCGATAGACAAGGCAGTTCTCCCTTGAGGATCGACACTGTCGCCGACGCCGCTTAAGGGGGCGTTTCCCCGCATTGCGTCAGTTTGCCGCGATAATTCGGGTAGGGCGCGGGATGCGCCCGTTACGCGAGAGGCCTTGCACCGGGTGACGCCTTCCGGTCTTGATGGCTCCCCATCGTTAACGGGCCGGTCCCATGCGTCTCGACCTCTTCAAGATCTTCCTGGTGTCCGTCCTGGCCTTCGCCCTGGCCTTCGCCGCGGCGCCGTGGCTGGCGTTCCGGGCGCTGCAGGACGCGACCGCCGCCGAGGACATCCAGGCGACCGCCGATCTCGTCGACTTCCCGGCCGTGCGCAAGAGCCTGTCCAGCCAGCTCGTCCCGCAGGCGCCGGTCTCGGCGGAGGCGCCGTCGATCTGGACCGACCCCATCGGCGCCCTGAAGAAGGTGATCGAGCCCATCGCGCCGCCGCCGCCCAAGGTGGACCGGTATCTGACGCTGCAGGGCCTGTCGGCCCTGAGCCGCGGCTATCGCCCCGGCGAGGCTCCCGGCGTCGCCCGGATCAAGCCGACCCTGAGCGACCGCGTGGAGAAGGTGATGAAGGGTCCACACCCGACCTATGCCTATTTCGGCGTCGACCGCACCCGGATCGCCATCAAGCGCGCCGGCCGGCCCGAGACGGTGACGACCTTCACCTTTGAACGGCGCGCGCTGTTCACCTGGAAGCTGACGCACATCCAGCTGCCGCCGGACGAGCGGTAGGACCGAGGGGCCGGCGCTGCGCCTGTCGGCAGGGGCCATTGTGTTCTTGATTTGTTCCGGATCATGACATAGCGTCGGTCTCCGAAAGCAGGAGGCCTGGATGGCGGTCGGGATCAGCTACATCACCCTTGGCGCGGCGGACTTCGACGCCGGCCTGGCCTTCTACGACAAGGTCCTGGCCGCCATCGGCTGGTCACGGTTCGCACGGCACGGCGCGTTCGCCGGCTACGGTCCCGGCGGCGACGGATCGGGCCAGACGGTCTGGTTGTGCAGCCCGTTCGACGGCGGCGCGGCCTCCTTCGGCAACGGGACGATGCTGGCCTTTGGCGCCGATACCCGGGCCGAGGTCGACGCCTTTCACGCCGCCGCGCTGGCGGCCGGAGCGACTGACGAAGGCGCGCCGGGGCCGCGTCCGCAATACACGCCCGACTGGTACGCCGCCTACCTGCGGGACCCCACTGGCAACAAGCTGGCGATCGTCTGCACCGCCAGACAGGAGACACCGGCATGAAGACGCTGATCAGCTACATCACCATCGGCGCCAACGACATCGACCAGGCGGTCGCCTTCTATGACGCGGTGCTCGGCGCGCTGGGGAACCGGCGCGTCTGGCAGCAGGGGACCTGGGCCGGCTATGGCCCGGAAGGAGACGACCACGGGACGATCCTGCTCTGCGCTCCGTTCAATCAGGAAGCGGCCCGGCCCGGCAACGGCATCATGGTCGGCCTGCATGCCGAGAGCGCGGCCCAGGTCGATGCCTTCCACGCCGCCGCCCTGGCGAACGGTGGAACCTGCGAGGGCCCGCCGGGCCCGCGTGAGACCTATGGCGAGGGCTACTATCTGGCCTATGTCCGGGACCCGACCGGCAACAAGCTGTCGGCCTTCCACCGGCCTGGGTGAGGATCGACCGTGCCGGTCCGCCGGCAGGCCGGAACCCGTTTCAGGCCCGTGACGTCCGCGCCGCCCGGTGCGGTCCGGACAGGCTCATCCGCCCCTGACCAGCCTTAGGCCAGCAGCGCCTTGACGGCGGCCACGCCTTCGGCGGCCTTGCTGTCGTCGGGCGCGCCGCCCTGGGCGAAGTCGGGCTTGCCGCCGGCGCCCTGGCCGCCCATGGCGATCACGGCGGCCTTGGCCAGCTCGGCGGCGCTGAAGCGGCCGGTCAGGTCGGGGGCCACGGCCACGGCGACGGCGGCCTTGCCCTCGGAGGTTCCGACCAGGGCGACGACCCCGGCCTGCTTGCGGAATTCCTCGATCAGGCCGCGCAGGTCCTTGCCGCCGACGCCGTCCATGACCCGGCCGATGAAGGCCACATCGCCGATCTGCTCCGGGCCGGCCTGGGCCGCGCCGCCGCCGCCCAGCGCCAGGGCCTTCTTCGCCTCGGCCAGCTGCTTCTCGAGCGTGCGGCGCTGGGCGTCGAGCGCCTCGACGCGGGCGGCGACCTCGGCCACGGGGACCTTGAAGCGGTCGGCCAGATCCTTCGCCACCCCGGCCTGGTCGAGCAGGAAGCGGCGCGCTGCCTCGCCGGTCAGGGCCTCGATGCGGCGGATCCCGGCGGCGATGCCGCTTTCGGACACGATCTTGAACAGGGCGATGTCGCCGGTGCGGCCCACGTGGGTGCCGCCGCACAGTTCGACCGAATAGGCCTTGTCCTCGTCGGTCAGCGAGCGGCCGAGCGTCGGGACCCGGACCTCCTCGCCGTACTTCTCGCCGAACAGCGCCACGGCGCCCGCCTCGATGGCCTCCTGCGGCTTCATCAGCTTCGTTTCGGCCGGCAGGTTCTGGCGGATGACCGCGTTGACCTCGGCTTCGATCCGCTCGAGCTCGTCGGCGGTCAGCGGGCCGCCGTGGCTGAAGTCGAAGCGCATGCGCTCGCCGTCGACCATCTGGCCCTTCTGGGCGACATGGGCGCCCAGCACGTGGTGCAGGGCGGCGTGCACCAGGTGCGCGGCCGAATGGTTGGAGCGGGTCGTCAGACGCCGCTCCGGATCGACATGCAGGGCGGCGCGGTCGCCGACCGTCAGCGATCCGGCGAGGATCTCCAGCGTGTGGACGACGAGGTCGCCGGCCTGTTTCTGGGTGTCGAGCACCCTGGCCGAACCGCCGTCCCACTCGACGACGCCGGTGTCGCCGGCCTGGCCGCCGCTCTCGGCGTAGAAGGGGGTGACGTCGAACACCGCCTGGACGGTCTGGCCGGCGGCGGCGGAGGACGCCTCGACACCGTCGACGAGCAGCGCGGCCAGGGTGCCGGCGGCGTCCACCGCGTCGTAGCCGGTGAAGGTGGTGGCGCCGACGCGCTCGCGGATCGGGAACCAGGCGGTGGCCGAGGCCTGCTGACCCGAGCCCGACCAGTTGGCGCGCGCCATCTCGCGCTGCTTTTCCATGGCCGCGTCGAAGCCGTCGGTGTCGACGGTCAGCCCCCTGGCCCGCACCGCGTCCTGGGTCAGGTCGAGCGGGAAGCCGTAGGTGTCGTAGAGCTTGAAGGCGACATCGCCGCTGAGCACCGCGCCGGCCGCCAGACCCTCGGTGGCCTCGTCGAGCAGGCCCATGCCGCGGCCCAGCGTCGTGCGGAAGCGTTCCTCCTCCTGGCGCAGGGTCTCGACGATCGTCGCCTGGGCGCGCTTCAGCTCCGGATAGGCCCCGCTCATCTCGCCCACCAGCGTGGGAACCAGGCGGTGCATCAGCGGGTCGGCGGCGCCCAGCAGGTGGGCGTGGCGCATGGCCCGGCGCATGATCCGGCGCAGCACATAGCCGCGGCCTTCGTTGCTCGGCGTCACGCCGTCGGCGATCAGGAAGGCCGAGGTGCGCAGATGGTCGGCGATGACCCGGTGCGACGGCGCGCGGTCGCCGACGGCCTTGACGCCGGTCGCCTCTTCGCTGGCGGCGATCAGGGTGCGGAACAGATCGACGTCATAGTTATCGTGCTGGCCCTGCAGCAGGGCGGCGATGCGCTCCAGCCCCATGCCGGTGTCGATCGAGGGCTTGGGCAGGCTGGTGCGCGAGCCGTCTGCATGCTGCTCGAACTGCATGAAGACCAGGTTCCAGATCTCGATGAACCGGTCGCCGTCCTCGTCCGGGCTGCCCGGGGGGCCGCCGGCGATGCTGTCGCCGTGGTCGAAGAAGATTTCCGAGCAGGGGCCGCAGGGGCCGGTGTCGCCCATGGACCAGAAGTTGTCGCTGGTCGGGATGCGGATGATGCGGTCGTCGGACAGGCCGGCGATCTTCGTCCACAGCGCCGCCGCCTCGTCGTCGGTGTGGTAGACCGTGACCAGCAGCTTTTCCTTCGGCAGGGCGAAGTCGCGGGTCAGCAGGGTCCAGGCGTGCTCGATCGCCTGTTCCTTGAAGTAGTCGCCGAAGCTGAAGTTGCCCAGCATCTCGAAGAAGGTGTGGTGGCGGGCGGTGTAGCCGACGTTATCCAGGTCGTTGTGCTTGCCGCCGGCGCGGACGCACTTCTGCGATGACACCGCGCGCGGCGAGGCCGGGGTCTCGGCGCCGGTGAAGGCGTTCTTGAACGGCACCATGCCGGCGTTGACGAACAGCAGGGTCGGATCGTTCTGCGGCACCAGCGGGGCCGAGGGCGTCACCGCGTGGTCGGCCTTGCCGAAGTAGTCGAGAAAGGCGCCGCGGATATCGTTGAGACTCTTCATGGTCCGGTCAGATCGTCACTGTCAGGGCCGGGCGCGGGGCCCTTTGCCGGTTGATGCTTTGATGCCGGTTCCATAGCCGCGCCCCGGCCAAATCCCAAAGGAAAAGGCTCGCCCGGCACGCGAGAGGCCCCGGCCGCGCCGACGCCGGACAGGGCCAGGGGAGGCCCCGCGCCGGACGCCGCCCGCCATAGCGCCGCCGCTGAACGCAGAAAGGACGCCCGGCTCCGTGGGAAGCCGGACGTCCTTGCCGTCGGGCGCCGTGCGGGGTTCGCGCGGGCTGTATGGGCGGGTGGGCCGGCGCGAGGCGGGGCCCGACGGCGTTCCGTGGAGGGGCGGGGGCGGGCGCCGAAGGCCGGGGACACGAACCGCCGCGCGGTTCATGGCCCCGTCCGGAGCCTGTCCCCGCTCAGGGGCTAGGGTTCGCCCTCGTCGGCCTCGTCACCCTCGGGGCCGCCGACCAGCAGCTCTTCCTCGATCTTCTCGGACTTGGCGCGGACGGCCTTTTCGATGCTGCCGGCGATGTCCGGATTGCCCTTCAGGAACTCGCGGACATTGTCACGGCCCTGGCCGATGCGCTGGTCGCCGTAGGAGAACCACGAGCCGGCCTTGTCGATCACCCCGGCCTTGACACCCAGGTCGATGATCTCGCCCAGCTTGGAGATGCCCTCGCCGTACATGATGTCGAACTCGACCTCGCGGAACGGCGGCGCGACCTTGTTCTTGACCACCTTCACCCGGACGTTGTTGCCCAGGATCTCGTCGCGGACCTTGATCGAGCCGGTGCGGCGGATGTCGAGGCGGACCGAGGCGTAGAACTTCAGCGCGTTGCCGCCGGTGGTGGTCTCCGGGCTGCCGTACATCACGCCGATCTTCATGCGGATCTGGTTGATGAAGATCACCAGGGTCCCGGCCTTGGAGATCGAGGCGGTCAGCTTGCGCAGCGCCTGGCTCATCAGGCGGGCCTGAAGCCCGGGCAGGCTGTCGCCCATCTCGCCCTCGATCTCGGCGCGCGGCGTCAGGGCGGCCACGGAGTCGAGGACGATGATGTCCACGGCGGTGGAGCGCCCCAGGGTGTCGGTGCTCTCCAGCGCCTGCTCGCCGGTGTCCGGCTGCGAGACCAGCAGCTCGTCCAGGTTCACGCCCAGCTTGCGGGCGTACTGCGGATCGAGCGCATGTTCGGCGTCGACGAAGGCGGCGGTGCCGCCGGCCTTCTGCACCTCGGCCACCACATGCAGGGCGAGCGTCGTCTTGCCCGAGCTTTCCGGACCGTAGATCTCGACGATCCGCCCCTTGGGCAGGCCGCCGATGCCCAGCGCGATGTCCAGCCCCAGCGACCCGGTCGAGACCGCCTCGACCTCGATCTTGCTCTTGGAGCCGAGCCGCATCACCGAGCCCTTGCCGAAGGCGCGGTCAATCTGGGAGAGCGCCGCTTCAAGAGCGCGCTGCTTGTCACCTTCGTCGCGTGTCACGAGTCTCAAAGCCGCCTGGTTCATGGGAGTGCGCATCCTTATTCCGATTCTGGTCCCGCCCGCGTGCTCCCGCCGGATTGCGGAAGCGGCCCTCGCCGACCGCAGGCATGATGTGCACGGTTTGTTCCCGTTCGCAATACGTTCTCTTTCGTCCGCCGCGACTTTTTTCGTGACAAGGTAGCATCCGGAGGAAATGCTGCCAATGCGGGCGTCGGCGGGCGGGCCGATGGGCGGACATCTGGGTCCCGGCGGTCTGCGCCCTCGGGCGGCCGCGGGACCTCCGCGCTTCGTCGAGTTCCCGGATTGTTCACCGTCACCCGGCCCTTTTGGCGTCTGGCTGGCTGGTGAGCCGCAGGTTTACGTCGAGGTGAAGGGCGGGAGTTGCGCACCGCGCCGGTTTGGATCGCTCCCGTCGGATATTAACCAAAACAGGTATATTGGCGAGGCGTTTGAATTCGGATGCCAATCAACAGGCAATCGTGAGATATGGCCCATATAGGGTGATCGTTTAGCTGAGAATCGAAGCCCCCTTACAACCAGAGCCACAGAATGCTGAGAGGAAGCCTTGTACGGCATGATCCACCGCGCAGCGCGGCAAATGGTCCTCAACGGTGGCGATCCGGCTGTCTGGCCGCACATACTTGAACGGGCCGGGCTCGAGGAGAGCGACTTTATCAGCGGCCAATCCTATCCGGATGAAGTCACCTTCACCCTCATCGGTGCGGTCGCCGCACAGCTCGATCTCAGCCTCGAGGAGACCCTGATCCGTTTTGGCCGCTACTGGATCCGCTTCGCCGACGAGAGTGCATTCTCCCATCTCATGAAGATGGCGGGGCAGACTCTCACGGAGTTCTGCGAGAACCTGGATCGCCTGCACGCCAACATCGATCTGAGCCTGCCGGGCGTCGATGTGCCGTCGTTCCTGGTCAGATCGAGCGATGAGACCTCCCTGCGCATAACCTACGTCTCGAGCCGCACAGGGCTGGAGCCCTTTGTGACGGGTCTGTTTGAAGGTCTGTTGGCTCATTTCGGTCAGTCTGGTCAGGTTCGGTGTCTGGGGCCGCACGAGGGCGGTATTGACTTCCTCATCACGCTTGACGGCTAGGGCGCGGCCGTGGGCGCCAATCTCGACGAACAGCAGCTCGACCTTGTCTTTCCGGCCTACATCCGGATCTCGCCGGATCTGAAGATCATTTCGGTCGGCCGGTCCCTGCGCCGACTTGTGCCACAGGCGCAACCAGGGACTGGGCTCCTCGACAGGTTCAGGATCAAGCGCCCGACCGGCCCGGTTGACTTCCAGGGTTGGGTGCGTGCGGGTTCAGCCCTGCAGCTGCAGGCGACGACCGGGCCCATGGTTCTGAGAGGGCTGGTTCTGGCCGAGGAGGCGGGTTTCCTGCTCTGTGTCAGCCATGCCATCAGCAGCATTGCCGACCTGGAAGCGTCCGGCTTGACGATGGCCGACTTTTCGCAGTCGGACTCATCGCTGACGGCCATTCTGGCAGCCGGTTTCCAGGCCTCGATGCTTTCGGAAACCCGCGAGTTGATGACCGCTCTGGCCGGCGCGCGTGACGAAGCCCTCGCGGCCAGCAAGGCCAAGAGCGCCTTCCTGGCCAACATGAGCCACGAGATTCGAACTCCGCTCAACGGCATCCTCGGAATCATCGGAACCCTTGCGCGAACCCCGCTAACCCCATCCCAGCATGAGATGGTTCAGCTGATCATGGGTTCGGGCCAGTCGCTGGAGCGTCTCCTCTCGGACATTCTTGACCTGTCCAAGGTCGAGGCGGGGGAGTTCGGTATCGAGTCCGCCCCCTTCTGTCTGGGCGCTTCTGTCCGGGATGCCGTGCGACTGATGCAGATCCGGGCTGACGACAAGGGACTGGTCTTCGGGCTCGATCTCGCTCCGGACGCCGAGACCTGGGTGATGGGCGACAATGTCCGCCTGAAGCAGGTTATCTCCAATCTTGTGTCCAACGCCATCAAGTTTACCGACCGCGGACGCGTGGATGTCGTCCTGGGCGTGACAGCCCTCGAAAGCGGGCGGGTCGGGATCAGGATCGATGTCCGCGATACCGGCATCGGCCTCGAAGCCGAGGCCCGCGAGCGGGTGTTTCAGAGGTTCGCGCAGGCGGACGGTTCGATCACCAGACGCTTCGGGGGAACCGGTCTGGGACTGGCCATCTCGCGTGATCTCGCCGAAGCGATGGGTGGGGAAATCACGCTGGAGACCGAGCCGGGTATCGGCAGTTGCTTCACGCTGCTCCTGAACCTCCCGCGCGCTGAGGCCTCGCCGCAGTCTGTCAGCCCGCTGGACGGGCCTTCGAGCGATGTGGATGAGATCGCGGCGTTCGACAGTCCGTTACGGGTGCTTCTGGTCGAGGATAACGTTACCAATCAAAAGGTTGTCCAGCTCATTCTTGAGACGCTGGGCGCCGAGATCGCGGTGGCGAACAACGGCCAGGAGGCCTTGGACCTCTACCATGCGGACGGCTTCGACGTCATTCTGATGGATATGCAGATGCCGGTGATGGATGGTCTCACCGCTACCCGGCTGATCCGTACACGCGAGGGGGCGGCGGGATGGCGCCGCACGCCTGTCGCCATGCTGACCGCCAACACCCTGGATGAACACAAGCAAGCCGCGAGCAACGCCGGCGCCGATTATCACATCCCGAAGCCGATCACGCCGGAATCCTTGATCCGGGGAATCGAGGCGGCGCTCGCCGCGGCCGGAAGGGTCATCTGAACCGACATGCCTCCGCCTGAAGGAGGTCATCCCGGGCCGCGACATACAGATATTCGCCGGCGAGAGCTTGGAAACGGGGACACACACTCTTTATCGATATTCGATTATTCGCTTGTCGATAAAGCCTGCGCACCCCATCTAGCCAGCGTCGCGCGCAAAGCCCCTTAACTCAACCGGAACAAAGCGCGAACAATCCCGTACTCAAACGGAGACTGAACCGATGGGCAGGATGGCCCGGCTGGTCGTGCCCGGCGCCCCGCATCACGTGATCCAGCGCGGCGCCCGGCGGCAGGCGACCTTCATTTGCGAGGGCGACTATCTCGCGTGGCTGGCGCTTGCGGCGGTGCGGGCCGCGGTGTGAGCCTGATGCCCAAGCACCGGCGTGTGATCCCGCGCCTTGGGGCGACCGCTCGGCGCCGGCGACTGTATCAAGGCGCTGTAGGCGACCACCGGCTGGGGGGGGGGGGGGCCGCCCCGCCCGGGCGCCCCCCCCCCCCCCACGCAGGCGCAGCACCCGCGGGACGGCGCCCCCCCC
>JBEIDC010000064.1:0-17466 GCA_040383665.1 Caulobacter sp.
CTACGCCGCCGCCCGCGCCGCCGCCCCCGCCGCCGATCCGCGCGGCGCCGACCGTGCCCCTGCCGCCGCCGCCGCCGGAGGACTCCTGCAAGTCAGGCGAGCTCCAGTACCTCGTCGGCCGGAACCGCAGCGAGATTCCGGTGCCCACCGATCCGTCGAGGCGGCGCGTGACCTGCACCACCTGTCCGGTGACCATGGACTACCGGCCCGACCGGCTGAACATCTTCTTCGACGCGGAGACGGGCATCGTGAGAGAGGTGAAGTGCGGTTAGGCGGCTCCTGCTTCGCCACGCGCCTGTGAACCCGTGACGGGATCCTCGCCACAGCGGCGAGAACGATGGTGGAAGGAACGGGCCTAAGCCGTTTCCAGCGCCGCGAGCTGCTCGGCGATGTCCATCCATTCGGCCTCGGCCTTGTCGACGGAGGCCTGGGCCTTCAGGCGCTTCTGGCCGAGGTCGGCGGCCTTTCGGGGATCCTTCACATAGATCGCGGGGTCGGCGAGGACGGCGTCGATCTCTTCCAGCGCCTTGGTCGTCCGGATGACGACGGCCTCGGCGGCTTCCAGTCTTCGCTTGAGCGGTCCGGCCATGCCCGCGGCCGGGCGCGGGGCGGGCGGCGGGGGCGCCGCCTCGACCACGGTTTCGCGCTTCACCTGGGTCGGCGCCCGGGCCGCGACGCGGGCGCGGTCGATGACGAACTTCGCATAGTCATCCATGTCGCCATCGAACGGCTTGATCGAGCCGTCGGCGGCCAGCCACAGCCGGTCGGCGACCAGCTCCATCAGCGAACGGTCGTGGGTGATCAGGATCACCGCGCCTTCGTAGTCGTTGAGCGCATCCAGCAACGCGCGCCGCGAGTCGATGTCCAGGTGGTTGGTCGGTTCGTCGAGGATCAGCATGTGCGGCGCGTCCATCGCAACCAGGTTCAGCAGCAGGCGCGCACGCTCGCCGCCGGACAGGTTCTCGACCGTGGTCTCCTGCTTCTCGAACGGCAGGCCGAACTGGGCGAGGCGCGAGCGGCGCGAGGACTCGCTGGCCTCGGGCATGGCGCGGCGGATGATCTCCAGCGCCGTGTCCATGGGATCCATGGCCTCGATCTGGTGCTGGTGGAACCAGCCGACCCGCATCTTGCGGTCGCGGTGGAACTCGCCGGTCTGCACGCCCAGCGCTCCGGCGATCAGCTTGGCGAAGGTCGACTTGCCCGCGCCGTTGACGCCCAGCAGGCCGATGCGGTCGTCAAGGTCCATCCGCAGGTTCAGGTTCTTAAGGATCGGCCGGCCTTCCTCGTAGCCGACATTGGCTCGTTCCAGCCGGATCAGCGGCGGCGCCAGAGGCCGAGGCGGCGAGGGCAGGGTGAAGGGCGCGACGCGCTCCTCGATGGTCGTGGCCACCGGCTCCATCTTGGCCAGACGCTTCATCCGCGACTGGGCCTGGGCGGCCTTGGAGGCCTTGGCCTTGAAGCGGTCGACGAAGGACTGCAGATGCGCCCGCTCGGCGTCCTGCTTGGCCTTGGCCGACAGCTGCAGTCGCGACTTCTCGGCCCGCATCTTCTCGAAGTCATCGTAGCCGCCCGTGTAGATCTCCAGCTTGGCGGCCGCCAGATGCAGGATGTGCGTGCAGCTGTTGTTCAGAAGCTCGCGGTCGTGGCTGATGATCAGCGCGGTGTGCGGATACTTCTTCAGCCGGGCCTCGAGCCACATCGCGCCTTCGAGGTCGAGGTAGTTGGTCGGTTCGTCGAGCAGCAGCAGGTCGGGCTCGCTGAACAGCGCCGCCGCCAGCGCCACGCGCATGCGCCAGCCGCCGGAGAACTCGGCCATCGGGCGCTCCAGATCCTCGACGCTGAAGCCCAGACCGGCAAGAATTTCGGCCGCCCGGGCCGGGGCCGCGTCGGAGTCGATTTCGATCAGGCGGGTCCAGATGTCGCCCATCTCTTCCGGATCGGCGGTGTCCAGCCGGGTCAGCAGCGCATGACGCTCCTCGTCGGCCTCGAGAATCGTGTCGATCAGCGAGACGGGAGTCGCGGGGTGTTCCTGGGCCACCTGGCCGATGCGGGTGCTCTTGGGCAGCACGATCTCGTCGCCGCCCGCGACCAGCTCGCCCATGATCAGCTTGAACAGCGTCGACTTGCCCACCCCGTTGCGGCCGACGAGACCGACCTTGGAGCCTGGCGGCAGCGAAACGCCGGCCTTCTCGAAGAAGCGCCGCCCCCAGGCGTCGAAGGTGAGGTCATTGATTTGAAGCATGAAGCGGTTAGGTCGTGACAAAGGTTGGCGGATCGAGGGCCCGCCGCTATAAGCCCGCGACCCTCAAAACACCAACTCTGTGTAAGGCTCCCAGACTAGCCATGACCGAACGCACCTTCTCGATCATCAAACCCGACGCGACGCGCCGCAACCTGACCGGCAAGATCAACGCCGTCATCGAAGACGCCGGCCTGCGCATCGTCGCCCAACGCCGCGTGCACCTGACCGAAGCCCAGGCGAAGAAGTTCTATGAAGTCCACGCCGAGCGGCCGTTCTACGGCGAGCTCGTCGGCCAGATGACCGCCGAGCCGGTCGTCGTGCAGGTTCTCGAAGGCGACAACGCCGTGGCCCGCTACCGCGAAGTCATGGGCGCCACCAACCCGGAGCAGGCCGCCGACGGCACGATCCGCAAGCTGTTCGCGCTGTCGATCGGTGAGAACTCGGTCCACGGTTCGGACTCGCTCGAGAACGCCGGCATCGAGATCGCCCAGTTCTTCACCGACGCCGATATCGTCGGCTAAGGCCAGACCAAAATGCGCCGCTACAGCAGACCTGCTCTGTTGCTGGCGGCGCTGCTGGCCGCTCTGGCCGGCTACATTGACGCCGTCGGGTTCCTGCAACTCGGCGGCTTTTTTGTTTCCTTCATGAGCGGCAACTCGACCCGGCTCGGCGTCGGGGCGGCCCTTGGCGACCTGGCCATTGTCGCCACGGCCGCAGGGCTGATCGGACTTTTCGTCCTCGGCGTGATCGGCGGGGTTTTGGCCGCTCCGGAATGGTGGCGTTGGCGGCGGGTGTCCGTTCTGACGCTGGTAACAGGCCTCCTGGCGATCGCCGCCTGGTTGGCCGGGCAGGGCAGCCCCGCCTCCGCCGCCTTCGCCGCCCTGGCCATGGGCGCACTCAACGCCGTGTTCCAGCGCGACGGCGACATCGCCATCGGCGTCACCTACATGACCGGCGCCCTCGTGCGCATGGGCCACCGCATCGCCGCCGCCCTGCGCGGCGGACCGGTCTGGGGCTTCGCCCCCTTCCTGATGCTCTGGATGGCGCTGACCACGGGCGCGGTGCTTGGCGCGCTGAGCTATGGCAGGATCGGCGGCGCGGCGCTGTGGGTCGGCGCCGGCGTCAGCGCCGGTGTCGCCGCGCTGCTCGCGGTGAGGGACAGGAAGATCTGATGAGCGCGAAAAAGGCGGGGTCCCCGCAGTCGCCGAAGCTGCTCTCGGGCGGCAACCCCCAGATCGCCAAGGGCTACGGCGACGCCCCCGTCCAGGCCTACATCGCCGCCATGCCCGGCTGGACCCAGGCTGTCGGACGTCAGCTGGACGCGTTGATCGAGGCGGCGGTTCCGGGGGTGAGCAAGGCGGTGAAGTGGAACACGCCTCTGTATGGCGTCGAGGAGGGCTGCTGGTTCCTCAGCTTTCACGTCTTCGCCCGCTACGTGAAGGTGGCCTTCTTCCGCGGCGCATTGCTGGACCCGGCGCCGCCTATCGCGTCCAGGGTCCAGGACACGCGCTACCTCCACATTCACGAAGGCGACGCGCTTGACGAGGTCATGCTCGCCGCCTGGGTGAAGCAGGCCAGCCGTCTGCCGGGCGAGCGGATGTAGGGACGAAGGGCGCTTAAACAACCGTTCAGCCGCCCTCCGTTACGGATGCGAGGCGTAACGATGGGCGGCCACTACATGATACTTCGCTGGCATGAACTTCGGGTCCTGGCTCTGGTCGCGCTTCTCGCCGGCTGTTCCGGCGGCGGACCGGTCCCGCCCGCGGCTCCAGAGTCGCAACTGGCGTTCGGCGAGGGTGTCGCTGCGGCCCGGTTGACCCCTGCCATCGACGCCTGGATCGCGGGCGATGCGGCAGCGCTCTCGTCGGCGATCCAGACCATCAAGGCCGAGAGCATAGCCGCGCGATCCACCCCGAACTGGGACACGGCCTGTACCGGGGAGGCGACCGCCGCGCGCACGGCGAACCTCACCGCCATTCTGGCTCAAGGGCTCAACGAGCCGACCGTTCTGGCCATGTCTGATATCGCGCGGATGGACTATCTCGACATGCTCGGGCAGGGCAAGGCTTGGGGCCGGCACGAAATCCAGCTGCCGATCGAGCCTGATTGCACTGCGGTCGACCCCCTGGTGCAGCAGAATTCCGCTGCCGAATGGCGCCTTCTGCTCGCTGAAATGACACGGCGGCGGGCGATCTGGTACACCGAACTCAAAGCAAGGTATGGGCGCGAGTATGGCGCCCGACACTTGCTGGCGGCCGATCTGCTCCGCCGCAACGGCGTTCCGAGCACGGTCTACGGCTACGACTGATCCAGGATCTGCGGATGGCGCTCGCGCGCTTCGTCGTCGGTGATCACTTACGTACTGCGCGGGTGTCTCCTCCCACGGGCATGGCAGGCAGCGTAGCGGTGGAGCGCCGCCCGGCTGGCCTTGGCTGACAGGCGGCCGTCGACCGGCCACTGGCGCCGGCTGGTCTCGCAGCCGTGGAAGCTTGCCGTCAGCCGGCCACCAGCCTTGCCAGCGCGGCGGGGTACAGCGCGTGTTCGGCAGCCAGCACACGGTCGGCCAGACCCTCCGGCGTGTCCCCCGCCAGAACCGGTACGCGCGCCTGGTCGAGGATCGGCCCCTCGTCGACGCCCGCCGTGACCAGGTGCACCGAGCAGCCCGCCTCCGCATCGCCCGCCTCTATGGCTCGCCGGTGGGTGTCGAGCCCCGGGTGCTTCGGCAGCAGGGAGGGATGGATGTTGATCATCCGCCCGGCCCAGGCCTCGACCAGAAAGGGCGTCAGCACCCGCATGTAGCCGGCCAGGGCGACGTACTCCGCGCCCACTTCGCGAAGGGCCGCGTCGAGCGCGCGTTCGTGCGCCTCGCGGTCGCCGCCGAAGGGCCTGTGGTCGATGGCCAGGGTGGGCACGCCGGCTTCCGCGGCCAGGGCCAGACCCTCGGCCTCGGGCTTGTTGGAGAGCACGAGCACCACCTGGTAAGGGCACTCGGGAGCTTTCGCCGCCTCGACCAGCGCGGTCATGTTTGATCCGCGGCCGGAGATGAGGACGGCGACCTTCGCGCGGTCAGTCATTGCGGGGTTCCCCCGGATCCAGTCCGGGGTCGCTGCGTTCGCTCCTCACCATGACGAAGACGGGGGCGTTCCACTGAACTCGTCATCCTGAGGAGCGGGCCTTGGCCCGCGTCGCGAAGGACGCAAGGCCTCATCGCCATCACCCGTTCGCCAGCTCGCCGCACACGAACGCGTCCTCGCCTGCTTCCAGGAGGGCGGCCAGCACCTCCGGCGCTGCATCTTTGCCGACGATCAGCAGCAGGCCGACGCCGCAGTTGAAGGTGCGGCGCATCTCGTGCTCTTCGATGCCGCCCGTCGCCTGCAGCCACTGGAACACGGCCGGCATCTCCCAGGCGTTCCAGTCGAAGCGCGGAACGAGGCCCTCGGCGATGGCCCGGGGCGGGTTCTCGATCAGCCCGCCGCCGGTGATATGGGCCAGGCCCTTGATCCTGCCGGCCTTGATCAAGGCCATGGTCGACTTCACATAGATCCGCGTCGGCGCCATCAGCGCCTGGGCCAGGGTCAGGCCGTCGGCGAACGGGCAGGGGGCGTCCCAGGCCAGGCCCGAGCGCTCGACCACCTTGCGGACCATGGAATAGCCGTTGCTGTGCGGGCCGCTGGAGGCCAGGCCGATCAGCACGTCGCCGGCCCGTTGCAGGTCCAGACGCGGCAGCACGCCGTCGCGGTTCACCGCCCCCACGTTGAAGCCAGCCAGGTCGTACTCGCCGTCGGCGTACATGCCCGGCATCTCGGCCGTCTCGCCGCCGACCAGCGCGCAGCCGGCCAGTTTGCAGCCCTCGGCGATGCCGGCGACCACCCGCGTCGCCGTCGCCACATCCAGCTTGCCCGTCGCGAAATAGTCGAGGAACAGCAGCGGCTCGGCGCCCTGGGCCAGCAGATCGTTGACGCACATGGCCACCAGGTCGATGCCGACCGTGTCGTGCAGGCCGGTCTCGATGGCGATCTTCAGCTTGGTGCCGACGCCGTCGGTCGTGGAGACCAGCAGCGGGTCCTCGTAGCCGGCGGCCTTGAGGTCGAACAGGGCGCCGAAGCCCCCCAGCCCGCCGGCCACGCCGGGGCGGGCGGTGGCTTTCGCCAGCGGCTTGATGGCCTCGACGAGGGCGTTGCCGGCGTCGATGTCGACGCCCGCCTGGGCGTAGGTGAGGCCGTTTGGCCGATCGGTCATGGGGGGCTTCGCGACGAGTTACGATATGAAAATGCAGCGGAAATCGCCTTGCCTCTTGCAGACTCGGCCCCGCGAGGGGCTATAGCTACCCGATGCAGCCGATTACGACCACCGCCGAACTGGCGGAATTCTGCAAGTCCTTGAAAGGCCAGCCCTTTATCGCCGTGGACACCGAGTTCATGCGCGAGACGACCTACTGGCCCAAGCTTTGCCTCATCCAGGTGGCCGCGCCCAATGGCGCCGAGGCCTGTATCGATCCCCTGTCCGAGGACCTGGAGCTGGATCCGCTCCTCGACGTCCTGCGCGACGAGACCGTGCTCAAGGTCTTCCACGCCGCCCGTCAGGACGTCGAGATCTTCAACAACCTGGGCGCCATGCCCCGGCCGTTGTTCGACACCCAGATCGCCGGCATGGCCGCGGGCTTTGGCGAGCAGATCGCCTATGACGCCCTGGTCCGCCAGATGCTGAAGATCGAGCTCGACAAGTCCAGCCGCTTCACCGACTGGGCCCGCCGTCCGCTCGCCGACAGCCAGCTGACCTACGCCCTGGCCGACGTCACCCACCTGGCCAGGCTCTTCCCGATGCTGCGCGACCGCCTCGTCAAGGGCGGCCGCATGGCCTGGGTCGAGGAGGAGATGCTCGCCCTCACCGATCCGGCCCTCTACGACGTCGATCCGGAGAACGCCTGGAAGCGGCTCAAGCCCCGCAAGCATACGGCGAAGTATCTGGCCGTGTTCAAGGCCGTCGCCGCCTGGCGCGAGCGCACCGCCCAGCAGCGCGACCAGCCACGGGGCCGCATCCTGAAGGACGACGCCATCGACGAGCTGGCCGCCCAGGCCCCGACCGACGCCGCCGCCATCGACCGGCTGCGCGGCGTGCCCAAGGGCTTCTCGGGCAGCAAGTTCGGCCCCGACCTGATCGCCGCCATCAAGGAAGCGCTGAAAGATCCGGAAGGCTACGCACCGAAGATCGATCGCGAGCGCGGCCCGCAGAACGTCGCCGCCGGCGCCATCGTCGAGCTGCTCAAGGTGCTGCTCAAGGCCCGTTCGGAAGACGCCGGCGTCGCCTCCAAGCTGATCGCCACCGTCTCGGACCTGGAAAAGATCGCCAACGACGACGACGCCGATGTCGGCGCCCTGACCGGCTGGCGCCGCGACGCCTTCGGGGCCGACGCCCTGAAGCTCAAGCGCGGCGAGCTGGCCCTGGTGCTGGACGGCGCCCGCGTGCGGGTGGTCGAGGTGCGCCGGGCCCCGAAGGCGGCGGCGGGCTAGCTCCAGATGGCGCCCGTCCGCACCACCGCCATCATCTATGACTTCGACGGCACCCTGGCCCGCGGCAACATGCAGGAGACCAGCTTCATCCCCGCCTTGGGGATGACGCCGGCGGAGTTCTGGAACGACACGGTCAGGCCGCAGACCATCCGCTCCGACGGTGACGACATCCTGATGTACATGCAGCTGATGCTGCAGACCGCCCGCGAGAAGGGCATCAACGTCACCCGCGGGCTGCTGCAGGACCACGGCCGCGATGTCGCGCTGTTCGAGGGCCTGCGGGACGAGAGCTGGTTCGACCGCATCAACGCTTTCGGCGCCGACTACGGCCTGACAGTGCAGCACTTCATCCTGTCGAGCGGCCTGGCCGAGATGATCGCCGGCTGCCCGATCGCTCACCGGTTCGAGCACGTCTTCGCCAGCAAGTACGTCTACAACGACGCCGACGAGGCAGTGTGGCCGGCGGTAGGCATCAACTACACCACCAAGACCCAGTACCTGTTCCGCATCAACAAGCGCGTGCACAACAACTGGGAGCACGAGCGCATCAACCGCTACGTGCCCGACGAGGATCGCCCCGTCCCCTTCGAGCGGATGATCTTCATCGGCGACGGCGACACCGACGTGCCGACCATGAAGATGATGCACACCAAGGGCGGCCACTCCATCGCTGCCTATGACCCGCGCACCGAGCCCCGCGACCAGGCCAAGCTGCATCGCCTGATCGCGGACGACCGCGTCAACTTCGTCGCCGCCGCCGACTACCGCGAGGGCACGGCGATGGACCTGATCGTCAAGGGCATCCTGGGCCGCATAGCCGTGCGCGAACGGACCATGCCGAGAGGGTAGGGCGGCGGCGGCGAGGTTCGGCCAGATCCGGCGAAACGCCGCCAATCGCCCCGAATGTCTCGCAGCCCCTTTCGCTGACGCTGAAGCGTTCGCTTCACGTTGCGCGGCATGGGGATGGATTTCGCCTATGGGCCGGGCGAGGGGCAGCGCGGATCACTGGTCGCCGGGACGGGGAGGGCGCGGGGCCCTGGGTGAAACGGGGACACGCACCTTTCAGCGACATGAACGCCGCCTCAAGCGGGAACATGTACCGGCTGCGCCGGAACTTGTCCCCGATTTCCCGCTACCGCCGCTGATCAGCCGCCCGCCAGAGCCCGCGCCACGGCCCTCTGTTTCTTGAGGACGTCAGAAGGTCAGAGGCGTCGATGCCGGGATCAGCGGGCGCGGCGTCCGGTGCGGGCCATGCGCAGCGCCCTGATCAGTTTTGAGAACACCGTCATCAGGCCCAGCGCCAGGATCGTGCTGTAGCGCCTGATCCGGCGTGTCGAACGTGTCGGCATCGCGCCACTCCTCTGTTCAAGGGTGGGCTCGGCGCCGGGATTGGGGGGCTGACGGACGGGACCCCGGCATCGAGCGCACTCGATGCGGTCCGACATCACGATCACGATGATCGTCAGAGGGGCCCGGGCCGCAGGCATAAGTTACCCTGCTGTCGCGATGCGAGCTAATAAGAAGCGGTTATGTGGCGAATGACGCTGCGTTATGCGCTCCGCGTGAGCCTGGCGTGCGGACAGACAGGCCTTGTCGAATTTCGATCCGCCGTCTGCCGATGAAGAGCGCATCTCCCCGATTCCGGCTCATTCAAAGGCCCGCCGGGTGTTGACGCGGCGGGAAACTCCGTCCAATACGACGGCCTCCACGGGTCCGGGCCCCTCTGGCGGTCGAGGCGTCGGCTGCGATGTCGGATCCCCGCATGGACGGCGCAACGCAGCGCCTTTTTCATTTTTCGGGGGTGCGGGATGCTTGAATCCCTTCCGTTTCTTGCCGCCACCTATGTCGGTCAGCCGATCTGGCTCTGGATCGCCTTTCTGGCGTTCATAGGTTTTCTGCTGTGGATCGACCTTGGGGTCGTGAACAACAAGGACGGGGTCGTCTCGGCCAAAAAGTCCGCGGCCATGTGGGCGTCGTTCGCCTCCATCGCCGTGGCTTTCGGCGCCTATGTCTACTTCGTGTATGAGCCCGATCCGCGCTATTACATGAGCCCGGACAACCTGAACCAGCAGGCCGTTCTGCAGTATTTCACAGGCTACCTGCTCGAAACCGCCCTGGCGTTCGACAACATCTTCGTCATCGGCATGATCTTCACCTTCTTCGCGGTGCCTCGCGAGTATCAGCACCGCGTGCTGTTCTGGGGCATCATGGGGGCGATCGTCTTCCGCGCGATCTTCATCTCGCTGGGCGCGGCGATCGTGAACGAATTTACCTGGGTGCTGTTCATCTTCGCCGCCTTCCTGATCTTCACCGGCTGGAAGATGATCTTCGGCGGCGAACAGGAGGTGGATCTCGAAAAGAATCCCGTCCTCAAGTTCCTGAGGAAGCGGATGCGCATCACCGACACGATCGAGAACCACAACTTCTTTGTCAAAAAGCCTGACCCGAAGGGTACGGGGCGGCTGGTCCTGTTCGCGACCCCGCTGTTCCTGGCCCTGGTCATGGTCGAGGTGGTGGACGTCATCTTCGCGGTCGACTCCGTGCCGGCGATCTTCGCCGTCACCAAGGACCCCTTCATCGTCTACACGTCCAACATCTTCGCGATCCTCGGCCTGCGATCGATGTATTTCATGCTCGCGGAGGCCGTCGCCCGCTTCAAGTATCTGAAGTACGGCCTGTCGATGGTGCTGGTCCTGATCGGGGTCAAGATCGTCTGGAACTTCGGCCTCTACAAGGCTTGGAAGGACATGACGGGAGAGGCGCTGGTGCCCTATCTCGAGCCGCAGTGGTCCCTTCTCGCGACCCTGGCGTTGATCGGCGGCTCCATGCTCTATTCCTGGATGAGGACCCGGGATGAGAAGGACCCGGCGGCAAAGTCCGAACCTTCTGGAGATGCCGGATAGCCAGGGGCTCGACGGCCCGGCGTCATGACGATGCCGGGCCGCGCTCCAGGGCGCGAAGAACCTCCTGCGCCAGCAACCCGGCCGGCCCGCCCGCGCCACGGGCGGAAACCAGAGCAATCTCGCTGTCGCTGAGTGGTGGCAGCGGGTCTCCGAGAAGCGTCAGGTCGCGCGGCGCCATGGCGGCCGGAAGGACCCCGATGCCAAGACCGGCCCGCAGCGCCGCCATCTGACCCGCGAAGCTGGGTGAGGTGAAGGCGGCGCGGAATGCGATGCCGGCCGCTTCCAGCGCGCCCAGCGCCCGCTTGCGATAGATGTCTGGGGCCGGAGCGACGATCAGGGGCAGTGGCGAGGCCTCCAGGATCGACGGGTCCAGCGCGACCCAGCTCAGGGGCTCGCCCCAGACCCGGACGCCCAGCTCGGGTCCGACCGGCTCGCGCTTGATCAGGGCGAGATCCAGACCCCCGCGCGACATCTGGTCGAGCAGATTGGCGGTATAGTCGCACGTCACCGCCAGCTTGATGCGGGGGTGGCTGCGCGCGAAGGCGCCCAGGATCCCGGGCAGATGAATGGTGGCGACATCCTCGGGCGCGCCGAACCGGACCTCGCCCTCCAGATCGCCTTCACCCAGCGTTGAAACGATCTCGTCGTTCAGCCGCAGCAGCCGGCGCGCCTGGGGCAGCAGGCCGGCGCCTTCCGTGGTGACAACGACGCCCTTGCCCGCCCGGTCCAGAAGCGGCGACCGCAGCTGGTCCTCCAGTCTGCGGATCTGAAGGCTGATCGCGGGCTGGGTTCGCCCCAGCAAGGCGGCCGTCCGCGTAAAGCTCCCCGTTTCCACCACGGTCACGAAGGCCCGCAGGAGGTCGAGCTCGAGATTGACCAGACGAGCCGTCATGTCATTAGCATCCGTTATGGAACACATCAGGCTATTAAACTGGCTTGGGCACATTGTCGAGGCCATAGGGACCCACCTTCAGATGGACCCGACAGATGCCCGACCTTTCCGCCAGTCTCGCCCTGCTGACTTCGCCAGCCATCCTGTTCTTCTTCCTGGGCGCCGCCGCCGCCATGGCGCGGTCGGATCTGTCGATACCGGAACCCGTCGCCAAGGTGCTGTCGCTCTATCTGATGCTCTGCATCGGCTTCAAAGGCGGCGTGGAAGCGCGCGCGGCGGGGCTGGATGGCGACTTCCTGGCCGCGGGCGCTATCGGCGTCGCCCTCAGCGCCCTGATGCCGCTGGTCGCCTTCGTCATTCTCCGACGGGTGCCGAAGCTTGATCGCGCCACAGTCTGCGCCCTGGCGGCGACCTACGGTTCGGTGTCGGTCGTCACCTTCGCCGCGGGCCAGCAGCATCTGGCCGCCCTCGGCATCGCCTCCGGCGGCTATATGGCCGCGGTCCTCGCCATGATGGAGACGCCGGCCATTCTCACCGCGCTGCTCCTGCTGAACGTCCCGGGCGGTCGCGCAGAGCCTGGGCAGCGGGGGGCGGTCCTCAGGGAGGTCTTCGTCGGCGCCGCCTCGGTCATGCTGCTGGGCAGTTTTCTGGTTGGCCTGGTCTCGGGAGAGGCCGGGATGGCCAAGCTGGAACTGTTCGTCGGCCCCCTGTTCCAGGGCGCGCTCTGCTTCTTCCTGCTGGACATCGGCCTGATCGCCGCCCGCAGGCTGATGGAAGGCGGGCGCAGCCTGAGCCCGGCGGTGGTCGCCTTCGCCTTTGGCTTCCCCCTGCTTTCCGCCGCCCTCGCCCTCGGCCTTGCCCGCCTCGCCGGTCTGGAGCTCGGAAACGCCGCACTGCTCACCATCCTGGCCGGGTCGGCATCCTACATCGTCGTGCCCGCCGCCATGCGACTGGCGGCGCCCAAGGCGGACACGAGCGTCTTCGTGACGGCGTCCCTGGCCATCACCTTCCCCTTCAACCTGACCCTCGGCATCGCCCTCTATACGGCCGCGGCGGTCTGGCTCTGGTCGTAGGCTGTGAAACGGTTACGGTGAAACACCAAAGGGGACACGTACCGGCTGCGCCGGAACATGTCCCCGCCTTCCGTTCCCCCGGCCATCAAGCCGGCGTCCGTCAGACCCGCCGCACTTCCAGCGGCAGGCCGAGCAGGCCGGCGAGGGTGGTGGCTCGGCGGGTGGTCTGCTCGCCCAGCAGCATGTCGGACCAGCCGTCCATAGCCGTCAGCACCAGCCGGCCGTCGTGCAGGCCCAGGCGCGACTGGCTCAGCAGGGTGGAACTTCGGCCCGACAGGTCGCTGCCCAGCCGAATGGCGGCGCCCAGGGCCCGGGCGCGGCGGCGCTGGGCGTCGGTGAGCAGGCGCGAGACCGTGCCCCCCTCCGGCACGGACGAGGCCGTGCTGTGGCGCGCGAAGGCGGCCACCGCGAGGAACGCGCGCTCGACATGGCGCATGCCCGCGATCGGCGCTCGAAGGACCTTTTCGAACACGAGGTCGGCGCGATGGTCGGGGTGCAGGCGCGACCCGAGGTCTGCCAGCCGGCAGGCGGCGGCGCGCAGCACGCCTTCGCGGCTTCCCATCACCGGGGGCAGGGCGGAGAACACCGGCGCCATCCAGGCCTCCAGCGTCGGGCCGAGGGTCTCGTCGACGCCCTGCCGGGCGTTCAGGGCGGCGCAGCCCTCGATCAGGGGATCGAGCGCCTGAACCTCCGGCGCCATGGCCTCGAACAGCAGGCCCTCGCGCAGGCCGTAGGCGGAGGTGACGATCCGCTCCACGCCCAGGGTCTCGATCAGGGTCTCCAGCACGATGGCGGCGTGGGGTAGGGTCTCCAGGCGCTTTTTCGAAACACCTTCAATGGTTTCCAGAGACGCCTTCGACTGGCGTGAGATGAAGCGGGCGGTTTCCAGGGCGTCGGCGCCGCTGATCTCGTACTGGTGGACGATCTTCAGCGGATAGTCGGCCAGCCGCATATGGATCAGGGCGAGGTTCCGCCAGGCGCCGCCCACGGCATGGAAGGTGCGGGTGGCGAAGCGGGCGGCATGCGGGGCGATGCGCGCACGGACCTCGGCGCGAAGCCGCTCGCCCTTGAAGCTGTCCAGGGCGAACGGGCCGAGCGCCAGGGTGGCCCCTTCCGCCGGCCCGCCGGGTCTCAGCCGCACCAGTTCGAGGCTGGCCCCGCCGAGGTCGCCGACCACGCCCTCGCCGTCGGGGGCGCCGGCCAGCACGCCCAGCGCGGCGTAGCGCGCCTCTTCCGCGCCGGTGAGCACCCGAAGGGTCAGACCGGTCTCGGCGGCGACACGGCCGACGAAGGCCTCGCCGTCGACCGCGTCACGCACCGCGGCGGTGGCGGCGGTGAAGATGTCCTGCGTCCGGCCTGTGTCGAGCACGGCCCGGAAGCGGCGCAGCGCGGCGAGGGCCTGCTCTGCCCCCTGCGGAGCCAGGGCGCCGGTCGTGCCGAGGTCCCGGCCCAACCCGGCCAGCACCTTTTCGTTGTAGACCGTCCAGAGGGCGCGGCCCTCCATGCGATAGATCACCAGGCGAACGGAATTGGAGCCGACGTCGATGACGGCGGCGTCGCGCTGCTCCCGCACGCGGCTCTCCAGGGGGGCGGGGCTAGCGGCGCGGGCCAACATGATCGAAGGCTCGGGGCAGGTCGCGCACCTTGTGGCCGCGGCCCGACAGGCTGGGGTTGGTCATGAAGTATTCGTGGGCCGAGAAGGCGCCGGGGCGATCCCACGCCGGGTCGCGGTGGTAGGCCCCTGCGGCGTCCAGTGTCCAGCTCTGGGCCTCGTCGTTGAGGTTGGCCACCATGATCTGCTGCAGCACCTGCTGGTGGACCGTGGGGTTGTCGACCGGGGTCAGGGCCTCGACCCGGCGGTCGAGGTTTCGCGGCATCCAGTCGGCCGAGCTGATGAACACCTTGCTGCGGGCGCCGGGCATCTCGTCGCCGTTGGCGAAGGCGACGATCCGTGAGTGCTCCAGGTAGCGGCCGACGATGCTCTTGACCCGGATGTTCTCCGACAGGCCCTTGAGGCCCGGGCGCAGGCAGCAGATGCCGCGCACCACCAGGTCGATCGGCACCCCGGCCTGGCTGGCGCGATAGAGGGCGTCGATGATCTGCGGATCGACCAGGGCGTTGAGCTTGACCCAGATGCCTGACGGCTTGCCGGCCCGGGCGTTGGCGACCTCGGCCTCGACCATCTCGATCAGGTCGGTCTTCAGGGTCTCGGGGCTGTAGCTCAGCTTCTCGAGCCGCTCGGGCACCGCATAGCCGGTGATGAAGTTGAACAGCCGCGCCGAGTCGCGGCCCAGGGCCGGATCGCAGGTGAACAGCGACAGGTCTGTGTAAACCCGCGCCGTCTGCGGGTGATAGTTGCCGGTTCCGAAGTGGCAGTAGGTGCGCAGGGTCTCGCCCTCGCGACGCACGACCAGGCTGAGCTTGGCGTGGGTCTTGTACTCGACGAACCCGAAGACGACGTGGACGCCGGCCCGCTCCAGGTCCTTGGCCCAGCGCAGGTTGTTCTCCTCGTCGAACCGGGCCTTGATCTCGACCAGGGCGGTGACGTTCTTGCCGTTCTCGGCGGCCTCGATCAGGGCCGCGACGATCGGGCTGTTCTGGCTGGTGCGATACAGCGTCTGCTTGATGGCCAGCACATTGGGGTCGCGCGCCGCCTGGCGCAGGAACTGGACGACCACGTCGAAGCTCTCGAACGGGTGGTGGACCAGGATGTCCTTTTCGCGGATGGCGGCGAAACAGTCGCCGTTGTGGTCGCGGATCCGCTCCGGGAAGCGTGGCGTGAAGGGCTTGAACTTCAGGTCCGCACGGCCCTCGGGGATCATCTGGCTCATCTGGGCCAGGCCCAGCTTGCCGTCGATCACCACCACGTCGTCGGGATTGGCGTGGAGGCTTTCAAGGATGAACTCGCGCAGGTCGGCGGGCATCGCCGACTGGATCTTGACCCGCACCACCGAGCCCATGCGTCGGCGCTTGAGCTGGGCCTCGAACTCGCGGACCAGATCCTCGGCCTCTTCCTCGATTTCGATATCGCTGTCGCGGATCAGGCGGAACAGGCCGCGCCCCTCGACCGAGTAGCCGGGGAACAGGTGGTCGATGAACAGGATCAGCAGCGACTCGAGCGCCAGGTAGCGGATCTCGCCCTTGCGGCCGCGCGTCTCCGGCGGCAGCTCCCAGAACCGCCGCACCTGCGAGGGCACCGGCACCAGGGCGTAAAGCTCCTTGCCGTCCGGCTTGCGCAGCTTCAGCGCCAGGGCGAAGCCGAGGTTGGGCAGGAAGGGGAACGGGTGGGCCGGGTCGATGGCCAGCGGCGTCAGCACCGGGAAGACGTGGTTGAGGAAGATCTCCTCGGCCTTCTTGCGGTCGCCGGGCGACACATCCTTGGCGTCGAACAGGCGGACGCCCTCGGCGTCCAGGGCGGCGCGCAGCTCGACCCAGATGCGCTGCTGGTCGGCCATCAGTTCGCTGGCCGAAGCGTCGACCTTGAGCAGCTGTTCGGGCGCCGACAGGCCGTCCTGGCTGACCGCGCGCACGCCCTCGCGGACCTGGGCCTTCAGCCCGGCCACGCGGACCATGTAGAATTCGTCCAGGTTGTTGGCGCTGATCGACAGGAAACGCAGGCGCTCCAGCAGCGGATGGCGCGGGTTCTCCGCCTCTTCGAGCACGCGGCGATTGAAGGCCAGCCAGCTGAGCTCGCGGTTGAAGAACCGTTCGGGGGAGGCCATCAGGACCTCGTCCAGGATCGGCCCGGGCGGGGCGGACGCCGGGGTCGGCTGGTCGTCTGAAGGGGTGGTCACGGCGTCGGTCATGGAGTCCCTGTCCGGTCCGGCGTCTTGTCACCCGCCGCGCCGGTCGCGGCAAGGGTCATGACGGCGGTGTTACAGGGGGCGTGTTACGGATTTGTCGATGGAGCGCCGGGGCGGCGGTGCGGCGCGGGACAGCGGGGCGCCGCCTAGGCTGCCTTCCGCTCCGCCCCCAGCGACGCCATGTCGATGACGAAGCGGTACTTCACGTCGGAACGCTCCATGCGCTCGTAGGCGTGGTTGATGTCCTGGATGGGGATCATCTCGCAGTCCGGCAGCACGCCTCTGGCGGCGCAGAAGTCGAGCATCTCCTGGGTCTCGGCGATGCCGCCGATCGGCGAGCCGCTGACCCGGCGGCGGCCGCCCAGCAAGAGGCCGCTGTGGAAGGGCGGGATCTCGTCGATGGCGCCGACGATGACCAGCGAGCCGTCGATGTCGAGCAGCGGCAGATAGGCCTGCAGCCTGTGGGCCACCGGTATGGTGTCGATGATCAGGTCAAAGCCGTTGCGCGCCGCCCGCATGGCGTCCTTGTCCGATGACAGCAGCACATGCTTCGCGCCCAGCGCATGGGCGTCGGCCCGCTTGGACTCCGATCCGGTGATGACCGTGACCTCGCAGCCCAGGGCCGCGCCCAGCTTGACGGCCATGTGGCCAAGACCCCCAAGACCTGCCACGCCCAGCCGCGTGCCGGGACCGGCGTTCCACTTCCTGAGCGGCGACCAGGTGGTGATCCCGGCGCAGAGCAGCGGCGCGGCCCGGGCGATGTCCATGCCGTCCGGGACCTTCAGCACGAAGGCCTCGCGCACCACGATATGGTCGCTGTAGCCGCCGAAGGTCAGCTCGCCGGTGATGCGGTCCTTGCCGTTGTAGGTGCCGGTCGAGCGGTTGCGGCACAGCTGCTCCTCGCCCTTGCGGCACTGGTCGCAGTCCATGCAGCTGTCGACCAGGCAGCCGACGGCCGCCATGTCGCCCTCGCGGAACTTCCGCACCTGCGGGCCGACGGCGCTGACCCGGCCGACGATCTCGTGCCCGGGGCAGCAGGGATA
>JBEIDC010000065.1:0-17061 GCA_040383665.1 Caulobacter sp.
GCGCTGCTTCAACAAGCTCAAGCACTTCCGTCGCTTCGCCACGCGCTTCGACAGGCTGGCCAGCCACTACCTGGCCTTCATCCACATCGCCGCCTCCATGCTCTGGATGCGCTGAATGTCGATTCGTCCTAGCGGCCGGCGCTTGTCGGCGTCTGACCTGCATGATCTGTTCCGGGCTCGCTTCACCCGGTCAGGGACGCCCCCGATGTGCAACCTCTATCGCATGCGGACCGGAGCCGCCGACATCCTCTCCGCCAGCCGCGCCATGTCGGCCGACGTCGGCAACCTGGAGCCACGCGACATCTACCCTGACTACGCCGCGCCGATCGTCCGCAATGGCGCCGAAGGGCGTGAACTGGTGCTCGCGCGCTGGGGCCTGCCCTCTTCCAGCCAGGCGCTGTTCAGGGCCGCCAGCAAGCGGGCCGACGGTCTTCGCAGGAAGGGCAAGGTGATCGACGACGACGCCTTCAGGGAGCTCCTAAAGATGGAGCCGGATCGCGGCACGACCAATGTGCGCAACACCGCCTCCCGCCACTGGCTTCGCTGGCTGGAACCGGCCAATCGCTGCCTGGTCCCACTCACCGCCTTCAGCGAGCCCGACCAGGTCGGCGGCTCCCTCAAGCCGGTCTGGTTCGCCCTGGCCGAGGATCAGCCCCTCGCCTTCTTCGCCGGCGTCGAGGTGCGCGACTGGACCTGCGTGCGGAAGATCAGGGACGGCCTGGAGACCCTGAACCTGTTCGGCTTCCTGACCACCGACGCCAACGCCGAGGTGGCGCAGGTCCACGACAAGGCGATGCCGGTGATCCTGACCACCGAGGAAGAGCGCGACGTCTGGATGCGCGCCCCCTGGAGCGAGGCGAAGGCGCTGCAGCGGCCGTTGCCGGATGGGACGCTGGTGGTCCAGAACCTTGAGGCGCTCGCATGACCTACTATCCGGAGCCCGGCGCGTATCGGACCCTTCTCCCTCAGCTGGGCTTTACCTTAGAGTGAGAGGTCGAGGATCGCAGGACGCCATTCTGGTCGTTTCACGTGACGTTCGAGGGGACGCCCTGCCGGGTGTTGTGGTCCGGCCGCGAGCGGCGCTTCGAGCTTGTGCAATGGGATGGCCAGGAGCCGGAGCCGCGTTTCAGCACCGTCATCCCCGCTACGGACCCCGAAGGATAGGAAGAGTTCAAGACTCTCTTGAGATCGTTGTGCGCCGACCGGACCGCCTTCGCGGCGGCATACACGCAACCGCCCTTTATAGCGCCAGCTGTGACCCAGGCCACGCCGAAACAACAGGCAGCGAGACGCAAGACCCTGCCTTCGTTGATTGGCGGGGCGGTCCTGTTGGTGCTCTGGCTCGTTCTCAGAGGCGACGAGCCGTGACCGCCCCCCGGCAGCCCTCCGTTCTCTGTTACAGCCGTTTGGGTGAAACGGGCTGAGGAACCGGCGCCGCCGAGGCGTGCTCAAGTCACGCAACGCATTGAAATGATGGAGCGGCCGGGGGGAATCGAACCCCCGACATTCAGCTTGGGAAGCTGACGTTCTACCTCTGAACTACGGCCGCGCGAGAGGCGTCATAGCGGCTCGGGGCGATGGCCTCAAGGCAGGTCGGGGCCGTCGCGTGCGGCGATGAGGGCGCCGGGCGTGACAGGGCGGCCGAAATGGAAGCCCTGCAGGTAGTCGCAGCCGGCGGCCAGCAGGACCTCGCGCTGGGACTCGCTCTCGACCCCCTCGGCCACGACCTTCATGCCCAGCGTCCGGGCCAGCCTGGTCACCGAGGCCACGATCATCGCCGCCTGGTGGTCGCGGGTCACCGCGTCGACGAAGGATTTGTCGATCTTGATGCAGTCGATGTCGAAGCGGTGCAGGTAGGTCAGGCTCGAATAGCCCGTGCCGAAATCGTCCAGCGCGACGCGCACGCCCGCCGCCCTCAGCACCCGCAGATTGTCCCGCGCCCGCTCGACGTCGTCGATGATCGCCGTCTCGGTCAGCTCGACCTGGATGCGGTCGGGGGGCAGGTCGCTGTCCTTCGCGTACTGCAGGATGCGCTCGCCGATGTTCTGGTAAAGGAACTACCGCGCCGAGAGGTTGATCGAGACGTAGGGCCCGCCCCAGCGGCGGCAGTCCTTCATAGCCTGGCGCATGATCCAGTCACCCAGCTCCAGGATCAGGCCCGTGTCTTCGGCGACCGGAATGAAGTCGGCCGGCGAGACGGCTCCGAAGCGGTCGCTGGTCCAGCGGATCAGGGCCTCGTAGCCCTGGGTCTCGCGCGACCGCGCATCGACGATCGGCTGGTAGGCCATGGTGAACTCGCCGGCCCGCAGGGCGCGCTCGAGCCCGGCCTCCAGCGAGAGGCGGCGGCGCGACGAGCGGGCGCTCTCCTCGTCATGCAGACGGTAGCGATTGCGCCCTTCCCGCTTGGCGGCCCGCAGGGCGAGGTCGGCCTGGCGCAGCAGGTCGCTGCTGTCCTGGTCGGCCTTCTGCCGGCAGACGCCGATGCAGGCGCTGACCTGGACCTCGTGGCCATAGACCCGGCGGCTCTGGGCGCAGACCCGCAGCAGCTGGGCGCAGAATTCGGCGACGCCCTGCTCGCCGAGCGACTCGGTGACGATGCCGAACTCGTCGCCGCCCAGCCGCGCCAGCAGGCCGCCGCCCGGGACGGTGGCGCCCAGCGCCACGCCGATCTTGCGGATCAGGTCGTCGCCGGCCTCGTGCCCGAGCGTCTCGTTGACCAGTTTGAAACGGTCGATGTTGAGCAGGAAGATCGTCTGGCTCTGGAAGCCGTTGGCGATGCGGCCTGTCAGTTCCCCGACAAAGCCGGCGCGATTGGGCAGGCCGGTCAGGCTGTCATGACGGGTGGCATGCAACGCCACATCCAGCCTGGCCTGGATCTCCAGCTTTTCCAGTTCGAGCCTGCGGATCGTCTGACCGCGGTCGTCGAAACCCGTTTCGCCGGCTTCGCCGGAGCAGGCCGCCGCGCCGCTCGTCACGTCTGGGTTCATCGCCCGACCCCGGAAAGGCCGCCATCGGCGGTCATGACAGCGGTGACACTGCACCAGAGGGACTCAAGAAATCGCTAAACGTCTGCAAGCCGGCAGTCGCGCAGCCGATTGACGGCTCCCGCCGCCTCCCGCACGATCCTTCAAACGAGCGTTGGGAGAGCGACCATGGCGGACGGAGAGCACGGAGGAGAGGCGCGGGCGAAGTTCCACGCAATGACCGAGAGCACCCAGGAGGACTGGGCGGTGATCGCGGCGGCCTCGGCCCAGTACGGCCGCGAGCTGCCCGAGCGGATCGTCAGCCACCTGAACCTGCTCAAGGGCGACTGCGGCGGCTTCGTCGTCGACCGGCTGGAGCACAGCCTGCAGACCGCCACCCGGGCCTTCCGCGACGGCCGCGACGAGGAATATGTCGTCTGCGCCCTGCTGCACGACATCGGCGACGTTCTCTGCCCGCGCAATCACCCGGACATCGGGGCGGCGATGGTCTTCCCCTTCGTGTCCGAGGCCAACCATTTCATGGTCCAGCAGCACGGCATCTTCCAGGGCTACTACTTCTTCCACCACCTGGGCCTGGACCGCGACATGCGCGAGCAGTTCCGCGGTCATCCGCACTTCGAGTACACGGCCCAGTTCTGCCACCTGTACGACCAGTCGGCCTTCGATCCGAACTACGACTCCATGCCGCTGGAAGCGTTCACGCCCATGCTGCACCGGGTGATGAGCACGCCCAAGCGGTCCATCTACCTGCGGCCCAAGGTCGCCGCCGAATAGGTCCGGCGGCCCGGCGCGAGGGCGATCACCGCGGCAGCCGCTCCACCGCGATGTCACGGGCCAGGAGCTGGACCTGCACGCTGTCGTCGCCGACCAGATGGGCCGCACCCACGGCGATAACCGTGACGCCCTTGCCGGCGAGCAGGGTCTGGATCTGTCCGGCCCAGTCCTTGTTCCGGTCGACCAGAAGGGCCTGGTAGAGCTCGGGATAGTCGGCGGCCATCTCGGAGACCATCAGGGCGTTCAGGGCCTCCTGATCACCGGCGCTCCAGGCGGCGACCAGGGCGTCCAGCGTCGCCGGACCCGTGTCCATCTCGTCCAGGGCCGACAGCAGGAAGGCCAGCTCCACCGCCGGCGGCAGGTCGGCGAAGAAGCCGATCTGCTGCTCGAGCGTCTCCAGCGTCCGGATCGGTTTGCCGGCGGCGCGGGCGGCGGCCTTCAGCTTTGACTCCACGCCGCTGGCCGGGTCGTAGCCGGCCTTGACCAACGGTCCGACGCTGAGGGTCAGCCCCGCCAGCCAGGGCCGCAGGGGCTCCAGGGCCGCGCCGCTGGCGCCCATGCCGGCGGCGGCGGCGTCGAGCCGGGCCTTCTGTTCGGCGGTGAGCTTGCTGCTGAGCGGATTGGCGGGATCGAGGCCGTAGCGGGCGACCAGCGGTTGCATGGCCGCCGGATCGTCGGCCTCGACCTCGATCCACAGCTCATCGGCCTCGGCCAGCGCCGCGTCGATGGCCGGCGAGCGCCAGACGGTGTCGGGCCGCAGCACATGGACCGTCCCCAGCAGGTAGATGGTCGAGTCCTCGTCCCGGACCACCCAGAGGGCGGGATCGGCGGCGGCCGGGAAGGCGGCGACGGCGCTGGCGGTCAGGATCGCGAGGGCGGCCAGGCCGCGCTTGAGACGTTTGAACATGGAGGTCCTTTCGGCGGACTCGAGGTCGAAAATCGGGCGGGAGGGCACGGGCTATTTCAGGAAGCGCTCGACGGCGGCGGCGAAGGCGTCCGGCTGATCCAGCATGACGAAGTGCAGGGCGCCGTCGACGACCACCAGGGTCTTGTCGGGCAGCGCGGCGTAGTTGCCTTCGTACATCGGCTGGACGAAGCCGGCGCCCACGCCCATGGCGTCGTCGCGGGCATAGACCACCGTCACCGGCGTCCGCACCGTCGCCAGAACGGGCCGCAGGTCGGTGGTCATCACGTCGTACATGGCGCGGGCCATGACCGAACGGTCGGTGGCCATCGACCAGGCGAGGCTGTCGCTGCGGCCCCGGGGCGACTTGACCAGGCCGGCCATGGTCTGGGCCTGACCGGCGGCAAAGGCCTCGGGCGTCTGCCCGATCAGCATGTCCCGCAGGTCGGCGGCGCGGGGCGTGATCGACTCCACCGTCGTCGCCGGCCCCATCAGAACGCTGAAGAACGGCAGGGCGTCGACGATCATCACCCGGTCGGCCAGGCCGGGATAACGCTGGGCGATCATCAGGGCGGTGAAGCCGCCCATCGAGTGGCCGATCAGGGCGGGGCGCCGCAGACCGTTCGCCTTGATGTAGGCGGCGATTTCGTCGGCCAGCGGGGAGACCACCGGTCCGTCGGCGTTGCCGCGGGCCGGCTCGCCGGCGAAGCCGCTGACCTGGACCAGGTGAACGCGGTAGCGGCCTTCCAGCCGGGCGACGGTGTCGGCCCAGACGGCGCGGGACGAGGCCAGGCCCGGAACAAGGAGCACGTCCGGCCCCTCCCCCCGCACCTCGACGGTGAAGCGGGTCGGTTCAATGGCCAGCGCCGGCCGGGCGGCCAGGGCGCCGATCAGGCCGCCAATCAGGGCCAGGATCTTGAACAGGTTGAGCATGGGTCGGGGTTCCGGCTGGACAGGGACGATCAGGTGAGGCCGCGACGGACCGAAATCACCGAGGAGATGACGAGGTAGAAGCCCATCAGGATGGTCATCATGTCCCAGGCGGTCAGGGCCGGGACCAGCTCCAGCTTCTCCGCCGCCGCCCACAGGAACAGGGCGCCCTGCAGGACCCAGAAGCAGACCGCGCCGGCCTCGGCCACCATCTGGCGGATCATCTCGTCGGCCCGGGTCTAGACCGCCAGGTTCAGGAAGGTCTGCAGCAGGAACAGGGCGACGATGGCGGCCATCACCGCCCCGGCCAGCTGGCTGGACAGCGGCTGCGAGGCCAGGCGCGCGGCGACCGGCGCGGCCATCATCAGGCCCGAGAGCGCCATGACGAGCGCCTGCTGGCGGTAGAAGCTGATCTGCGCCGGCCGCGCCGGGCGGTCGCTCGCCGGGTCCATGATCCTGCCGGCCAGACGCTTGCTGAACGTCGCGGCGACGAGGATAGCGCCGGTCACGAACAGCATGACGGCGATCAGGACCGCCATGACGTCGGACCAGGTCAGGGCGCTGACGTCGATGGCGCCCTGCTTGGCCAGCCGGCCGACGAGGTATCCGAGGCCGCCGCCGAGGATGAGGCCGGCGGCGCCCTGCGCCAGGCGGGCGCGGTTGAGGCCGGGGCGGGAGGGGGTCGTGGTCATGAAGGATCTCACGGATGGCTCTTCGGATCAGGCCTGGCCGTCGTCGAAGATGGATTCGATGGGCTGCCCGAACAGGCGGGCGATGCGGAAGGCGAGCGGCAGGGACGGGTCGTACTTGCCGGTCTCCAGGGCGTTGATGGTCTGGCGCGAGACCTCGAGCCGGTCGGCCAGGTCCGCCTGGCTCCAGTCGCGCTCGGCCCGCAGGATCTTGAGGCGGTTCTTCATCTCGCCCCCTACCGGTAGCGGCGTTTGATGAAGGGCTGGGCCAGGCCCATGCCGAAGCAGAAGATCGGGAAGGCCCAGAAGGACGGCAGCTTCGGCGCCCCGGCGTAGATCTCCAGGAAGCCCCAGACGGTCATGATGGCCAGGGTCAGCCCGACGCCCCAGAGCATGGACTCGACGAGGATGTTGCGGATGAACTCGTCGCCTTCCTCGCGCAGGTAGACGCCCATGATGGCGATGATGGCCAGCAGCGGCAGGGCGGGCAGCAGGGCCAGGCCCCAGGCGATCGGGCCGGTCGGCTCGTAGCGGTTGAAGACCCAGCTGACCGTGAAGATGGCGGCCACATAGACGGCCATGGTCGGGATGAAGCGGGCGATGTAGCGCTTCTGGGCGGGGTTTTTGGCGGTCGTCATGCGGGCCTCCAGGCCTGAAAGGGGGACGGTCAGCGGTTGCGGGTGAACCACCAGCCCGCCCAGCAGAGGACGTAGCCGATCAGCATCACGGCCAGGGCGAAGCCGCCCCCGGCGACGAACAGTCCGGCCTCGGCGGGCGTCAGGCCGAAGGCGTCGACCGGACCGCGGGCGACGCCCAGCAGCGGGATGGCCACGGCGCCGAACAGGACCATTCCGGCCGATCCGCCCCAGAACCAGCTGAACTTGTGCGCCTCGCGCACCGCCTCGTCGGCCACCACCCACCAGCGGGCGCTGAGCCACAGGACGAGGCCGCCGACCGCGAGCACGACCAGGCCGGACACCACCGGCGGAACCGACAGGCCCAGGCCCTCGATCAGGCCGCTGACGACGCCGATGCCGGCGCCGATCGCCATGCAGACGAGCAGCAGCTGCACGAAGCTTTGCCGGCGGCGCGGGCGGGATTGGGTTGCCACGTCATCTCTCCTTGTCGTTTTGACAAGGGAGCTTGTCACACAGGCGCCGACGTCATGTCAAGCACCCTGTACATTTTGTATGAGAGACTTGTCGCCGCCCGGCTAGGTCCAGGCGCGGAAGTGCTTGGAGAGCTTCAGCCCCTGCCGCAGGTAGTGGGAGCCGTCCTCGCCATAGAGCCGGGTCGGCCGGGCGGTCAGGGGCTCATAGACCAGCCGCGCCACGGTCTGGCCGTCCTCGAGCAGGAACGGCGTCTCGTGGCTGCGCACCTCCAGCACGCCCTTCGAGCCGCGCGACCGGGTCTCGTCGGCCCCGAAGCCCGGGTCGAAGAAGCCGGCGTAGTGGACGCGGAACTCCCCCACCGCCGGGTCGATCGGCGTCATCTCGGCCGCCTGGGTCACCGGGATCTCGATGTCGTCCTTGGAGGCCAGGATGTAGAACTCGTTGGGATCGAGCAGCAGCTCGCCCCGCCGCGATTCCAGCAGCTCCCAGAAGTCGCGCGGATCGAGGCCGTCCTCGACGTCGAGGTCGATGATCCCGGCGTGCCGGCGCCCGCGGAATCCGGCGATGCCGCTCGACAGGTCGACCCCGACGTCGCGGCTGGCCAGCCGGGGCGGCTCGCCGAGCTTGAGCCGCAGCTGGTTCAGCCGCGTGCCCGTGCGGGCCAGCACGGAAAAGGTCTGGGGCGCGATCTCGACATACAGCGGCCCGGTATAGCCTTCGGCCACGTCGTCGAAGGCCGCGCCGTGGTCGGTCAGCAGCCGCACGAAGACGTCGACCCGCCCGGTCGAGCTCTTGGGATTGCCCCGCGCCGCCACGCCCCTGGGCAGGGCCAGCCGCTCCTGGACCTCGGCGATATAGACGCAGCCGCGCTCGAACACCGCGCCCTGGCTGAGGTCGAGCTGATGCATGGCCACGTCGGGCAGCCGCTCCATCACCCGCCGGTGCCGCGGCAGGAACGAGGCCCGCACCCGCCAGGCGCGCTCGCCCAGCCTCAGGTCGAGACTGGCCGGCTGGACCTGGTCCTTGTCGAAGGGCGTGAGCGACCTGATGGCCCCCTGGGCGATCAGGTCCTCGATGGCCTGGCAGGGGAGAATCCCGGCGGAAAGAACGTCATTCATCGTCGGGCCATTACTCATGGCCCTTGGGTGGAATTGCAAGTGACGGATGGAAGACGTCCCCCTCCCCCCTGGAGGGGGGAAGGGCGGGGATGGGGGTGGCCCCGGCCGGTGCGGGCTGTGCGATAGTGGCTGGCCGGAGCGCCCACCCCCGGGGACGGCTTCCGGCATTGCCGGTCGCTGTCGCCGACGCCGTGCGTCCTTCGCGACGCGGCTTCGCCGCTCCTCAGGATGACGACCTCAGTGGAGCCCACCCCTTCGTCAGGGTGAGGAGCGCCGCAGGCGCGTCGCGAACCCCGCAAGGGCCCGACGACGGCGTCCTTGGGGACTGCTTCCGTCGATAGACGGTAGCTGTCCTTCGACAGCGTCGGCCGGTGTTGAGGGACAGCTACGCTTCGCGAAGCAGTCCCCAAGTCCCCAATACGAGACTCCCGAGACACATATTCCCGGGACAAGGCGGGACAGTCCGTCTCTTTCGGCCCCTCTCCCGCGCCGGTCGCCGGCGGATCGATCCTCATCCGGCGGGGCGGGGTTGGACTCCGGGCATGGACGGTGACCTGGACAGCGAAATCCTTGCGCGGGAGGCGGAAACGGCGGCCCGGGCGGCGTGGGGCCGGGCGTGGCGGGCGGCGGCGGCGGGCGGTCTGTCCCCCTGTCTCGCCCGGCGGGCGGGCGCGACGATGGGGAAGCGGGACAGTCTACCCTGGCCGGCGAGGGTTCGGCGTGCGCTTCAGTGTTCACGGTCGGGGACTGCTTCCGGCGCAGCCGGTAGCTGTCCCTCAAAGGTCCCCGAAGCTGTCGAGGGACAGCTACGCTTCGCGAAGCAGTCCCCGGCGCCCCGATCAGAGACAGCTACCGTCTATCGACGGAAGCAGTCCCCCGCACGAGCCGCCTTGACCGGCCGCCCCGGTTTCCTGTTCATGCCGCCGACACCGCAAGGAAAGCCGTAGCCATGGCCGAAGACCCCCACAGCTGGGAACCCGCGACCCGCCTTATTCGAGGCGGGCTGAACCGCAGCAATTTCGGCGAGACCTCCGAAGCGCTGTTCCTGACCCAGAGCTACGCCTACGAGAGCGCCGGCGCGGCCGACCGGCGGTTCTCCGGCGAGGATCCGGGCTTCGTCTATTCGCGCTACGCCAACCCCACGACCCAGATGTTCGAGGAGCGGCTGGCGCTGCTGGAGGGGGCCGAGCACTGCCGGGCCCTGGCCTCGGGCATGGCCGCGGTGCATGTGGCGCTGACCGGGCTGCTCAAGGCCGGCGACCACCTGGTCGCGGGCCGGGCGCTGTTCGGCTCCTGCAACTGGATCATCTCCAACTGGCTGCCGCGCTTCGGCGTCGAGACGACCTATGTCGACGCCACCGACCTGGACGCCTGGCGGGCGGCGATGCGGCCCAACACGAAGGTCGTGCTGCTGGAGAGCCCGGCCAATCCGCTGCTGGAGATCACCGACATCGCGGCGGTGGCGCAGATCGCCCACGCGGCCGGGGCGAAGGTCGTGGTCGACAATGTCTTCGCCACGCCGATCTTCCAGAAGCCGCTGACCCTGGGCGCCGACATCGTCGTCTATTCGGCCACCAAGCACATCGACGGCCAGGGTCGGGTGCTGGGCGGCGCCATCCTGGGCGGGCGCGATCTCCTGGAGGAGTCGTACCGCGACATCATCCGCCATACCGGCCCGGCGATCTCGCCGTTCAACGCCTGGATCCTGCTCAAGGGGCTGGAGACGCTGGACCTGCGGGTGCGGCGTCAGACCGAGACCGCCGCCGCCCTGGCCGACCTGATCGGCGACCATGGCAAGGTGCTCAGCGTGCGCTATCCCGGCCGGGCGGACCATCCGCAGGCGCAGGTCGCCCGGGCGCAGATGAGCGGGTTTTCCAACCTGCTGGCCTTCGACCTCGGCTCGCGCGCGGCGGCCTGGCGGTTCCTCGACGCGCTGGAGATCGTCGACATCTCCAACAACCTGGGTGACGCCAAGTCGATGGCCACCCATCCCTCCACCACCACCCACCGGGCCATGCCCGAGGAGAAGCGGCTGGAGATCGGCCTGACCGAGGGCTTCGTGCGGATGTCGGTCGGCCTCGAGGACGTGCGGGACCTTTCGCGCGACATCAGGCGGGCGCTGGACGCCGTCTGATGAGCCGAATCCGCCGCCGTGGCACGCCGGACAATCCGGTCTACGAAGCCCGCACCAGGGACGTCGTGGTGCGGGTCGCGCCGGCCTACATGGCCGAACAGTCGCGGCCCGAGGAGGGCCAGTGGCTGTGGTCCTATGTGGTGGAGATCGAGAACCACGGGACGCAGACGGTCACCCTGAGGTCGCGCCACTGGATCATCACCGACGCGCGCAACCGCGTCGAGGAGGTCAAGGGGCCGGGGGTGGTCGGCGAGCAGCCGGTGCTGGGACCGCGCGAGGCCTTCCGCTACAACTCCGGCTGCCCGCTGACGACGCCCTCGGGCAGCATGCGCGGGACCTACCAGATGGTCACCGCCGGCGGCGAGGCGTTCGACGTCGAGATCCCGGCCTTCTCCCTGCACCTGCCGGGCGCCCTGCGGCGGGTGAACTGACGGCAAAAACTCGCCCCGGAAAGCAATGCTTAGCGAGTCTACCGGTGTCACGCGCATTTTTACGACCAGTTATTCAAGATCGCATGGCCGAGTACTCAACGACCAACGATCTGAGTAAATCCGAAACGGGGCAGCGCGGAGCCCATTTTACTCTTTTTGGGTAATGCGGTCGACTTGGCTAGGCAATGTAGTTAAGCTTTCAGCAACTTCAGACATTGATTATGCAATCTGTACCGGACAGGGAGAAGACCGTGACCTCGCCGATCCGGCTGGGCAGTCCACCAGCCCCCACCACGCCGCGAGGCAAACGCGGCCGAGGAAGAACATGAGGGCGCACCACGACCGAAGCCTTGTTAACTTGCAGAAGTCCGGGTCGACAGCCCGTGTTCTGAACCTGCTTGACGTTCACAGGCGCCAGGCGGGGAACTCCGCCCTTAGCGACCGACCAATGTTTGAGAGCAGCGAGCTCAACAAGTCGATCATCCTGAAGCACCGACTGCGCCCGCACGAGCGGGAACTGTTCACTACGTCACGGAGCACCGCCACGAAGGTTCTTCTGCCGCTGGACAGAACCGACCTTAGGGCCGGCGGCCGATCCTTCTTCATCGGCGAGGAGCGCATCGAACACATTCTGGAGACGCATTTTTCGAATAATGCACGCCTGACCTCACAAGATCTCAGCCTTCTCGATATACTTGACGAAATTCCATCAATGGACCCGTTCCTGCTGCGTGAGACCTTGGCCCGGAACGGCCACTTGCCCGCACTGGAATACTTCAACATTAGCGAAGCCGACCTGGTCCGCATGCGCACGTTCGTCGAGTCGGAGATGTCCGGCCTGATAAATCTGGTAGCGAGCAATGATGGTCGCGGCGCGGGCGATTTTTCCCAGAAACTCCTGTCAGAGACACCGGACGCGTCCTTTGAGCCGCTAAGGGAAGCGCTGAAAATGGACGCAGGGCAATATCGTGACGGCATCTTCGCGTGGCGAGGCATGCTATACTATAAATGGATTTCCTCGACGACACTTCGCGAGAGTTCGAAGACATGCATCGAGATAAGCAATTTTGTAGCAGCTCCGCCCCGGACTAAAGAGGCAACAAGATTTATCTGCGACACCAAAAACAAGATAAGCACAGAGATAAGTCGCTCATTCGGCTATGTTATTAAGACGCTTGGCGAATACGACACGTCCTACAACAGATTCCTCAAAGAAGAGCGTCCGTCCGAGTTCAGGGATTTCCTTTTGAATGCACCGGAGATATTCGTCAGTCTTGGCGAAGTGATCGGCTCCTTACAGCATATAAACAGTTTCTGGGCGTTTCGAATGGGCACGCCCCACCGTGGTCGAATAACGGAAATCGACTTCGTGGACATACTGACCGATTTCCAGTCGGGCCTGGCCTTCGAGCCGGAAATCATGACGCGCGCGCCGACCGCGAGTGTACGGGCTGGAGGCTGAGGCCGTACGCGCGATTAAGTAGCGGGAAAGCTATGCCAACTATACAGATTCCCTGATTCGAAGCGCTGAGCGCCGGCGCAGCCTCCCGCACGGATTGTTGATGATCGCATGACTCCTTCTCCTGACGCCGACGAAGAAAAGTACCTGCTGGCGCAGTCGATCGATCATTTCCTGGCCAGCGCAGCGCTGATGGCCCGGGCGTTCGACAACGACCACACGACCATGATCGTGTTCATGACGATCCTGCGGGCCTCGGCCAGTCATCTCAACCGGGACCGTGGCGTCAGCCCAAGGGCGATCTCGGGCGTGTTTCCCGATACCTTGCGGCGGCCGGTGTCGATCATGGCGATCTCGGACCTGACCCGGTTCCCCTATGAGACCACTCGTCGGCACGTGCTCAAGCTCGTCGAGACCGGCTATTGCACCCGACTCGGCTCGCGCGAGTTCATCGTCCCGGAAGACGTGTTGCGGGGCCCGGCGTTTGGTCTCATGGCGACGGAAAATCGCGCCGTGGTGGTCGACTTCGTGCAGCACATTCACGGCCAGCTCGAGGCCCTTGACGGCCTGCCGGGATCCGGTCGCGCGTCGGAAGACGCCATTTGAACCGTTCGAAGCCGGACAGGAGCCTCGCCAACCTCGAGCGGTCCGGATCGACCGCCCGGGTCCTGAACCTGCTCTCCGTGCACCGCCGGCTGCCGGGTCACCCGGCGCTCGCCGCCCGGCCGCTGTTCCAGAACTCGGCCCTCAACCATGCGATCATCCTGAAGCACAGGCTGAGGCCGCACGAGCGGGAGCCGCTCGAGAAGACCCGGACGACGGCGACGAAGGTCATCCTGCCGCTTGACAAAAACGACCTCGCGCCGGCGGTCAGTCCTTCTTCATCGGCGAGGAGCGCAGCGCTCACATTCTCGAGACGTACTTTTCCGATAACCTGGGCCTCGTTCGCAAGGATCTGGCGCTTCTCGAAATCCTCGACGACATCCCCTCCATGGACCCCTTCCTGCTGCGCGAGACGCTCGCCCGGAACGGCTACCTGCCGGCCCTGGAGTACTTCAACATCAGTGAAGCCGACCTCGCCCGCATGAGCGCCTTCGTGGCGTCGGAGATGGCGAGCCTGACCAATCTGGTCTCGGCGAGCGACAGCCGAGGCGCCAACGAATTCACACAGAAGCTGCTGGCGGAAACCCCGGACGCCGCCTTCGCGCCCCTGCGTGATGCACTCAGAATGGACGCTGAACAGTATCGGGACGGAATCTTCGCCTGGCACGGAATATTGCATTTTAAATGGATCGCAACTTCTACAATACGGGAGAACTCTAAAACCTGCGCCGACATTACGCATTTACGCCAGCGCCGCCTCGTGATTTCCAGACGACTGAATACATAAAAACTGCGCGTATATCTATAAGCCAGTCAATTAGGGAAGCCGTTCAGTTTGTCTTGCAATCACTCGACACCTATAACCGGTCCTACAATCTGTTTCTTGCTGAAGATAGGCCGTCCGAGTTCCGCGACTTCCTTCTCAACGCCCCGGCGACCTTCCTCCGGCTCGGCGAGGTGATCGGCTCCCTGCAGCACATCAACAGCTTCTGGGCCTTCCGGATGGGCGCCCTGGGCCGCGGCAGGGCCACGGAGGCCGATTTCGCCGATATACTCGCCAACTTCCTGTCGAGCCTGGCCTTCGAGCCCGACACCGTGAGCGCCGCGCCGGCCGCAAGGCTCAAGATGGGCGCCTGACCGGCGGGGCCTTGCCTCCTCGACGGGGAGTTGAAAGCCACGCGGATCAGCCACATCCTCGCCTTCAGAACGTCAGCGAAGACGACGAGGGAGGAAGAAATGGACACGACGCTCGGCCTGCCGGCCATCCGGACCATCCCGCTTGCCGCCCCCTTCACCTGGCTGGCCGAGGGCTGGCGGGATTTGATGAAGGCGCCCGGGCCGCTGCTCCTCTACGGACTGGGGGTTGCTGTCGCGAGCTTCGCGCTCTGCTACGGCGTCTACGCCACCAACGGCGCTTTCTGGGTGCTGGCCCTGACCGCGGGCTTCGTCATCATCGCCCCGATCCTGGCCATGGGCCCATATGAGGCGGGCCGGCGGCTGGACCTGGGCGAGCGGCCGACGCTGGGGCAGATCCTGTTTGTCCGCTCCGCCTTCCGGCAGGACATCGCCTATCTCAGCCTGCTGCTCGTGCTGATCTACTTCCTCTGGGGCCGGGTTGCGCAGATCGTCTACGGCCTGTCGACCTTCAACGTGCATCGTGACGTCGAGTCCCTCGTCGCCTTCGCCGTCGGCTCCAGCGAGGGTCACCACATGCTGCTGATCGGCGGCCTGACCGGCGGCGCCCTGGCCTTTGTGACCTACGCCCTGGTGGTGGTGTCGGCGCCGATGCTGCTCAACCCGAACGCCAACGTCTTTGCGGCCGTGGCGACCAGCGTGCGGGCGGTCAACGCCAACTTCTTCCCGCTGCTGCTCTGGGCGGTGATCATCACGGCCTTGCTGATGGCGGCGGCGGCGACGGGGTTCCTCGCGCTGGTGGTGATCTTCCCCTGGCTCGGTCTTGCCAGCTGGCGGGCCTACAGGGCTTTGGTCGGCGATCAGGGACAGGCGACCGATCAAACCGCCGGCGGCGTCATCGCGTAGACGCGGGAGCAGTACTCGCAGGTGACACGGATCTTGCCGTCCGGCTCGACCATCTCGGCCTGCTCTTCCGCGCTGAAGCTGCCGATCACCGAGACGATCCGCTCCTCGGTGCAGCGGCAGAAGGCCTGCAGCGGCCGGGGCTCGAACACCCTCACGCCGTCCTCGTTGAACAGCCGCCAAAGCAGGGTGTCGGCCGGCAGGGTCGGGTCGATGAGTTCGTCCTCGCGGGTGGTGTCGAACAGGATCTGCGCCCGGGTCCAGGCGTCCTCGGTCGAGCCGCGCGCCTCGTCGGCGGCGATGTTCTGGATCAGCAGACCCCCCGCGCGCCATAGCGCCCCCTCCCCGGTGTCGACCTGGCCGACCGCAAGCCGGATGCGGGTCGGCGTCTGTTCGGACTGGGCGAAATACTCCTCCGCGCACAGGGCAAGGGTGTCGCCTTCGATCGAGGTCACGCCCTGGTAGCGGTCCATGTCCGCCCCCTGGTCGATGGTCATGATGAAGACGCCCTTGCCCAGCAGCGTTCGCGCGCCCGGCCTGGCGGTCCCGGCCATCACCGCCGCCAGCCGCTCGGCGTCGAAGCGGCAGTAGCCGCGCATCGAGCCGTCGGTGTCGTAGTCCACGACGACATAGGCCACAGGACCGTCGCCCTGGGCCTGGACGATCAGCCGGCCATCGAACTTCAGGCTGGAGCCGACCAGGGCCGCCAGGGCGCAGGCCTCGCCCAGCAGATTCGCCACCGGCAGCGGATAGTCGTGACGGGTCAGGATCTCGTGGACGGACGCGCCGAGGCGCACGATGCGGCCGCGCACGGGCCAGCCCTCGATCTGGAAGGCGGCGACAAGATCGTCGGCGGGAAGGTTCAGGGTCTCGGTCATGGGGCGGCCATATAGGGGTTCATGCGTCCGGTTGCGAGCGGCGCGCGTTCGGGGCATGGAAACCGGCCCCGATATTCCGGAACATGTATCCCTAAATGACGCCCCCCGTTCGTGGCCTCGTCGCCGCCCTCGCCCTGCTTTGCGGCCTGCCCGCCGCGGCCTTCGCTACGCCGGCCGTCGCGCCGATCCTGATGACCACCGATTCGGTCGACGACCGGACCTGGGCGCAGCCCCGCATCGCCCGCGTGACCCATGTCGACCTGGACCTGGTCGCTGACTTCGAAGCGAAGGCCGTCAGCGGGACCGCCGCCCTCGACGTGCTGGCCGCCCCCGGCGCCGCCGAGATCGTCCTCGACGCCTGGGACCTGACCATCCTGTCCGTCGCGGATGCGAAGGGCGGCAAGCTGCCCTGGACCCTGGGCGCCGCCAATGGCGACAAGGGCGCGCCGTTGACCGTGCAGCTGAACGGCGAACGCCGGATCATCGTCAGCTATCGCAGCGGCTCGGCGGACGCCCTGCAGTGGTTGCCGCCGCAGCTGACCGCCGGCAAGGCCAGGCCCTTCCTCTACAGCCAGGGTCAGGCCACCCTGAACCGCAGCTGGATTCCGACCCAGGACAGTCCCGGCATCCGCCAGACCTGGACCGCCCGCATTGTCGTGCCCGACGACCTGACCGCGGTGATGAGCGGCGAGATGCTGACGCCGAAGGGCGAGCCCGCCAGTCCTGGCAAGCGGGCCTTCCGCTTCCGCATGCAGCACCCCACGGCGCCGTATCTGATCGCCCTGGCCGTCGGGGACATCGCCTTCCGGCCGCTGGGCCCCCGGACAGGCGTCTACACCGAACCGTCGATGATGGACCGCGCCGCCGCCGAACTGGTCGACACCGAAAGGATGGTCGAGGCCGCCGAGGCCCTCTACGGCCCCTACCGCTGGGGCCGCTATGACGTGCTGGTCCTGCCGCCGGCCTTTCCCTACGGCGGGATGGAGAACACCAACCTCACCTTCCTGA
>JBEIDC010000066.1:0-17042 GCA_040383665.1 Caulobacter sp.
GGCGATCTTGAGCACCTTGCGGACCTTGTCCTCGGGCATGTCCATGCGCGCGGCGAGCTCGTCCGGCGTCGGCTCGCGGCCCATCTCCTGCAGCCTCTGCCGCGAGATGCGGTTGAGCTTGTTGATGGTCTCGATCATGTGGACCGGGATTCGGATGGTCCGCGCCTGGTCGGCGATCGAGCGGGTGATGGCCTGGCGGATCCCCCAGGTGGCGTAGGTCGAGAACTTGTAGCCGCGACGGTACTCGAACTTGTCGACCGCCTTCATCAGGCCGATGTTGCCCTCCTGGATCAGGTCCAGGAACTGCAGGCCGCGGTTGGTGTACTTCTTGGCGATGGAGATCACGAGGCGCAGGTTGGCCTCGACCATTTCCTTCTTGGCCTGACGGGCCTCGCGCTCGCCCTTCTGCACGGTCTGGACGATGCGGCGGTAGTCGTCGATCGGCACGCCGGTCTCGGTGGCCAAGGCGGCCACTTCCTGGCGGATGTCGCGGATCGAGCTGTCGTCGTTCTCGCTGAACTTGGTCCAGCGCACGCCCAGCGCCTTGACCTTCTCCGACCAGTTGGGATCGAGCTCGGAGCCGAAGTAGGCCTTGAGGAACTCGGTGCGGCTGATGCCGTAGCTGTCGGCCAGGCGCAGCAGGCGGCCTTCCAGCGCGATCAGGCGGCGGTTGATGGCGTAGAGCTGGTCGACCAGCGCCTCGATGCGGTTGTTGTTCAGCTTCAGCGTCTTGAGGCGGGTGACGATGGCGCCGGAGGCGGCGGTGTAGGCCTTGCGGTCCTCGTCCTTCAGGTCGCCGCCCTTCAGCCGGCGCTCGACCAGCTTTTCCTGCAGGCGACGGAAAGCGTCGAACTCGGCGGCGATGGCGTCCAGCGTCTCCATGACGCTTTCGCGCAGCTCGCCTTCCATGGCGCTGACCGTGGGGCCGGCGCCGTCGTCGAAGTCGTCGTCGTCGTCTTCGCCCTCGGGCTTTTCCTCGCCCTCGACCGCTTCCTTGGGCTCGGCGGGCTCGGCGTCCTCGGTCGGCACCACCACCGGCGCGGCGGGGAACATCACGCCGTAGGTGCCTTCCAGGTCGATGACCTCGCGCAGCAGGATGCGGCCGGTGCCCAGTTCCTCGCGCCAGACCATGATGGCTTCGAAGGTCAGGGCGCTTTCGCACAGACCCCGGATCATGGTGTCGCGGCCGGCCTCGATCCGCTTGGCGATGGCGATCTCGCCCTCGCGGCTCAGCAGCTCGACGCTGCCCATCTCGCGCAGATACATGCGGACGGGATCGTCGGTGCGGTCGTAGGTGGACTTGGTCTCCGCCTCGGTGACGATGGCGGTCTCTTCGCGATTGGCGACCTCGCCGCCCTCGCCCTCGGCGCCGTCTTCCTCGGCCTCGACGACGTTGACGCCCATCTCGCTGAGCATGGCCAGCGTGTCCTCGATCGCCTCGGAGGTCACTTCCTCCGACGGCAGGACCTTGTTGAGCTCGTCCATCGTGACATAGCCGCGGGCCTTGGCCTGCTTGATGAACTTCTTGACCCCGGCGTCGGTGAGGTCGAGGAGCGGGCCGTCCTTCTCCGGAGCTTCGGGGGCTTCGGCCTGCTCGTTGGTCGTCGTGCTCATTGCGTTCTCCGGCGAACCGCCTCTGGGAAGGTGGAACGCTTCAAAATTCTTTTCGGACGCTGACGCGCCTTAGGGAGAGATTTCGCCGTCCGTCCAGAGGCTTCCCGAGCGGATCGCACGCCTCAGCCTGTCCCGTTCGGCCTTCAGACGCTCCAGCGCCGCCATGTCTGAACGACCCCCAAGGCTGGCCTTGGCGGACGTAAGGGCGGTCTCGAGCGCAGCCAATCGGTTCACGGCCTCAAAAGCTAGCGTCCACTGGGACCTGGCGGCGGCGAGGGTGACATCCTGTTTCAGGAAGGGCGCGCCTGCCATTGCAGCGGCCCGGTCGATGTCAGTCAGCAGCCCGGCAAATCCACGATCCCGCAGATGGCGTGCGAGAGACGCTGAGTCAAGGTGATCGGCGTCAAGTCGCAACCGAATGAACTCCCTCGCCAATTCCGACAGAGCCGGATCGCCGAACCCGGATCGCTCCAGCTGTTCGAAATGCTCGTCGAGCCGGTGGGGGTCCTCCAGCGCCGCCCTGGCCAGGGCGGCGGCCATGGGATCGAGCGAGACGGCCAGCTTGCGCGCCGCGGCCTTGCCCTCGGGCGTGGGGAAGGCGTCGAACTGCAGCACTTCGCCGCGACGGCCGCGGGCCCGGGGCGTGAACGGCGCCCGGGGTGCGCCCTGGCCGCCGGCGGCCGGCCGGGCGAACAGTGTGTCGAGCCGCGACAGCATCTCCTCGCGATAGGCCTGGGCCAGGTCCTTGTCGGCGATGCTGGCCGCCCGCTCGCGCAGGCGCGCCTTGAGGCCCGCCCTGCGCTCCGGCGTCTCCAGCGGCTCCTGGTCCCGTTCGCGCACGAACAGGGCGTCGACGAAGGGGGTCGTCTCGGCCAGCTGGGCCTTGAGCGCGCCCGGTCCCTGCTCGCGCAGCACGTCGTCGGGGTCCTTGCCGCCGGTGACGATGGCGAACCGGAAGCTTTTCCCGGGCTTGAGCAGCGGCAGCGCGCGATCAATGGCGCGGCTGGCGGCGCGCATGCCCGCCCCGTCGCCGTCGAAGCAGAGCGTCGGCTCGGGGTGCAGACGCCAGAGGACCTCCATCTGGTCCTCGGTCAGGGCGGTGCCCAGGGGGGCGACGGCGGCGATCCCGGCGCGCTGGCAGGCGATGGCGTCCATATAGCCCTCGACCACGACCAGGGCCGTGTCGTCGCCCCCGGCATGCAGCAGCTTGCGCGCCTCGGGCAGGCCGTAGAGCAGCCGACCCTTGGAGAACAGGCTCGTCTCGGGACCGTTCAGGTACTTGGCGCGGGCCTCCGGATCCATGGCCCGGCCGCCGAAGCTGACGGCCCGCCCCCGCGCGTCAGCGATAGGGAAGATGATGCGGTCTCGGAAGCGGTCGTAGGGGGCGGCCCCGCCCTCCTCCGGCGCGATCAGCAGGCCGGCGTCGATAAGCTCGGCCGGCCGCGCGCCCTTGGCGATGAGATAGTCCTTCAGCGCCGTCCGCGACGCCGGCGAGAAGCCGATGCGGAACCGCTTCCACTCGGTCTCCGGCAGGCCCCGGCGCAGCAGATAGTCGCGCGCCGCCTTGCCCGACGGCCGGTGAAGCTCGCCCTCGAACCACTGCGCGGCCAGCTCGACCCAGTCGGCCAGGCCCTGGCGCTTCTTCTCCTGCTCGGCGGCCTGGGGGTCGGGCGCCGGCATCGGCATCCCGGCTTCACTGGCCAGCCGCTCGACCGCCTCCATGAAGGTCAGCCGCTCGGTCTCCTGCAGGAAGCTGATCAGGTCGCCGTGCTTGCCGCTGGAGAAGTCGTGGAAGAAGCCCTTGTCGTCGTTGACGAAGAAGCTGGGCGAACGCTCCTTGGTGAACGGCGACAGACCGACGAACTCGCGACCCTGACGCTTGAGCTTCACGGTCTTGCCGATCACGTCCGACAGCCGGACGCGCGACTTGATCTCCTCCAGGAAGCGGTCGTCGAAGCGCATTCAGCACATATCGCGGATGGAACGGGTCCGCGCCAGAGCGCTTGCGACGTACGGCCGGGGACATGCACTTCAGTGCGTGTCCCCTTCAGCTTCAGCAAGCGGCAGGGGACACGTACCGAAGACCGTACATGTCCCCGATCAGCGCTACCCCCTCACATGCCCCAGCTTGTCCGGGTTGCGGATGATGTAGATCGCGCTGAGCAGGCCGTCGGCATCGGACTCGAAGGCGATGGTCTGCAGGCCGTCGGCCAGGTCCATGATCACGCCGGGGGCGCCGTTGATCATCGCCGGGCGCATGGTCATGGCCCTGGCCAGCCCGCCCCGCGAGGCGAGGCCGCGCAGCAGCAGCATGACATCGTCGCGCCCCACCATGGGCCGCAGGGCGGCGGGGCGCTTGCCGCCGCCGTCCGAGATCAGCACCGCGTCCCTGGCCAGCAGGCTGGACAGCCCTTCCATATCCTGGGTGGCGGCGGCGCGCATGAAGGCGGCGGCCAGCTCGAGCGTCTTCTCCGGCGACACCGAAAAGCGCGGACGCGCGTCGCGGACATGGGCGCGGGCGCGGCTGGCCAGCTGGCGAACCGCCGCCTCGCCGCGGCCGAGCGCCCGGCCGACCTCCGCATAGTCCTGGTCAAAGACGTCGTGCAGCAGGAATACCGCCCGCTCCAGCGGCGACAGCCGCTCCAGCGCAAGGAGAAAGGCGACCGATACGTCCTCGGCCCGCTCGACCGGATCGTCGGCGATCTCCTCGATCAGCGGCTCGGGCAGCCAGGGGCCGACATAGGTCTCGCGGCGGGCCCGGGCCGACTTCATCCGGTCCAGGCACAGGCGGGTGACGGTCTGGACCAACCAGGCCCGGGGATTCTCCACCGCCGCGCCGGCCCTGTCCCAGCGCAGCCAGGCGTCCTGCACCGCGTCCTCCGCCTCGGTCACCGAACCCAGCATGCGATAGGCCAGCCGCCGCAGGCGCGGACGCTCGGCTTCGAAGACTGCGACGGCGGCGGTCATACCGTGACGGGTTCCGGGAAACGGAAGGGAGCGGAGTCGCCGGCGACCACCACCTTCGTGCAGGCGCGGCCGTGGCCCAAAGCGTACTTCACCGTGGGATACATCTGGCCGGTGGTCAGGGCGAGGGCCAGATCGACAACGGCCGCCTCGCCCCAGCGTCGGGCGATCTCGGCCCGGCATTCATCGGCGTCCGGCAGGTTGCGGTCCAGCACCGCGCGGGCGAAGTCGTAGGCCAGCGCCGCTGCCTCGCCCATGGCCAGGCGATCACCGGCCAGGATGCCGCACAGGATCTCCGGGCTCACGCCCCTGGCCGTGGCCATGTCGACGCTGATCTGGGTGCAGGGCCCGCAGTCGCCGGCCAGGGTCCCGACGATGCCGGCGGCCGCCCGCGCCTCGGCCGGCGCGGCCTTGCCGTGGCCCAGCGAGGCGACCATCCCGAAGCGGATGAAGGTCCAGCTCCCGCCCTTGTCGAGCAGGTCGCGCATGTAGCCGGCGCCGTAGTTCCAGGTCTTCTCGATGCCGTCGATCTGGCGGCGGAGCAGGGCTTTCAGCATGTCAGGCCTCCTTCGTGGGACGATTGGCCCAGACGATCCAGGCCGTGATCAGGGCGGGCAGGAAGACGCCGGGAAAGTCGCGGACCAGGTCGCGCCAGACGCTGCCGCCGCAGCTGGCGTCGCCGACATGGATCGCCGCGTGCAGGCTCAGGAACGCCGCGGCGCAGACCAGCGCCGGCCAGCCCTGCCGGGGTCGCGCGGCGAACCAGCCCAGGCCCAGGGTCACGACCAGGTAGGCCATGCCGATGTCGCGCACGAAGTGCGGATTGAACGGCCCGGTCAGCGGCACGCCCGGCACAGCCTCGTACCAGCCCAGCGGTCGCGCCAGCATCACCAGCGCATTGACCGCCAGGCCTCCACCCAGCAACGCGGCGATCCAGCGACTGATCATGGGAACGTCTCCTTGTTTGTGATGGATACGACGGAGGGGGCGGGGACGTGACATCCCTCGCAGCAGTCCTCCCCGTTCACGGGGAGGGGGACCATGCGGAGCATGGTGGTGGGGTAGCGCCGACTTTGGACGATCAGCCGCCGTGCAAAGCGCCTCATTCGGATGCGCCCGCTCCGCCCCCTCCGACCTCGCTCCGCGAGGCCACCTCCCCCTCGCTGCGCTCCGGGGAGGATTGACGTTCGGCGGGTTGATCCCCCAACTCCCGCCCATGCAGCCGACCCTCCCCGCCGCCCTCTACCGCGACCCCGCCGTGTTCCAGCGCGAGCGCCAGGGCGTGTTCGCGGCGGGCTGGCAGTTCCTCGGCCATGAGCGCGAAGCGGCCGGCGAAGGCGACTACCTGGCGGGTGATGTCGCCGGCTGGCCGGTGCTGGCGGTGCGCGGCAAGGACGGCGTGCTGCGCGGCTTCCACAACGTCTGCCGGCATCGGGCCGGGCCGCTGGTCGGCGACGGTGCGGGGAACTGCGGCGGGGAACTGACCTGCCGCTACCACGGCTGGCGCTATGCGCTGGACGGCCGGCTGCGCAGCGCGGTCGACTTCGGCGCCGCGGAGGGCTTCGACCCGCGCGACTTCGGCCTGCATCCGGTTCGGCTGGAGGTCTGGCGCGGCTTCATGTTCGTCAACATCGAGGGTCAGGCCGGGCCGCTGGAGGACCTCGTCGCGCCGCTCGGCCGGCTGATGGACGAACGCGGCGTGACCATTGGCCCGGCGACGCTGCGCCGCGGCCACGACCTGACCTGCAACTGGAAGACCTATGTCGAGAACTACCTGGAGGGCTACCACATCGACGTGGTTCATCCGGGCCTGGCCGCCGAGGTCGATACAGCCTCGTACAACGTCCGCATGGACGGCGCCGTGGCGGTGCACGAGGTCCCGACCGCCAGCGGCGTCAACGACGGCCTCTGGGCCTGGCTGTGGCCGAACCTGGCCTTCAACGTCTATCGCTACGGCCTGATGGTCGAACACATGCAGCCGGTCGGCCACGGCCGCACGCGGCTGGACTACCTCTACTTCTACGACCCGGCGACCGCCGACATGGACGCGGTGCTGGCCGCTTCCGATGCGCTGACCCGCGAGGACAAGGTCATCTGCGAGGCCGTGCAGAAGAACCTCGACGCCGGGGTCTACGACCAGGGCGTGCTGTCGCCCCGGCACGAGGTCGGGGTCGCCTGGTTCCAGAGCAGGGTTGCGGAGAGTTTGGGGACAGCTTCCGGCGATAGCCGGTAGCTGTCCCCGACAACACGGGCGCAAGTGTCGGGGACAGCTACCGATGTCCCTGAAGGGACACCGGAAGCTGTCCCCACGTTGACTCAGCCCCCAAATCCGCCACCCACTGTTCGCTGAACGCGGGGGCGGGCGGTTGAGCAACGAACGGGGCGTGGGCCCGCTGGCGGCGACGGTGCTGGTGGCCGGCAACATGATCGGGTCGGGCGTCTTCATGCTGCCGGCCTCACTGGCCGCGACCGGCTCCTCGACGATCTTGTCCTGGCTCATCACCTCGGCGGGAGCCCTGGCGCTGGCGGGAGTCTTCGCGGCGCTGGCGACGATCCGGCCGACACAGGACGCCATCGTCGACTATCCGGCGCGGGGCCTGCATCCCTTCTTCGGCTTCGCCAACTGGTGGCTCTATCTGCTGGCCTGCTGGATCGGGGTGCCGGCGGTTGCGCTGGCGGCGACCGGCTACCTCGCCTACTTCCTGCCGTCCCTGGCCGAGCCGGTCGCCGGAGCCTGGACGACGATCGCCATCATCTGGCTGCTGACCGTGGCCAACATCTTCGGCGCCAGGCTGGTCACCCGGCTGAGCGGCCTGACGCTGCTGATCGGGCTGGCGCCGATCGTCGTGGCGACCGTGCTGGGCCTGCTGGCCTTCGACGGCGAGATCTTCGCGGCCGGCTGGAACGTCAGCGGCAAGCCGCTGCCGGTCGCGGTCGGACAGTCGCTGGCGCCGGTCTTCTGGGCCGTCCTCGGGATCGAAAGCGCCAACTTCGCCGCCGCCGTGGTGCGCGATCCGGAGAAGAATGTGGCGCGAGCCTCGCTGGGCGGAGTGGCGCTGGCGGCGGTGATCTACATCGGCGCGTCGGCAGCCATGCTCGGCTCCATCCCGACCGAAACGCTGGCGAAATCCACCGCGCCCTTCGCCGACGCCATCCGCATCCTGTGGGGCCCCGCCGCGGCCGGCGTGATCGCGGTCTGCGCCCTGCTCAAGACCCTGGGCACGGTCGGCGGCTGGATGCTGGTCACGGCCGAGGTTTCGCGCAGCGGCGCGGCGGCGGGCTACCTGCCGGGCATCCTGTCGCAGGGCGACGCCACCCGCGCGCCGGTCCGCGACCTGCTGCTGGCGGCGGTGCTGATGTCGGGCGTCCTGCTGGCCAGCGTCTCGCCGACGCTGGGCAAGCAGTTCGGCTTGCTGATCAACATCACCGTCAACTTCACGATGGTGGCCTATGCGCTCTGCTCGCTCGCGCTGGTCCGTATCGCCCGCACGGTCGAGGATGGCGCCCGGCGCTGGATGCTTCGGCTGCTCGGTCTCGGCGCAGCGGCCTTCTCGGTCGCCGTCATCGCGCTGTCGGATCCGCTGATGCTGCCGCCGACCCTCTGGTTCATCGCCGCCACCGTGCCGCTCTACGGGCTGGTGCTGCTGGTGCGGCGGATGAGGTCGGGGTCAGCTTAAGGTGTCCCCTCGCACGACCTACCAGCCCCAGTCCTTCGCGCTCGCCCGGCAGCCTCCGTCGGGCCAGCCCTTCCAGGCGCGGCCGCGCACGACGCGACCCGTCGCCTGCCCCGTCGGCTCGCCGTTCTTGAGGGCCACGCCGCCGTTGACCAGCACCCAGCTGACGCCGGTCGCGAACTGTTTGGGGCTCTGGTAGGTGGCCGGATCGCTGACCGTGGCCGGGTCGAAGATCACGACGTCGGCGTAGTAGCCGGGCTTCAGCGTCCCGCGCTCGCGCAGGCCCAGGTTATGGGCCGGCAGGCTGGTCATCCGGCGGATGGCCTCGGGCAGGGTGATGACCTTCTCCTCGCGCACGTACTTGCCGAGCAGCCGGGCGAAGTTGCCGTAGGCGCGCGGGTGGGTGCTGGACTTCAGGAACACGCCCTCGGGCGCCTGGGCGCCGGCGTCGGAGCCGAAGCTCATCCACGGCAGGGCGACCTGTCTGCGGACGTTGTCCTCGCTCATCAGGAAGTAGACCACCTGCACGCGGCTGCCGTCCTCGATGACCAGGTCAATCGCGGCGTCTTCCGGGCTGACCTTCCGCTCGGCCGCGACCTGGGCCAGGGTCTTGCCGGTAAGGGGCTTGAGCTTCGGGTTCTGGAAGCCGACCAGCAGTGTCCCCTCGGCCCCGGCGAAGCGGTAGAGGTTCTCGAACACCGGGCTGTCGGTGCGCATCTCGGCGATGACCTCGCGACGGATCTGCGGGTCCTTCAGGCGTTTGATCCAGGCCTCGCGGCCGCCGGCCTGCACCCAGGGCGGCATGGCGGCGTCCAGGCCGGTGGAGCCGGCGGTGTAGGTGTACATGTTGGCGGTGATGCGAAGGCCGCTCGCCCGCGCCGCCTCGATCCTGGCGATGGCGGCGTCCAGCTTGCCCCAGTTCTGCCGGCCGGCGGCCTTCAGGTGCCAGATTTCCGCCGGGGCTCCGGACTGGCGCGAGATGTCGATCAGCTCGTCGATGGCCTCCAGCAGGCGGTTGCCCTCGCTGCGCATGTGGCTGATGTAGATGCCGCCGCAGCGGCCGGCCTCGGTCGCCAGGGCGGTAAGCTCGCGCGTCTCGGCATAGCTGCCCGGCGCATAGATCAGCGAGGAGCCGACGCCGAGCGCTCCCTCCTCCATGGCCTGGACGACCAGACCGCGCATGCGCTGAAGCTGCGCCTCGCCCGGCTGGTCGTCGCCCTCGCCCAGGACGTTGGTGCGGACGGTCTCGGCCCCGACGAAGGAGGCGACGTTGGAACTGATCCCCTCCTTCTCGAGATAGGCCAGGTACTCGCCCAGCGTCGTCCAGGCGATGTCGTACCTGATGTCGCCCTGCCGCTGGCGCTCCAGCCGCTTCATCTCGGGGTTCCAGGGGCCCATGGACGAGCCCTCGCCCATGACCTCCAGCGTCACGCCCTGCTTGAGGTCCGACAGGCCGCGGCCGTCGGCGATCAGGCTGTCGGTGGCCCAGCTGAGCATGTTGATGAAACCGGGCGCGACGGCCTGGCCCCTGGCGTCGATCTCCGTCAGCCGCGGGCCCTTCACCTTCGCGCCCACGGCCACGATCCGGTCACCGCGGATGGCCACCTCGCCCCGGTACGGCGCGCCGCCGGTCCCGTCGTGGATCAGGCCGTTGCGGATGACGATGTCGAACGGCGCGCCCTTCGCCGCCTGCCCGGGCAGCGTGGGCAGCTCCGGCATGGCGGTGCAGGAGAGGAGGAACAGCGAAGCCGCGAAGGCGATCAGCGGGCGAAGGTTCAAGCTGCGGCTCCTTGCGTGGTTCGCTACGCTCGCCCGAGGGCTCGCTCCTCACCATGACGAACTCTAGTGCAGCCCACGCCCCTTCGTCATCCTGAGGAGCCGCGAAGCGGCGTCGCGAAGGACGCAATGTGTTTGGGGCGATCTTGCGGCCTGTCGGGGACAGCTACCGTCTATCGACGGAAGCAGTCCCCACCGCATCCACCCACGCCGGCAGTTCGCTGATCGAGCCGAGCTCCACATAGCGATCATGCGCTTCCGGCGCGTCCGCCGCCTCGTGGGCCCAGACGAGCGGATAGGGGATCAGCGCGCCCCAGGCGCCGGCCTCCAGCGCCGGCAGGATGTCCGATCGCATCGAGTTGCCGGCCATCACCGCCTGCGCCGGCCCCGTGCCGTGGCGGGCGAAGACGCGGCGATAGGTGTCGGCGTCCTTCTCGCTGACGATCTCGACGGCGGCGAACAGGTCGCCCAGGCCGCTGGCCGCCAGCTTCTGCTCCTGGTGCAGCAGGTCGCCCTTGGTGATCAGGACCAGGCGGTAGCGCTCCGACAGCTGGTGCAGCGCAAGGTCGACGCCGGGCAGCGGCTCGACCGGCTCGGTCAGCATCTCGCGCCCGGCGGCGAGGATCTGCTTGATGACGCCGATCGACACCTTGTCCCGGGTCAGCTCCATCGCCGTCTCGATCATCGACAGGGTGAAGCCCTTCACCCCGTAGCCGTAGAGCCGCAGGTTGCGCTTCTCGGTCTCGGCCAGCTTCGCCTCCAGCATCGCCTCGTCGGCGTAGGGGGCGAGCAGCTCCACGAACCGCTTGTGGGTCAGGCGGAAGATGGTCTCGTTGTGCCAGAGCGTGTCGTCGGCATCGAGGCCGACCGTGGTGATGTTCATGGCCGGGGATTAGCGAGGGAAGTGAGGGAAGTGAAGCCATGCGTCCTTCGACACGCGCCTGCGGCGCTGCTCAGCAGGACGTGGTTGTACAGCCTTCTGCCCAAGTCATCCTGAGCAGCCGCGGAGCGGCGTGTCGAAGGACGCACTCACCCACACGCCGCATGCCCCTTCAGCACCCGCTCCGTACTCCCCGGAAACTTCGCCAGCAGCGCCGTCGGCCGCGCCGGCCGCGCCACGAGACCCCCGCCGCAGTTGGGGCAGACGCTGGCGAAACGGCCTTCCGCGCAGGGCGCGCAGAAGGTGCATTCGAAGGTGCAGATCATCGCGCCGGGGGCGTCGGGCGCCAGGTCGAGGTCGCACCATTCGCAGTTGGGGCGCAGCGCCAGCATGTCGTGATCCCTTCCGGTCCGATAAACGTTTGACCCTGACGAGCCGACTCACTACCAACGCGCCCGTTTGTCCAGCAGGTCAGGAGCACATCAATGGCGAGCAAGGTTCACCCTGGCGCCACGGGCGTTCTCGCGCTCGCCGACGGCACGGTGCTGCAGGGCATCGGAGTCGGGGCGGTCGGCGAGGCGGTCGGCGAGGTCTGCTTCAACACCGCCATGACCGGGTATCAGGAGATCCTGACCGACCCGTCCTACATGGCGCAGATCGTCGCCTTCACCTTCCCCCACATCGGCAATGTCGGGACCAACGTCGAGGATCTGGAGCAGATCAGCGGCGGGTCGGAGACCGCGGCGCGCGGCGCGATCTTCCGCGACGCCCCGACCGATCCGGCCAACTACCGCTCCGACAGCCCGCTCAACACCTGGATGGAACGCCGCGGCGTCATCGGCCTGGCCGGGGTCGACACCCGCGCCCTGACCAAAGTGATCCGCGAGAAGGGCATGCCGCACGCCGTCATCGCCCACAGCCCCACCGGCGAGTTCGACCTCGACGCCCTGGTGGCGAAGGCCAAAGGCTGGGCGGGCCTGGTCGGTCTGGACCTCGCAAAGGACGCCACCACCCGCCAGAGCTTCGTCTGGGACGAGCAGCTGTGGGAGTGGAACGAGGGCTACGGCAGGCTCGAGACCCCGAAGTACGAGGTCGTGGTCATCGACTACGGCGTCAAGCGCAACATCCTGCGCTCCCTGGCCTCGATCGGCGCCCGCGCCACCGTGGTTCCGGCCGATACCAAGGCCGAGGACATCCTGGCCCGCAAGCCGGACGGGGTGCTGCTGTCCAACGGACCGGGCGACCCGGCCGCGACGGGTGAGTACTCTGTCCCGGAGATCCGCAAGCTGGTCGACAGCGGCGTGCCGGTGTTCGGCATCTGCCTGGGTCACCAGATGCTGGCCCTGGCCCTCGGGGCGAAGACGGTGAAGATGGACCAGGGCCACCACGGCGCGAACCATCCGGTGAAGGACCTGACCACCGGCAAGGTCGAGATCGTCTCGATGAACCACGGCTTCACCGTCGACCGCGCGTCGCTGCCCGAGCCGGTGCGGGAAACCCACGTCAGCCTGTTCGACGGCACCAACGCGGGGCTGGAGCTGGCCGGAAAGCCGGTGTTCAGCGTCCAGCACCACCCGGAAGCCTCGCCCGGCCCGACCGACAGCCTCTACATCTTCGAGCGCTTCGCCGGCCTGATGGACAGGGCGAAGTAGGGTGGGCGCCGACCGGGGACATGTACCGTCTTCGGTACGTGTCCCCAGCAGCTTGAAGCGCCCGAAGCGGCAGGGGACACGCACTGAAGTGCATGTCCCCATCAGTGGCCTACTGCCGGCCTTCCAGCAGCTGCACCGTGAACGGCCCGCTGGTCCAGCTGTCGCCGACGTTGTGGGCGGACACCGGCGTACAGATCGTCGCCGGGTAGCCCGGAGGCGGAGCGCTGGTGAAGGTCAGGCAGACCTGCGAGCCCTTCAGAGCCCAGGTCCCGGCCAGTTCCTGGTCGTTGGCCGAGCCTGAGAAGGTGTGGTCGGCCTCGTAGTAGATCTTCGAGGACATGCCGCTGGCGTCGGTGGTGACGGTGGTGTTGCCGATCCGCGAGGCCATGATCTCCTCGCCGCCGGCGAAGGCGGCCGTGGCCGAAAGCAGAAGCGCCGCCGCGGCGGCCAGAACGATACGCATGACATCCTCCCTTGTGTTGTTGACCGGGAGTCGTAGCCCTCGCGTGAATCCGCGACAACGCCCATCTGCTGTCATTGCGGACGCCGTCAAATCCAGGGATCACGCGCAAACGACATGAATGTCGGCTAGGGTGGCTGGGTGACGCTTTTCCCCGGCCGCCCAGCCGCTCTGCTTGCCCTTCTGCTGCTGGGGGCCTGCGGGACGTTGCCGCGCTACGGGTTTGATCCCGCCGCCCCCAGGCTCGCCGCGCCGACCGAGCTGACCGACGTGCGGTTCGCCGCCAGCGACACCGCCGCAGCGATGACGACGTCCGGACCGATCCGGGCGCGAATCGCGGCCGACAAGGGCGACTTCACCGTTCTGGCCCTGTCGGGCGGCGGCGCCAACGGGGCCTATGGCGCCGGCGTCCTGGCCGGCTGGACCCGGGCCGGCAAGCGGCCGCGCTTCGATGTCGTCACCGGGGTCAGCACCGGCGCCCTGGCCGCGCCGTTCGCCTTCCTGGGGCCGGACTGGGACGCCCGGATGGAGGCCGCCTACACTGGCGGCGGCGCGGACGGGCTGATCAGCCTCAAAGCCCTCGCCCCGCTTCGCGGCCCGTCGCTTTTCAGCGCAGCCCCCATCCGCAGGCTGGTCGAGACCTATGTCGACGGCGCCATGCTTCAGGCCATCGCCGTGCAGCATGCCACGGGTCGCCGGCTGCTGGTCGCCACCACCAATCTGGACAGCCAGGACACGACCGTCTGGGACATGGGCGCGATCGCCACCCGGGGCGATGCCGATGCGGTCAGGCTGTTCCAGGACATCCTCGTGGCCTCCTCCAGCATCCCAGGGGTGTTTCCGCCGGTGATCATCGGGGCCGACGGGCCGGCCGGGCGCTTCTCGGAGATGCATGCCGACGGCGGGGTGATGACGCCCTTCTTCACGGTGCCCGAGTCGATGCTGCTGTGGACCGACCCCGGCGGCGGCGTGCACCGGGGCGCGCTGTACATCCTGATCAATGGGCAGCTCGGGTCCAGCTTCGGGGTCACCCGCGGCAGTCTGTTCGGCATCCTTGCCCGGTCGTGGGACGCGATGAGCAAGGCCTCGACCCGGACCACCCTTGCCGCCACAGTCGGGTTCGCCGACCGCAACGGCCTGGCCGTCCAGATCAGCGAGATCCCGGACGAGGCCGAGGCCCCGGGACTGAACTTCAAGCCCGAGAACATGCGGCGACTGTTCCGCATGGGCTATGACCGCGCCGTGGCCGGCGGGGCCTGGCGCCCGCCCGCCAAGCCCGGATCCTGAGGCTTCAGCCGCCGCTCCGCCACTGGAACACCTCGTCCAGCGGCTTGTCGAACACCTCAGCGATGCGGAAGGCCGCTTCCAGGGTGGGGGAGTATTTCCCGGCCTCGATGGCGGCGATGGTCTGGCGGGTGACGCCGATCTTCTGGCCCAGCTCCGCCTGGGACATCTCGCCGGCCAGGAAACGCAGGGTGCGGATCTGGTTGGTGATCGTCCCGCCGCTCATGCCGCGCTCCGGCGATAGCTCCAGGCCGCCAGGCCGTTCTGGGTGATCTCGGCCAGCACGATCGCCAGCAGGCCGGCGTTGATGATCTGCCAGCCGCTGGTCGTGAACGGCATCACCATGCCGACCAGGATCATGCCGGTCATCATCACATAGTAGGCCACCACGATGGAGCGCCGCTCGATGTCGCGGTCGCGCTCGTCAGCGGGGGCCCGGGCGTCGGCAGGCGCGGCGATCAACAGGCCGACGCGGCCGAGGATGTGCAGCACCCCGTTGCCGCCCGCCGCCAGCGCCAGCAGCCACAGCTGCGGCAGATTCGGCATGACGCCCGGCGGCGGCGGAGACAGGGCCACAAGGACGAAATAGGGCCCGTAGGTCACCGCGATCCACAGCAGCGTCATCCAGGCGATCTTCTCTTTGTGCGGCATGGCGGGTCCCTCAATGTGCACGAACATCGACATAATGTTAGATAAACATAACATCGAGTCAAGCGAAGCGAACCCAGCCGCGCCGGCGCCCCTCGCGGCTGAGCAGGAGCACTCCCGGTCGCAGGGGCGGGGATAGGGGTTGCCCCGACCCGACTCCGCCTCTAAACGACCCGCTTAACCTGATGTTTGTCCGACCCGGGCGCGCAGTTGCTGCGCGACCGCCTTTGCGCGCGAAAAGACCATGCCCAAACGCACCGATATCTCCTCGATCCTGATCATCGGCGCCGGGCCCATCGTCATCGGCCAGGCCTGCGAGTTCGACTACTCCGGCGTCCAGGCCTGCAAGGCGCTGCGGGCCGAGGGCTACCGGATCATCCTGGTCAATTCGAACCCCGCCACCATCATGACCGACCCGGACGTGGCGGACGCGACCTACATCGAGCCGATCACCCCGGAGATCGTCGCCAGGATCATCGCCAAGGAGCGGCCCGACGCCCTGCTGCCGACCATGGGCGGCCAGACGGCGCTGAACACCGCCCTGGCGCTGGAAGCCACCGGCACGCTCGAAAAGTACGGCGTGGAGATGATCGGGGCGAAGGCCGACGTCATCGACAAGGCCGAGGACCGCCAGAAATTCCGCGACGCCATGGACAAGCTGGGCCTCGAGAGCCCCAAGTCCAAGGCCGCCCACACCCTTGAAGAGGCCCTCGAGGGCCTGGAGTTCGTCGGCCTGCCGGCCATCGTCCGCCCCAGCTTCACCCTGGCCGGCACCGGCGGCGGCATCGCCTACAACCGCGAGGAGTTCGAGGAGATCGTACTTCGCGGCCTCGACCTCTCGCCGACCACCGAGGTGCTGATCGAGGAAAGCGTGCTCGGCTGGAAGGAGTTCGAGATGGAGGTGGTCCGCGACAAGGCGGACAACTGCATCATCGTCTGCTCCATCGAGAACATCGACCCGATGGGCGTCCACACCGGCGACTCCATCACTGTCGCCCCGGCCCTGACGCTGACCGACAAGGAATACCAGCGGATGCGCAAGGGCAGCATCGACGTGCTGCGCGAGATCGGCGTCGAGACCGGCGGCTCCAACGTCCAGTGGGCGATCAACCCGGCCGACGGCCGCATGGTCGTCATCGAGATGAACCCGCGCGTGTCGCGCTCCTCGGCCCTTGCGTCGAAGGCCACGGGCTTCCCCATCGCCAAGGTCGCCGCCCGCCTGGCCGTCGGCTACACCCTCGACGAACTGGCCAACGACATCACCGGCGGCGCCATGCCGGCCAGCTTCGAGCCGAGCATCGACTATGTCGTCACCAAGATCCCCCGCTTCGCCTTCGAGAAGTATCCGGGCAGCGAACCGCACCTGACCACCTCGATGAAGTCGGTCGGCGAGGTCATGGCCATTGGCCGCACCTTCGCCGAGAGCCTGCAGAAGGCCCTGCGCGGGCTGGAGACCGGCCTGACGGGCCTGGACGAGATCGAGATCGAGGGCGCCGAGGACCCGGACACCGCCCACGCCGCCGTGCTGCGCGCCCTGGCCATGCCGACCCCGGACCGCCTTCGCGTCATCGCCCAGGCCTTCCGCCACGGCCTGACGGTTGAGGAGATCAACGGCGCCTGCTCCTACGAACCCTGGTTCCTGCGCCAGATCGCCGACATCGTGCGCGAGGAAGGCCGCGTCCGCGTCGCCGGCCTGCCCGCCGACGCCGCCGCCATGCGTCGCCTCAAGGCCATGGGCTTCTCCGACGCCCGGCTGGCGAAGCTGGTCAGCGGCAGCGAGGTCGGCGTCCGCGCCGCCCGCCAGGCCCTGGACGTCCGCCCGGTGTTCAAGCGCATCGACACCTGCGCCGGGGAGTTTGCGGCCACCACGCCCTACATGTATTCGACCTATGAGACCGGGGCGCTCGGCCAGGCGGCGGACTGCGAGTCCGAGCCGAGCAATCGCCGCAAGGCGATCATCCTGGGCGGCGGTCCCAACCGGATCGGCCAGGGCATCGAGTTCGACTACTGCTGCTGCCACGCGGCCTTTGCGCTCGACGCCGTCGGCATCGAGTCGATCATGGTCAACTGCAACCCCGAGACCGTCTCCA
>JBEIDC010000067.1:0-16886 GCA_040383665.1 Caulobacter sp.
GGGCAGCCTCGTGCGCCTGCATGTCACGCATGACGTCTGTACGCTCGGCCTCGGGAATCTCGACGAAGCCGAAGCGCGCGTACCAGGGCGCGTTCCAGGGAATGTCGCGGAAGGTGGTCAGGATCACGTCCGGCGCCCCGGTCGCCTGTCCATGGGCCATCGCCGTCTCCATGAGGCGGGCGCCGACCCCGCGACCCTGGCCGCTGCGCGCCACGGAGATCTGCAGGATGACGTACTGGCCCGAACGGGTTCCGGCGGCGAGGAATCCGACTGGCGCGCCGTCCAGGTCCGCGACCCAGACGGCGCCCTCGTCGATCAGCAACGCAAGCGCGTCAGGATTGGTGGGCTCCGCGGCGCCGATCTCCGGCATGTCGGTCTGCAGGAACAGCTTGTCAGCGTCGCGCTCGATCTCGGCCAGGGCAGGGAGGTCGTCCAGTCGGGCCTTGCGGATCACGGGATCTGACAAGGGTCAGGTCGCCCCCGTGACCACGTCGGTGTCCTGCCGGCCGCCCCATTCGGTCCAGGAGCCGTCATAGACCGGCACACGGTCCTTGCCGACGCGGGCCAGGGCCAGCGACAGTATGGCCGCGGTGATGCCCGAGCCGCAGGTGGTGATGATCGGACGGTTGAGATCAACGCCGGATTTTTCAAAGATTGCCTTGAGTTGCTCCGCGTTTTTCACAGTACCGTCGGGCGCAAGGATCTCCGAGGCCGGCACATTGAAGGCGCCCGGCATATGGCCGCCGCGCAGGCCCTCGCGCGGTTCCGGGGTCTCGCCCGTGAAACGGCCGGCGGGCCGCGCGTCGACCAGCTGCTCCTTGCCCGACGCCAGCGCACGCTTCACCTGCCCGAGGTCCCGGACCAGGTCGTTGCTGTAGCGGACGGTGAAGTGGCGCTCTCGCGGCTGCGGCGGGCCGTCGGTGATCGGCCGGCCCTCGGCGATCCACTTGGGCAGGCCGCCGTCCAGGACGACGACGTCCTCGTGCCCCATCGCCCGGAAGGTCCACCAGACCCGCGCCGCCGAACGCAGGCCCAGCTGGTCGTAGATGACCATGCGCGAGCCGTCCCCCAGGCCCAGCTTTCGGACCCGTGAGGCGAACTTCACCGGGCTGGGCAGCATGTGCGGCAGGCCCGAGGAGTCGTCGGCGATCTCGTCGATGTCGAAGAAGACGGCGCCGGGAATGTGCGCGAGCCTGAACTGCTCCAGCGGGTCCTTGCCCTCCTGGGGGAAGTACCAGCTGGCGTCGATCAGCCGTACGTCCGGTGCGCCCAGGTGGTCAGCCATCCAGGCGGTGGAGACGAGCGGATCGGGCATGCCTTTATTCCCCTGAAAGCCACCCGGGTACGGGCAGGCCGCGCTCCTTCAGGAACGCCGGATTGAAGATCTTCGACTGATAGCGCGAACCGTAGTCGCACAAAATGGTCACGATGGTGTGGCCCGGCCCCATTTCGCGCGCGAGCCTGACCGCCCCGGCGATGTTGACCCCTGTCGAGCCGCCCATCACCAGGCCCTCGTCCTGCGCCAGGGCGAAGATGGTGGCGAGCATCTCCTCGTCGGAGACCTGGAACGGATGGTCGACGACCAGACCCTCGAGGTTGGCGGTTATGCGGCCCTGGCCGATACCCTCGCTGATCGAGGAACCCTCGGCCTTCAGCTCCCTGTGGGCGTAGTAGTGGTACAGCGACGCGCCAAAGGGGTCGGCGAGGCCGATCTTCACGCCGGGCTTGCGAGCCCGCAGCGCCGCGGCCACGCCGGCCAGGGTGCCGCCCGAACCGACCGCGCAGACGAAGCCGTCGACCTTGCCGCCGGTCTGGTCCCAGATTTCCGGGCCCGTGGTCTCTTCGTGAGCCCGGCGGTTGGCGACATTGTCGAACTGGTTGGCCCAGACCGCGCCGTTCGGGTCCGTCCTGGCCAGCTCCTCGGCCAGACGGCCCGAGTAGCGCACATAGTTGTCCGGGTTGGAGTAGGGGACCGCATCGACCTCGACCAGCTCGGCTCCGGCCAGACGGATGGCGTCCTTCTTCTCCTGGCTCTGGGTGCGCGGGATGACGATGGTGGTCCTGTAGCCGAGCGCCGAGGCGACCATGGCCAGGCCGATGCCGGTGTTGCCGGCCGTTCCCTCGACAATGCGACCGCCGGGGCGCAGCAGGCCCTTGGCCTCGGCGTCGCGGATGATCCAGAGGGCGGCGCGGTCCTTGACCGACTGACCGGGGTTGAGGAATTCGGCCTTGCCCAGAATCTCGCAGCCCGTCGCCTCGCTGGCGGCCTTGAGGCGGATCAGGGGGGTGTTCCCGATGAGATCGAGAACGCTGGCGGCGTAAGACATGGAGGCATCCGGACGCCCGTAGGCCGGGCTGTGTTGATCCGGGCAAGATCGTGAGCCGTACCCGGATCGCAACCCCAGAATATCTGAAAGCGTGCGCTTGCCCACCTCCGCTCCCTCTCTTCGCCTCGTGCTGGGCGACCAGCTGTCGCTGAACCTCGCCTCATTGGCCGGTGCGACGCCCGCCGATCTGATCCTGATGACCGAGGTGAGGGAGGAGGCGACCTATGTGCGCCACCACAAGCAGAAGATCGCCCTGACCTTCGCGGCCATGCGGTCGTTCGCGGCCGGGCTGGAAGCACAGGGCCTGCGGGTGCGCTACGTGCGGATCGACGACCCGGCCTCCAGCAAATCGATCGCCGGCGAGCTGGAGCGGGCGCTGGCCGAAGCCGGACCGTTCGGGCGGGTCGTCGTCACCGAATGCGGCGAATGGCGGCTGCAGAGCGCGCTACGGGCCTTCGCGGCTGGCGCCGCGGCGCCGGTCGAGATTCTCGACGACAGCCGGTTCCTGTGCAGCCACGCCGGGTTCGAGGCCTGGGCGCGGGACCGCAAGGAGCTGCGGATGGAGTGGTTCTACCGCGACATGCGCCGCCGCACCGGCCTGCTGATGGACGGCGACCAGCCCGCCGACGGTCGCTGGAACTTCGACGCCGAGAACCGCAAGCGGCTGCCGCCGGGTCTGCGGGCGCCACGACGAAAGCGTTTCGAGCCCGATGCCGTCGCCCGCGAGGCCATCGCCGACGTCGAGCGGCTGTTTCCCGACCACTTCGGCACGCTGGACGCTTTCGGCTGGCCGACCACGGCGGAACAGGCGGAGGCGGCGCTGGAGCACTTCCTGCGCGACGCCCTGCCGCTGTTCGGCGACTGGCAGGACGCCATGGCCACAGGCGAGCCGTTCCTGTGGCACAGCCTGGTCTCGACCGCGATCAATCTGGGCCTGCTCGACCCGCTCCAGGTGTGTCGCCGGGCAGAGGCGGAGTGGCGGGAAGGGCGGGCGCCGCTGAATGCCGTGGAAGGCTTCATCCGCCAGATCCTCGCCTGGCGGGAGTTCGTGCGCGGCGTCTACTGGCTGAAGATGCCCGAGTACGGTCGCCGCAACGCGCTGGCGGCCGACCGGGCTCTGCCCGGGCTGTTCTGGAGTGGCGAGACCGACATGGTCTGTGTCCGGGAGACGGTGATCGCCGCCCGCGACCACGCCTATGCTCACCACATCCAGCGGCTGATGGTGACCGGCAACCTGATGATGCTTCTGGGCGTGCATCCGGACGCGGTGGACGACTGGTACATGACCGTCTTCGCCGACGCCTACGAATGGGTCGAGATGCCCAACGCCCGCGGCATGGCGACCTTCGCCGACGGCGGCATCGTGGGGTCAAAGCCCTATGCGGCGAGTGGCGCCTACATCAAGCGGATGAGCGACCATTGCGGCGGCTGCCGCTACGACCCGGCCGCTCGGACGGGGGAGGGCGCCTGCCCGTTCAACGCCCTCTACTGGGACTTCCTGATCGGCAACGAGAAACGGCTGGGCGGCAACGCGCGGATGGCCATGCCCTACCGCAACCTGGCGCGATTCAGCGACGCCGAGCGGACGGCGATCACGGCGTCGGCGGAGGCGGCGCGGGAGCGGATGGGGGCGGTGGAGGCCCCCTGCTGATCAGGTCCTCCCGACGCTCAGCTGGATCACATCCGTCCGCTCGGTGCGGAACCCGGCTTCGCAGTAGGCGAGGTAGTAGCGCCACATCCTGCGGAAGCGCTCGTCGAACCCCAGCTTGCGGATGTCGTCCCAGGCGGCGTCGAAGCGGACCATCCATTCGGACAGGGTGTCGGCGTAGTCCTGGCCGAAACGCATGACCGACTGCCAGTCCAGGCCCGCGCGATCGATCTCCTGCTTCAGGCGGGTCTCGCTTGGCAGCATGCCGCCCGGGAAGATGTACTTCTGGATGAAGTCGGCCTGGCGGCGATAGACGCCGAATAGCTCGTCGCGGATGGTGATGATCTGCAGGCCGGCGCGGCCGCCGGGCGACAGCACATCGTTGATCTTGTTGAAATAGGTCGGCCAGTACTCCTCGCCGACCGCCTCGAACATCTCGATAGAGGCGACGCGGTCGAACTGACCCTCGACGTCGCGATAGTCGATCAGCCGGATGTCGGTCTTTTCCGCAAGTCCCTGGTCGAAAAGGCGTTTGCGCGCGAAATCGTACTGTTCCTGGCTGATGGTGATGCCGGTGACCTTCGCCCCGACTTCCTTTGCGGCGAACTCGGCGAAGCCGCCCCAGCCGCAGCCGATCTCCAGCACGCTCTGGCCGGGTTGCAGCGCCATGGAGCGGGCGAGCGCGGCGTATTTCTGGTGCTGGGCCTGATCGAGCGGCTGGCCGGGCCTGTCGTAGACGGCGGCGCTGTAGGTCATCGTCCGGTCCAGCCACTTTGAATAGAAGTGGTTTCCCAGGTCGTAGTGGGCGTGGATGTTCTTGCGGCTGCCCTGGCGGTCGTTCCGGTGCAGCATGTGCATCACGAAATTGACCGCCCGCACGATGGGGTTGCCCTCAACCAGCACATTGAGCCGGTCGAAGTTCATCGCGAAACCGGTCAGGAGGTGCGCCAGGTCCGGCGAATCCCATTCGTCGGCCATGTAGCCTTCGGCGAAGCCGATGGCGCCGGCCGTCAGGCACCGCCGAAGGAAGCGGTAGTCCTTGACCTGGATCCGGATGTCAGGCCCGGGCTCGGTCCCGGTGCAGCGAACCTGCTCGCCGGTGGGGAGCACCCAGACGACGGAGCCAAAGCGCCAGTTTTCGGCGCAGATCCTGACGACGGTGCGAAAGACTGGCGGCGCGCTACGCAAGGCCGGAACGTCCCAGCCGCGGCCGCTGGAGGCGGGGGTAAGGTCCGTGATCGTCATCGGCGCTCCCTTCCGTTGCTGCCAGCGTAACACCGTTTTCTCGCGCAGGGCGAGCTTCGAGCGCCGCCGCGCTGGTTCCGATGTCGGGGCCGACCGGCCTTGGGACCAGGCGGACGCCCTTCAGGAACAGGCGGAGCGCCTGCCAGTGGATGCCGCCGACGACCTGCAGGGTCATCAGGGGAAAGCTGAGGCAAAGTCGCAGCATACGGGCGTCTGTTAGCGGCTTGCGCACGGCGCGCAGGGTGGCTGTGAACTCGGCGCGCCCTTCGGCGTCCGTCTTGACGATGGCCAGGTCCAGACCCTCGCCGGGCGGGCTGACATCGAAGCGGTACGCTCCGTCCACCCCGTAGAAGGGCGAGACGAACAGGCGCTTGTCAGCGGTCTGGCGCTGAAACCCGCGCCCGCTGGCCGGGGCGACATAGGCGTGGGTCTGTCCGAAGGTGGAGTTGACCTCGTAGATCACCGCCTCAAGGGCGCCCGCGGCGTCCTCGACATAGACCAGCGAGATCGGGTTGAAGACGAAGCCCAGCACGCGCGGCATGGCCAGCAAGCGGATCCGGTGCGCCGTCGCGGGCACGCCCGCTTCCTTCAGCCGCTCCAGAACCCAGCCGCGCAACGGGCGGCCATCCCGCCAGCCGTGGTCGCGGTCGTCATGGCTGAAAAGGCCAAACCGGCCGCGACGGATCGTTCGCAGGCCGCGCAGGTCCTCGTCGATGCCGTCGACGTCGAGCAGGATCTGGAACAGGCGATAGCGGAAGCCGTGGGTCACCGCGCCGGTGCGGCGGTGGGTCGTCTCACCCTCATAGAGCCAGGCGCTCATGCCGCCTCGCGCAACGGCGCTTGGGGAGGGATGGCGGCGACCCGATGGTCGACGAAGTTCCAGGGGACCTGCCCGCCCAGGGCGAGGGCCGCTTTGACGCCCGAGGTGATCCCGTCCTCATGGAAGCCGTAGCCGAGCCAGGCGCCGGCATACCAGACGCCGCCGCGGCCCTGGATCGCACCGAACCGGCGCTGTGCGGCGAGGGCGGCGGTGTCGAACTGGGGATGCTCGTAGTCGTAGGCGCCAAACGTAAGCGCGGGGTCCGGCTCGGGTCCGTTCAGGCTGACGAATAGCGGTCGGGCGGCGTCGATGCCCTGCAGATTGTTCATCCAGTAAGTGACATAAGGCGCTTTTCTCTCGTCAGAATGATCGATGTAGTTCCAGCTGCCCCAGGCCTGCTGACGCCTGGGCATAAGGCGCTGGTCACGGTGCAGGGTCGCCCTGTTTGGCGCGTAGCGTATGGCCTCCAGCAGCGCGGCCTCCTCGCTGTCGGCATCCTCGCCCAGCAGGCGTCTGGCCTGGTCGGAGTGACAGGCCAGAATGACGTCGTCGAAGCGATCCTCATGGCCTGAAGCGTCGCGGACGATGACGCCGCCGCCTTGCCGCCGCACGGAGACGACCGGCGCGCCGGCGCGGATCGATCCGGCGAGGGCCTGCTCCAGCTGGCGGACGTAGGACTGGCTGCCTCCGACCACGGTGCGCCAGAGCGAGGGGCGGAACTGCAGCAGGCTGTGGTTGGACAGGAAGCGCAGGAAACTTCGGGCCGGAAAATCACCGATGCCGGTCTCTGTCGTCGACCAGATGGCCGCGCCCATCGGCAGCAGGTAGCGGTCCCGGAAGCCGTTGCCGAAGCGGCGCAGCTTCAGCCAGGCGCCCAGGGTCAGGTCGTCGATGTCCGGGCGCAACAGCTCGGAGCGGGCCAGCGCGTTGAACCGGCCGATATCGGCCAGCATCCCGAGAAAGTCCGGCCGAAGCAGGTTGCGCTTCTGGGCGAAGACGCCGCGCGGAAAGCTGGAGGACCATTCGACCCCGCCGCCGGCGCAGGCGAAGCTCATGTCGGTCGAGCGGGTCTCGACGTCCAGCGCTTCGAATAGGCCACAGAGGTTCGGATAGTTCTCCGCGTTGTAGACGATGAAGCCGGTGTCCACGGCGACCTCGACCCCGTCGTAGTCGATGGTCACGGTGTTGGCGTGGCCGCCCACGCGGCCGTCCTGTTCGTAGACGACGACCTCCCGGCTGTCCTTCAGGGCCCAGGCGGCGCCCAGACCCGCCACGCCGGCGCCAATGACGGCTGTTCTCATGACGGCATTTCCTCAGGCGGCCTTGACGGCGGCGTACGCGTCCAGCGCCCGGGCCCGGGCGGCGGCGTGGTCGACAATGGGGTGCGGGTAGGTTCGGCCCAGCCTGACGCCCGCAGCGACAAGACGGCCTTCGGACGCTGTCCAGGGCTGGTGAATGACGTCGCCCGGCAGCTTCGCCAGCTCTGGGCACCAGCGGCGGACATAGACGCCGTCAGGGTCGAACTTCTCACCCTGGGTGATGGGGTTGAAGATCCGGAACCAGGGCGAGGCGTCGGCGCCGGACCCGGCCACCCACTGCCAGTTGGCCGCGTTCTGGGCGATGTCGGCGTCGACCAGCGTGTCGCGGAACCAGGCTTCACCTTCGCGCCAGTCGATCATCAGGTGCTTGATCAGGAAGGAGGCGACGATCATCCGCACGCGGTTGTGCATGAATCCGGTGGCCCACAGTTCGCGCATACCGGCGTCGACGATCGGGTAGCCGGTCTGGCCCCTCTGCCAGGCCTCGAGCGCGGCCGGGTCTTCGCGCCAGACGAAGCGGTCGAACTCCGGTTTGAAGTTGGCGGTCGGAAGGTCCGGCCAGTGGAACAGCAGGTGGTGATTGAACTCCCGCCAGCCCAGCTCGGCCAGGAACTTGGCGGCCTGATCGGCCGGGGCGTGACCGGCCTCCATGGCGGCCAGGACAGCGCGCCAGACCTGGCGCGGGCCGATCTCGCCGAAATGCAGATGGGGCGAAAGGCGCGACGTGCCCTCCACGCCGGGCAGGTTCCGTTCGTCGGCATAGGCCTTCACGGGACCGCCCAGGAAGCTGTCGAGCAGGGCCCGCGCGCCGTCTTCGCCAGGGGACCACATGTCGAAGCCGGCGGACCAGTCCGGGCGGGTCGGGTGCAGACCCCAGCCGGCCAGCGCCTCGCTCTCCGGCCAGACGGTCGGTGCTGCAAGCGAACCGGGCGTGGCGAAGGCCGGCCGCTCGCGATGCACGGCCCTGGCGGCGCGCCAGAAGGGTGTGAACACCTTGTAGGGGGCGCCCGATCCGGACTTCACCGTCCAGGGCTCGACCAGCAGGCCGCCGTCGAAGGACTGAGCCTCGATCCCGTCGGCGCGCAGGTCCGACTTCAGCGCGCTGTCGCGGCCGACCGAGTGCTTGTCGTACAGCCTGTTCCAGACAACGGCTTCAGCGCCTGTCGTGGCGACGATCTCGCCGATCTGGTGGGCCGGGTCGCCGCGCCGCAGGACGAGGCGCGAGCCCAGCGCCTGGAGCGAAGCGTCCAGCGCGGCCAGAGACTTGTCGAGCCACCACAGGCTGGCGCCCCCGAGCGGAGCCGAGGTCTGGTCCAGTATGTAGAGGGGGATGATGGGCCGCCTGGACGCGACCGCCGCGGCCAGGGCAGGGTTGTCCGTCAGGCGCAGGTCCTGCCGGAACCAGACCACGACGGGACCCGCCCCTGTTTGCTCAGCCTGTTTCAAAGCGTCGTTCACGTCTCTTGTACGGTCGCCTGGGTCAACCGGATCATCGCCCGCTTGACCGCCCCAGCGTCAAAGCCCACACCCTCCGTGTCATGGATCTTGCTTCGCTCCAGTCCCTGCTGAGCTCCGTCGCGGGCGCCCGCGTGGCCTGCGTGGGTGATGTCATGCTCGACCGTTTCGTCTACGGCGAGGTGACGCGCACGTCTCCGGAGGCCCCAATCCCGGTGCTGGCCCGCACCCGCGAGATCGCCATGCTCGGCGGGGCCGGCAACGTCGCCCGCAATGTGGCCTCGCTCGGCGGGACGGCGGCGCTGGCCGGTGTGATCGGCGACGACGCCGCGTCGAACGAGGCGCTGGGCATGATCGGCGCCGACGCCCGGATGGAGGGCCATCTGGTCGCCGAGCGCGGTCGCCCGACGACGGTCAAGACCCGCTATGTCGCCGCCGGCCAGCAGCTGCTTCGCGTCGACGCCGAGGACGCCCGGCCGGTCGGCAAGGAGGCCGAGGCCAAACTCCTGAACGCCGTACGGCACGCCACCGCCGACGCCGGCGCCATCTTGCTGTCCGATTACGGCAAGGGCGCGGTGAGCCAGGCGGTCATCGACGCCTGCCTCGCCGCCGCAAAGGCTTCGGGCGCCGTGCTCATCGTCGATTCCAAGGCCCGCAACTTCGCCCGCTACGGCGCCGCCGACATCGTCAAGCCCAACGCCGCCGAGCTGGCCGCCGCCACCGAGCTGCCCACCGGCACGGACGAGGAGATCGAGGCCGCGCTCGCCCGGGCGCTGGACCTGTCGCGCGCGAAGGCCGTTCTGGTGACCAGGGCGGCGAAGGGCATGAGCCTGGCCGTGCGCGGGGAGGGCGTCGTGCATTTCCCCGGTCGGCCGCGCGAGGTGTTCGACGTCTCGGGCGCCGGCGACACGGCGCTGGCGGCGCTCGGCCTGGCGCTCGCAGCCAGGGCTTCGGCGAACGACGCCGTGACCTTCGCGCTGCTGGCCTCCGGCGTGGCCGTCGGCAAGGCCGGCACCGCCGTGGTGTTGCCCTCCGAGCTGATCGAGGCCGAGATCGCCGCCCATATGGCCCCGGCGGAGGCCAAACTCGCCACGCCCGCCCAGGTCGCGGCCAAGGCCCAGGCCTGGCGCGAGGCCGGCCTGAAGGTCGGCTTCACCAACGGCTGCTTCGATATCCTGCACAAGGGCCACGTCGCCTATCTCGCCCAGTCGCGCGCCTGGTGCGACCGGCTGATTGTCGGGGTGAACAGCGACCGGTCGGTGCGGGCTCTGAAGGGAGAGGGCCGGCCGGTCAACGACCTTGAGTCCCGCGCCCTGGTGCTGGCGGGCCTTGCCCACGTCGACCTTGTGGCGCCGTTCGACGAGGACACGCCGCTGGAGCTGATAAAGGCCGCCCGTCCCGACGTTCTGGTCAAGGGCGCCGACTACACCGTCGAGGGCGTGGTCGGTCACGAGCTGGTCCAGTCCTGGGGCGGCGAGGTCAAGCTCGCCGCCATCGTCGAGGGCTACTCGACCCCCGCCGCCATCGCCCGCATCACCGAGAAAGCCTGAGTTCCATGACCCGCCGTATCGTATTCGTCACCGGCGGGGCCGGCTTCATCGGCTCCAACATCGTCGCCAAACTGGCGCAGGACCCGTCGCTGGACCTGGTGGTCTGCGACTGGCTGGAAACCGCCGAGCTCGGCAAGTGGAAGAACCTGGCCAAACACCCGATCGGCGACTTCGTGCCGCCCGAGCACATGTTCGAATGGCTGGAGAAGCGCTGGCAGGACGTCCAGATGGTCATCCACATGGGCGCCATCAGTTCGACGACCGAGCCGGACGCCGACAAGATCGTCCAGACCAACTTCTGCCTGTCGCGCGACCTCTACCGCTGGTGCACGGACCGCCAGCGCCGGTTCATCTATGCGTCCTCGGCGGCGACCTACGGCGACGGTTCGCAGGGCTTTGACGACCGGGATGATGTGGAGAGCCTCAAGGCGCTGCGCCCGCTCAACACCTACGGCTGGTCCAAGGCGCTGTTCGACGTCTTCGCCGCCCGCCAGGCCGCCCGCGACTATGCCCCGCCGCAGTGGGCCGGCCTGAAGTTCTTCAACGTCTATGGCCCCAATGAGGAGCACAAGGCGTCCATGAAGTCCGTCGCCTCGCAGATCTGGCCCAAGGTCAAGGCCGGACACCAGGTGCAGCTCTTCAAGTCGCACAATCCCGACTATGCCGACGGCGGCCAGCTGCGCGACTTTGTCTATGTGCGGGACGTCGCCGACGTGGTCGCCTGGCTGCACGAGACCGAGACGGTGAACGGCGTCTACAACCTCGGATCGGGCAAGGCGCGGTCGTTCAAAGACCTGGCCGAGACCGTCTTCAAGGCCGCCGGTCGCACGCCGGACATCGACTACACACCCATGCCGCCGGCGATCCGCGACAAGTATCAGTACTTCACCGAAGCCCGCATGGATCGACTGCGGGAGGCGGGCTACCCGGGCCAGATGACCCCGCTCGAAGACGGCGTCACCGAGTATGTCCAGAAGTACCTGAGCGCCGCCGACCCCTATCGGTGATGGTCGCCGCTACAGGATGCAGACGCGCTTTGCGACGTCGTGTAACGCTCTTCGCATGTGGGGTTTGAAGGGCTTCAAGCGCTGGGTCTTCCTCGGGGCCGTGATCACGGTCGCCGTGCTGCTGGCCGCCGCCTGGCTGATGCGGGTGGAGATCATCCGCTCCACGCTGGATCCGCGTGTTCCGTTCCAGACCTACAAGCCGCCCGGCGCGGCCGACTACACGGAGACGCGCGCCTGGGCGCTGTTCCCGGACGCGGGCGTCGAGCCGGCGCTCCCGGCCGACGTGTTCTTCATCGGGCCAACTACCTACAACGGCGGCGATCACTGGAACTCTCCCTGGCGGGACGCGGACGCCTGGCGTCTAACCCTCCGGACGATGCTGCCCAACTACGCCGGCCCCTTCGCGCGGGTCGGGCGCGTTTTCGCGCCGCACTACCGCCAGGCCAGCCTCTACTCCCACCTGACCCTTCGCGACGACGCGCGAAGCGCCCGCGTCTTCGCCTACACCGATGTGCTGACCGCCTTCCGGGTCTGGCGACGGAGCCACGACACCGGTCGTCCTCTGGTGATCGTCGGCGTCGAGCAGGGCGGCCTGCTGGCGGACCGTCTGCTTCGCGAGGAGATCGCGCCGGACGCCAGGCTGCGCGGGCGGCTGGCCGGGGTCTATCTGATCGAGAGCATCGTTCCCGCTGACCGCTACGGCGAAGGCGCCCTCGTCCCCGCCTGCCGGACGCGGGACCAGGCCCGCTGCGCGGTCGCCTGGGCGACGCCGCGTGAACGCAGCGCCCGCGAGCTGCTGGAGCGATCTCTGGTCTGGAACGATCGGGGGCAGCTGGTCGAGTTGGGTGACCGGGCGGCGCTTTGCGTCAATCCGCTGCTGGGCGCGCGCAGCGACGCGCCCGCGCCGGACAGGGACAATCTGGGCGCCGCCGTGGCGACCGGGTTCGAATGGAACGAGCGTCCGGCCTTCCTGCAGAGGCAGGTCGGGGCGCAGTGCGTCGGCGGGGTTCTGGACGTCGGCAAGCCGAAGTCGAACGTGTTCAAACCCGCCCGCAGCTGGGCTGATCGCCTGAAGGTTCCTCCCTACAACCTCTTCTACCTCGACCTTGAGGTGGACGCCCAGGCGCGGGTCTCGGCCCTGATCGGCCGCGACGCCTACCCCAAGGGCGCGCCGCCCATCGAGACCTCGATCCCGGTGCGCCCCTCGCCGATCAACCGGATCGACTGAGCCGGCCCGAGGACCGTCAGCCCGCCAGCGTCCTGAGGCCGGCGTAGTTGGGCTGGTCGATGCGGACCTGGTCTATGATGCTGGCCTTCAGATGCGCCATCACCGCCGGGTCGGCGGCGTCGATGCTGCCGTCTTCGATGCCGGCGCAGAGCGCTTCATTGAGCTCGGCCCAGGTTCCGTCGCGGCCCAGGATGGCCCCGAGGCGTTCGGTGGCGGAGGCCTCGGCCGCCGGTCCCTGTTCGATCTCGCGCCGAACGGTGTTGAGGGCGTTGACGGCGACCCGGGCCAGGAAGGCGTCGCGATCCTTCAGCTGTGGCGCGGCGCGGTCCTCGATGAAGCGGATCACCGCCTCGATCAGCTCCGAGGCGGTCGGATGGGTGATCATCGGGCAGCCTCCAGCAGGGCCATAAGGTCGATTTCGCACTCCGATGTGCGGCGGCCGATCATCGGCCGCTCGACCGAGGTGTCAGAGCCGTTGGCGTAGGACGCGTACATGCCCTCGCACATCACGCCCCACTTCAGCGAGCCGAGCATCTGCCAGTAGAGCACCCGCTCCAGCGGGATCGGCGTGCCGCCGGCCGCTTCGTAGCCGGCCAGCAGGTCGGCGTAGTCGCCGAAGCCGCCCACGGGCTTGGCGCCGCCGAACCGCCAGGAGGCGGTGCAGAGCCAGCCCATGTCCTCGGCCGGGTCGCCGATATGGACCAGCTCCCAATCGAGGATGGCCGCAACGCCAGCTTCCGGGTGGAACATGATGTTTCCATTGCGGAAATCGCCATGCAGCATCACCGGTCGCTCCAGGGCCGGCGCCCGGTCCTTCAGGTATTTGAAGGCCGCTTCCAGGATCGGCCTGCGGGCGCCCAGGTTGCGGTAGACCGTCTCGTACTTCTCGAGCTCATCCAGCGCGCTCGACCGGGCCAGATCGGGCAGGCCCTCGAGCGGGATGGCATGGATCTTCGCCAGCGCCTCGCCGCACTGGAAGGCCAGCCTCGGGCGGATGGCGGCGAAGGCCTCGCCCTGGGCGATGCGCTTGCCCAGGGTCTCGCCCTCGATCGCTGACATGACGTAGGCCTCGCCGATGTCGCTGCCCGGAGCGCTGACGTGGAGCACCTCGGGCACCGGCGCGCCTTGCAGGGTTGCGGCGCGGATCAATGCGGCCTCGGTGGCCAGCGGATTGGCGTTGCCGGTGGGCGAGCCGGCCCCCGCCGGCTTGCGGCGCAGGATCAGCGGCCGGCCCGAATCGAGCGCGAAGGCCCAGGTCTCCTGGCTGGCCCCGCCGGACAGGCGACGCAGGCCGGTGACCGATTGGCCGCCCAGCTTCGGGGCGATGGCGTTCAAGGCTGTTTCGAGATCGCTCATGACTCGCGATTGGGACCCTTCACCCGGCGTCAGTCAAACCCGAGGGCTTCCAGTCGAACAGTTCCTGCAGCACCCGCACCGCCTGGCCCCTCGGCGAGGTGAGCTTCGGGTCCCGCGCCAGGATCAGCCGGGCGTCGTCGGCGGCTGCGGCGATCATGGTCCTGTGCGCGACCGGATCGGCCAGCCGGTAGGCCGGAAAGCCGCTCTGTTTCAGGCCCAGCGGGTCGCCGCCGCCGCGCAGCTCCAGATCCTTCTCGGCGATGACGAAGCCGTCGTCCGTCCGGCGCAGGATGTCGAGCCGCTGCTGGGCGGTGTCCGACAGCGGCGGATCGTAGAGCAGCACGCAGGCGCTTTCCCGCCGGCCGCGTCCGACCCGGCCGCGGAGCTGATGCAGCTGGGCCAGGCCGAAGCGCTCGGCCTGTTCGATGACCATGATGGTAGCGTTGGGCACATTGACCCCGACCTCGACCACGGTGGTGGCGACCAGCACCGGCAGGCGGCCTTCGGCGAACTCCGCCATCACCGCGTCCTTCTCGGCCGGCGGCATCTGGCCGTGGACCAGACCGACCTGGGCGCCCATGACCGTGCGCAGCGCCTCTGCCCGCTTCTCGGCGGCGGCGAGGTCGGCGAAGTCGCTCTCGCTGACCATCGGGCAGATCCAGAAGGCCTGGGCCCCGTCCTTCACCGCCTGTTTCAGCCGCTCGACGATCTCGCCCATGCGCGGGGAGGGGACGGCGCGGGTGGCTACCGGCGTGCGGCCCGGCGGCTTTTCGTCGATGCGGCTGACGTCCAGGTCGCCAAAGACGGTCAGCTCCAGCGTGCGCGGGATCGGCGTGGCGGACATGGCCAGCAGGTGTGCGCTCTCGCCCTTGGCCTGCAGCCGCTTGCGCTCGTTGACGCCAAAGCGGTGTTGCTCATCGATGATGGTGAGGCCCAGATCGCGGAACCTCACCTCGTCCTGGAACAACGCGTGGGTGCCGACGGCGACCTGGGCCGTGCCGTCCATCAGCGCCATCAGCTTCTCGGCCCGCACCCCGCCCTTGTCGCGGCCGGTCAGCAGCAGCACCCGAAGGCCCTGCGCCTCCAGCGGCCCGGCGATGGTCTCGAAATGCTGGCGGGCGAGGATCTCGGTCGGGGCCATCAGCGCCGACTGCAGGCGAGCCTCGGCGGCGTCGGCTATGGCCAGCATGGCCACGATGGTCTTGCCCGCCCCGACATCCCCGTGCAGCAGCCGGCTCATCCGCTCGCCCGACTGCAGGTCGCCGCGCACCTCCGACAGCGCCCGGATCTGCGCCCCGGTCAGTTTCCAGGGCAGGGCGGCCTCGATGCGGCCCGCCAGCTGTCCGGCCGGGATCATCGCGCCGGGGTGCGTCCGACGCGCCGCCTTGCGCTGGGCGAGCGCCAGCTGGTGGGCCAGCAGTTCGTCGAAGGCCAGCCGCTGGCGGGCCGGCGACAGCGGCGACAGGTCCGCCTCGGTCGCCGGGTTGTGATACGCCTCCAGCGCCTCGCGCCAGGTCGGAAAGCCCTCGCGGGCCAGCCAGGCGGGGTCCTGCCATTCAGCCGGGTCCGGCGCGCGGGCAAGCGCCTCATGCGCCAGCTTGCGCACCGTGCGCGCGGGCAGGCCGGCGGTGGCGGGGTAGACGGCCTCGACCTCCGGTACATCGGCTGCCTTCTCGACCGCGACGACGTAGTCGGGATGCGCCATCTGGATCTCGTTGCCCCAGCGCTCGATCTTGCCGCTGACCACGCGCCGCGACCCTACCGGATGGCTGCGCAGCAGGTGCTCGCCATGCCTCCGGAACCAGATCAGGGTCAGGAAGGCCGTGCCGTCGAAGGCCCTGATCTTGTAGGGCACGTCCATCCGCGGCGGCTTCGTATGCTGCTCGATGTCGACGATCAGGGTGTGGACCTGTCCGTCGACGACGCTGTCGACGGTCGTGGGCGTGCGGTGGACCAGCGACTGCGGCCCCAGGAACAGCACGTCCCGCACCAGCGGCCCGGCCAGCTTCTGCACCAACGGCTCGTTCTTCGGCCCGACGCCCTTGAGCGTCGAGACGGGGGAGAACAGCGGAAACAGAATCTCGGGCCTCATGGGGGGAACATAGCGTGATCTTGCCTCAATGCGTCCCTCGACACGCCGCTTCGCGGCGGCTCAGGATGACGTGGTCAGAAGACCCCCCCCTCACGTCATGCTGAGCTGCGGCCGCGGGCAGCCTGTCGAAGCACGCAAGGCGCCCGCGCCGGAACGCAATTCCCGCCCGTCTGTTGACCTCGATCAACCCCGCGTCCGCGCGTCGGTGCACTATGCCCGTGACAAAGGTCCCAGGAGGGAAGCCCCATGTACAAGCACATCCTCGTTTCCACCGACGGCTCCGAGCTTGCCCGCAAGGGCGTCGACCAGGCTCTTGCCTTGGCCAAGAGCCTCGGCGCCAAGGTCACCCTCGTCACCGTGACCGAGCGGCTGCCGGTCTATGCCGGGTTCGACGGCGGCCTGACCGCGATGGCCTATGACGACTACACCGCCAGCCAGCGGGGGGCCGCCGAACAGCTGCTCGCCACGGCCAGGGAGGCGGCGGCCGGCAGCGGCGTCACAGTCGAAACGGTCCTGGTCGAGAACGCGCTGCCCGCCGAGGCGATCATCACCACGGCGAAGGCGCGCGGCTGCGACCTGATCGTCATGGCCTCCCACGGCCGCCGCGGCATCGGCCGCCTTGTACTGGGCAGCGTGACGGCCGAGGTGCTGACCCACAGCGACGTGCCGGTGCTGGTCGTTCGGTGACCGGGGGGCTGGTGGGGTCGGAACCGTCGCCTTAACCGCCCCCTCCCGCGTCATGGCCCGACTTGTTCGGGCCACCCATGCGTGGTGACGTTGAGGCTGGCCGCCGACGGTCGACCACCCCTTCGAGTGCTGGTGTTCATGGGTGGCCCGAA
>JBEIDC010000068.1:0-16856 GCA_040383665.1 Caulobacter sp.
GCTGATGGAGATCGCCGGCTGGGCGCGCCTGCCCGAGGACGAGCGCGCCCGCCTGATGACCGAACTGCCGGAGCGCCGGTCGCGGATCCGGCCGGATAAGCTGGGACTGGCGTAAGGCTCTGCGTGGTTCGCGACGCCGGCCCAGGAGCCGGCTCCTCACCAAGACGAACGTGGTTTGCTATCCACTGAGTTCGTCATACTGAGGAGCGAGCGCTTTGCGACCCCGAACTTGATCCGGGGGAAGGACGCACAGCCCCCACACCACCTTACCCAACCCTTGCCCCCGTTCACGCGTTGCAAACCCGCCGCCCCTACTGTGCGCGGCGATGGGGCGTGATCCGCCCTCCGGCAAAGCCAGAAGGCGGAGTTTCACGGATGATCAGGGTGCTGGCGATCGGCTGTATCGCGGCGTTGTCGGCCATCGGGGCCGCCCGCACCGTCGCCAGCCTCGACGACGGCGCCCAGGCCGCCATCCCGGTGATTCACGCCGAGACGGCGGTCAAGGCTCCCGCGGCGCCCGCCACGACCGCACAGATCAGCAAGGGCGCCGACGGCCACTACTGGGCCGAGGCCATGGTGGACGGCAAGGTGATCCGTTTCCTGGTCGACACCGGCGCCACGGCCGTGGCCCTGACCGCCGACGACGCCCGGCGCCTGGGCTACAATCCGGCCGGGCTCGACTACCGCTATGACGTCATCACCGCCGAGGGCAAGGTGAAGGCCGCCGCCGTCCACCTGCGCTCGATCTCCATCGCCGGCGCCCGGGTGGACAACGTCGACGCCCTGGTCATCGAACGCGGCCTGCACACCTCGCTGCTGGGCATGAGTTATCTTGGCAAGCTGCAGTCCTTCGAGGCGACGCGGACCTCGCTGATCCTGAAGCCGTAGGGACGCCTCAACCCGCCAGCTGGAGGCCCGACGCATTCGGGGACTGCTTCGCGAAGCGTAGCTGTCCCTCAACAGCGTCGGACTGTATTGAGGGACAGCTACCGGCGATGCCGGAAGCAGTCCCCGCCTCAGGCCGCGTCCCGCCGGCGCTCGAACGCCTCGCGCACCGCCGCCAGGGCCGCGTCGACGACCTCGAGGCCCGCGCCCGGCTTGTTGCCCTCCACCGTCAGGATACGCCGCCAGATGCGGCCGCCGGGCATGGCGTGGAACAGCCCCAGCATGTGCCGCGTCATGGAAGCCAGCCGCCAGCCCTCGGCGAGGCGGGCCGACAGATACGGCTTGTAGGCCTCCACCGCTTCGAAGGGATCGACGTCGGCGACGGCCTCGCCGAACAGGCGGCGATCCACCTGCCCCAGCAGGGCGGGCTCGTGATAGGCGGCACGGCCCAGCATGACGCCGTCGACGCCGCCGGCGATCTGGACCTGCGCGGCGTCGAGGTCCGGCACGCCGCCGTTGAGGACGATGGTCAGCTCGGGCCGCTCGCGCTTCAGCCGCTGGACCAGCGGATAGTCGAGCGGCGGGATGTCGCGGTTCTCCTTCGGCGACAGGCCCTGCAGCCAGGCCTTGCGGGCGTGGACGATGAAGGTGCTCACCCCCGCCTTCGCCGACAGGTCGACGAGCGCGAACAGGCTCTGTTCCGGGTCCTGGTCATCGACGCCGATGCGGCACTTCACCGTCACCGGGACCTTCACCGCGGCGATCATCGCCGCAACGCAGTCGGCGACCAGCGCCGGCTCGCGCATCAGGCAGGCGCCGAACCGGCCGCTCTGCACCCGGTCGGACGGGCAGCCGACGTTGAGGTTGATCTCGTCGTAGCCGAGGTCCGCGCCGATCCTGGCGGAAGCGGCCAGGTCCGCCGGCTCCGATCCGCCCAGCTGCAGCGCCACGGGATGCTCGACCGCGTCGTAGCCCAGCAGCCGCTCGCGATCGCCGTGGATCACCGCCCCGGTGGTGACCATCTCGGTATAGAGCAGCGCCCGGCGCGTCAGGACCCGGTGGAAAGCCCGGCAGTGCCGGTCGGTCCAGTCCATCATCGGGGCGACGGAGAGCGTGTGGGGCGGGCGGGTCATGTCTGGCTCGCCCATACAGAAAAAACCTCACCGGGGACAGCCGCCGACGACGCCGCCTACGCCCGCCGCAGGACGCCCGAACCGATCACCGGGATCAGGAAGCCGATCGTCAGCAGGGTGTTGGAGACCGCGTTGAGCCCGAAGCCGGTCGTGATCGAGACGATGTTGTCGATCACGCACCAGACCACCACAGCCACCAGGATCCTGCGCCAAAGGGTCGGCCCCACCGCCTCGGCGCCCTTGATCGCGGCCATCAGGGTCAGCATCCAGCCGATGGTCAGGGCGCCCTGCAGGGCGAGGGCGAAACGCATGGCCGGCAGGTCCAGAAGGTCGCCCGTCGCCGGGTCGCCGCTCACCGTCGCCAGCACCAGCCTGGCCGGGCCGTCCGCGCCAGGGATCCCCGCCAGCCACAGAACCGCCCCGAACAGCAGCGCCGCGGCGAACCACACCCGCATCCAGATCTTCCACACACCGGTCATCGAACCCTCCAGACCTCACATCGAGACGCCGCAGGGTGGTGAAGGGACATAGGGGCCGCAATTACCTGGGGGGTCATGGACAGGGCCGGGCGGCGCTGCGACGCTGGCGGCCATGAGCGTATCGGACACCCTCGACCGCCCGGAGACGGGCCCCTTCGCCGCCGCCCTGCGCCGGGCCCGGGCGGCCCGCCGGATGAGCCAGCTGGACCTGGCCCTGACCTGCGATGTCTCGGCAAGGCACCTGTCCTTTCTCGAGTCCGGGCGCGCCCGGCCGAGCCGGGAAATGGTGCTGCAGCTGGCCCACGGCCTGCTGTTGCCGCTGGGGTCGCAGAACGCGCTGCTGCAGGCGGCCGGATTCGCCCCGGTGTTTCCCGCCTCGCCGCTGGACTCGGCGGCGCTGGGGCCGTTCCGCGCGGTGCTGGACGAGATGATCGCCCGGCATTCGCCCTACCCGGCCCTGCTATGCGACCGGCACTGGACGATCCTGGACGCCAACCCGACGGCCCGGGCGCTGCTGACGCCCCTGCACGACGGCGCCGGGCCGATGAACGTGGTCCGGATGCTGACCGACAGCCCGCTGGCGCCGGTGGCCATCGCCAACTACCCCGAGGTGCTGGCCGAGATGACCGCCCGCATCCAGCTCGAAGCGCTCGAAGCCGCCGACGACGCGGTCCTGCACGACCAGTTGGAGGCCCTGCAGGCCGCCGCCATCCTGCCTCCCTACCGCACGTCGACCCTGCAACGCCGACCGCTGGCGCCGGTGGTGCTGCGGACGCCGGGGCCGGACCTGGGCTTCCTGTCGACGATCGCCCAGTTCGGCACCAGCCAGGACGTCACCATCCGCGACCTCAGGCTTGAGCTGCTGTTCCCGGCCGACGACGCGACGCGGGCGGCGATGGTGGCGATGGGCGCGGCCTTGTCAGGCTAGCGGCACTCTCCAACGGTCGATTTCAGGGTCTCGTTGATCTCGATGAAGCGGCCGACATGGACGGCGGCCATCGGAAACGGGGCCGGCGACCTGGCCGGCCTGTACTGCTTGAAGAAATTGAGCGCATCCTTGACCTCGCCGCAAAGCTTGCCCCCGGCGCTCGGCGTGAAGTCCTTCTGGAAGGTGGCCATCGCCCAGCAGGTCTGGCGGAAGCCCTGGGTCCACATCTCCGGTCCGAAGAGGCCGCCGGACCCGATCTGGTCGCGCACCTGGGCGCAGGCGGCGTTCACCCCGGCCATCCTGGCCTTCATCGTCGCGCGGAAGGCGCCCATGTCGGACATGTCGGTGGCGTTGTAGGTCGCAACGAAATCCATCTCGTCCCAGGCAGCGACCACGGCGCCGGCATTGGTCTGGAGCGCCACCCAGTCCGCGTCCTTTGGCGGATAGGCCGCGGCTGTGCTCGCCGCCCCTGCCAGCGTCAGCGCCGCCGCCACGCCGGCCAGCCCTATCCTCGTCTTCGGCATGATGGTCTCCCTCCTCCGCTCGCGACGAGATCACGCGGCGCGGGCCGGCGGCGAATGATCCGAAAGGGGGGCGTCGTCGGGGGCGACGCGGCGGCGAACGCCGTCGAGAGATCGCGAGGGTCGCTTGGCATTTCATCCGAACCCGTATCAAATACCTCCGTGTATCCAAGGGAGCGGACTCATGGCCGGCGGCAAGGGCGCGCCCAAGGGCGACAAGCGACAGCGGACGCGGGCGGCGCTCATCGAGGCGGCCGCGGGGATCATCGCCGAGAAGGGCTTCGACCGCGCCTCGCTCGACGAGATCTGCGCCCGGGCCGGTATGACGCGCGGCGCCTTCCACGGCAACTTCAAGAGCCGCGAGGAGCTGTTCCTGGCGGTGGTCGACAGCCAGCTGCGTCCAGTCAGCGCCGACTTCCGCCCCGGCGAGTCGTTCCGCACCCAGATGCGCATCCTGGGGCTGGCGGTGGCTGCGGAAGCGCGGCGGCGTGCGCCGATGGCGGCCAGCGCGGCGGCCTTCCAGCTCTACCTGCTGACCAATCCGCAGGCCCGGGCCCGCACCGCGATCCAGCAGGCCTCGGCCTACCAGGCCATGGCCGACGGGTTTTCCCGCATCCTGCCGCCCGGCGAACTGCCGATGCCGGCGGGACAGTTCGTGATCGCGCTGGACGCGCTGATCACCGGCCTGATGTTCGTCAGCTACCAGTCGCCGGGCCTGCTCAAGGACGAGGACTTCGTCGCCGCCTTCGAGGCCCTGGCCGGACCGGCCCCCAAACCGGCGCCCTGGATCGGCGGCCAGACCTTTACCCTGCCGCGCTAGGGGGACATGGCATCCAGTCCCCACATTGACACCCGCGTTCGGCGAAGGTACCTCGGCCCAACGCCCGGTCCGACAGGACCTTTTTCCGCGAGCCCTCGAACCATGACCGTCGCCACCTTCATTGACTGCCGGACGCTCCCGTCCGCCGTTGATGGCGGTCGTTGCGCCGACCCTGCTCGCGAGGAACAAGCCGCCTAGACCCCCGCAGGTCCAAGGCCCTTCCGACCCTCCCGAGCCCGATGCTCCGGAGGGTTTTTTCATGCCCCCTCTCCGCATCGGGCCCGGACACCAGAAAGTCCGATCGATGATCGACGAGACAAGCCCACCGGCCGCCGTCAGCGCGGCCCCCGCCCCCGAGACCGGCCGCCGCGACCGCTTCGTGGTGGAGGCGCGCGAACTGCTGATCCTGTCCGGCCCGCTGATCGTCACCCAGCTGGCGCAGATGGCCATCCTGGCCACGGACACCGTCCTGCTGGGCCGGCTGTCGACCGAAGCGCTGGCGGCGGCGCTGATCGGCAACACGGTCTACTACTTCTGCTGGCTGGTCGGCAGCGGGCCGGCATCGGCGGTTTCGCCCATGGTCGCCCAGATGATCGGCGCCAGGCCGAAGGCGAAGGCCGGCGTCCGCCATGTGGTCCGCATGGGCCTGTGGAGCGCCATCCTGCTGTCGATCCCGCTGATGCCGATCCTGCTGTCCAGCCGATGGATCCTCGACCATCTGGGTCAGGACCCCGTGCTGGCCATGGGCGCGGGACAGTTCACGGCCATGCTGTGCATCGGCCTGCCCTTCTCGTTCGGCTTCCAGGTGCTGCGCAACTTCGCCACCGCGCTGAACCGGCCCAACGCGGCGCTTTGGGTGATGCTGTCGGCGATCCTGTTCAACGGCGTTCTCGCCTGGGCGCTGATCTTCGGCGAGCTCGGTCTGCCGAAGATGGGCCTGGCCGGGGCGGGACTGGCGACGTCGCTGTCGGCGGTCTGGTCCTTCCTGGCCATGCTGGTCGTCGTCCGGCTGACGCCGACGCTGCGCGCCTACCGCATCCTGCGACGCTTCGGTCGGCCGGTCATGGGCAAGCTGCGCGAGATCATGATGCTGGGGATCCCGATCGGGCTGACGATCCTGTTCGAGGCCATGCTGTTCAACGCCATGACCCTGGTGGTCGGCACCTTCGGAGCCGCGCCGCTGGCGGCGCACGGCGTGGCGCTGAACTTCGCCTCGGTGACCTTCATGATTCCGCTGGGGGTGGCGATGGCCGCGACGGTGCGGGTCGGACGGTTCGCCGGCGCCGGCGACCGCGAGGGCGCGCGACGGGCCGGCTTCACGGCGATGATCGTGGGCGCCGGGCTGATCAGCCTGTTCGGGGTGCTGATGTTCCTGAACGGCGAATGGATCGCCGGGCTCTACATCGCCGGCCGGGACGAGCAGAGCCTGCAGGTCATCGCGCTGACAGCGCTGTTCCTGAAGGTGGCGGCCGCGTTCCAGCTGGTCGACGCCCTGCAGGTGGTCGGGGCCATGGCGCTGCGGGGCCTCAAGGACGCCCGCATGCCGATGCTGCTGGCCGGCGGCTCCTACTGGCTGATCGGTGCGCCGGTCTGCATCCTGCTCGGGGTCCATCTGAAGATGGAGGGCCTGGGCGTCTGGATCGGGCTGGCCATCGGACTGGCGGTGGCGGCGGCGGCGATGTGCCTGCGCTTCCACCTGCTCACGCGGAGGGCGCTGCCGCTGTAGCGGACGCTGTCTCCGGGTCAGTCCTCCAGGCTCAGCAGCGTCGCGTTGCCGCCGGCAGAGGTGGTGTCGACCGACACCGTCCGCTCGACCGCGAACCGGGCCAGGTAGTGCGGACCGCCGGCCTTTGGGCCGGTGCCGCTGAGGCCCTCGCCGCCGAACGGCTGCACCCCGACCACGGCGCCGATCATCGAGCGGTTGACGTAGAGGTTGCCCACCTTCGCCTTGCCGCGAACGATGTCGGCCGCCTCGCCGATGCGGCTGTGCAGACCCATGGTCAGGCCGTAGCCGGAGGCGTTGATGCGGTCGACCAGCCGGCCCAGCTCGCCGGCCTTCCAGGTCGTCACATGCAGGACCGGGCCGAACACCTCGCGGGTCAGGTCCTCCACACGGTCCAGCCGGATCACGGTCGGGGCGACGAAGGTCCCGTTCGCGCAGGCGGCCGGCAGCGGCAGCTGGTGCAGCACCCTGGCCCGGTGCGCCTCGATATGGGCGTTGAGACTGCCCTGTGCGGCGGCGTCGATCACCGGGCCGATGTCGGTGGCGATGTCGCCGGGATCGCCCAGGGTCAGCTCGGCCATCGCCCCTTGCAGCATCTCCAGCACCTTGACGGCGATATCCTCCTGCAGGCAGAGCAGTCGCAGGGCCGAGCAGCGCTGCCCGGCGCTCTGGAAGGCCGAGACGATCACGTCGTTGACCACCTGTTCGGGCAGGGCTGTGGAGTCGACGATCATGGCGTTCAGGCCGCCGGTCTCGGCGATCAGCGGGACCAGCGGGCGGGTCTCGTCCTCCAGCAGGGTGCGGGCGATCCTGCGCGCCGTGCCGGTCGAGCCGGTGAAGACCACGCCCATCACCCGAGGGTCGGCGGTCATCGCCTGGCCGATCTCGGGACCGCCGGGCAGCAGGGCGAGCGCACCGGTGGGAAGGCCGGCTTCGTGCAGCAGCAGCGTGGCCGCGTAGGCGACCAGCGGCGTCTGCGGCGCCGGCTTGGCGACCACAGCGTTGCCGGCCACCAGGGCGGCGGCGACCTGGCCCAGGAAGATGGCCAGCGGGAAGTTCCACGGGCTGATGGCGGCGATGACGCCCCGGCCGGTCAGGACCAGCTCGTTGCGCTCGCCCGTCGGCCCGGGCAGGGCCACGGGGACGAAAGTCTCGCGGGCCCGGGCGGCGTAGTAGCGGCAGAAGTCGACCGCTTCGCGCACCTCGGCCAGGGCGTCGGGGATCGACTTGCCCGCCTCGCGCACGCAGAGTGCCATCAGATGGACGTGGTCGCGCTCCAGCAGGTCGGCCATGCGGTCGAGGATCGCGGCGCGCTCGACCACCGGGGTGGCGGCCCAGGCGGGTTGGGCGGCGTGGGCCAGCGACAGGGCGCGGTCGACGTCGGCGAGGCTGGCCTCGACCACCGACCCGACCACGCGGCGCGCATCCGCCGGATCGGTCACCGGCTTGCCTGTCCCGGCCACGGCCTTGCCGCCGATCAGCGGGGCGGCCTTGTGCGACGCGGCCCAGGTCTTCCCCATCTCCTTCACCAGCCCGTCCAGCACGGCGCGGTCGGTCAGGTCGAGGCCGGCGGAGTTGACGCGTTCGGGGGCGTAGAGGGCCATGGGGGACGGGATCCTGCTGTGCGGCTGGAGGCCGGCGGCCTCGACGAGGGCGACGGGGTCGGCGAGCAGTTCGTCGTCGGAGACGGTCTCGTCGGCGATCTGGTGGACGAAGCTGGTGTTGGCCCCGTTTTCGAGCAGGCGGCGCACGAGATAGGCCAGCAGGTCGCGGTAGCCGCCGACCGGCGCATAGACCCGCGCCGCCACGCCCTTTTCGGCGATCAGCCGCTCATAGAGGCCCGCGCCCATGCCGTGCAGGCGCTGGAACTCGCAGTCCCGCCGCTCGCCCGCCCAGTCCAGGATGGTGGCCACGGTCAGGGCGTTGTGGGTGGCGAAGGCCGGATAGATGCCGGGCGAGGCCAGCATGGCCTTCGCGCAGGCCAGGTAGCTCACGTCGGTCGCCGCCTTGCGGGTGAAGACCGGATAGTCCGGCAGGCCGCGTTCCTGGCCGCGCTTGATCTCGCTGTCCCAGTAGGCGCCCTTGACCAGCCTCACGGTGATGCGGCGACCGGTGGCGAGGCCCAGCGCGTTGACCCAGGCGATCACCGCCGGCGCGCGGCGCTGATAGGCCTGAACCGCCATGCCCAGGCCATCCCAGCCGGTCAGGTCCGGGTCGGCGGCGACGGCGGCGATGATGTCGAGGCTCATCTCCAGCCGCTCGGCTTCCTCGGCGTCGATGGTCAGGCCGATGCCGTGCAGCTTCGCCAGCCGGGCCAGCCGCAGGGTGCGCTCGATCAGCTCGGGCACGGCGCGGGCGTCCTTGGCCGTCTCGTAGCGCGGGTGGATGGCCGACAGCTTCACCGAGATGCTGTCGCGGGCGTGCATGTCGCCCTTCCCGCCCTCGCTGCGCCCGATCACCTCGATGGCGTCGACATAGGCCTTCAGATAGCGGTCGGCGTCGGCGGCGGTCTTCGCCGCCTCGCCCAGCATGTCGAAGCTGTGCCGGAAGGCGACGGAGCCGCGACGGTCGGCGCGCTTCAGCGCCTCCTCGATGGTGCGGCCCAGCACGAAGGCCTCGCCCATCATCTGCATGGCGGCGGCCACGGCCTTGAGGATGGCCGGCTCGCCCAGCCGCCCGACCAGCTTCTTCAGGGCGCCGGCCTCGTCGTCCATCAGGCCGCGCGCCAGGATCAGGCCGAGCGTCGCGGAGTTGACCAGCACCGAGTCCGAGGCCCCGCGGTGGGCGCTCCAGTCGGCGCGGCCCAGCTTGTCGCGCACCAGGTCGGCGGCGGTCAGCGGGTCGGGCACGCGCAGATAGGCCTCCGCCAGCGACAGCAGGGCCACGCCCTCGTCGGTGGTCAGGCTGTATTCCTGCAGGAACTGCTCGACCCAGCCCTCGGTCCCGGCCTTGCGCAGGTCGGCGAGCAGCAGCTTCGCCTGGGCCTCCACACGGCCGCGCGTCGCGTCATCGAGCCGGGCGTCGGGGATCAGGGCGGCGAGCCGCACGGGCTCCGGGGTGCGGTACAGCGGCGCGATGGCGGCGCGGGCCGCGACGAGGCCCGCAAGAAGGGGGGACGAGGGCTTGCGCATGGGCGGCGGCGACCGTGTTGGCGGAGGGGGCTGAAGATACGCCGGTTATGCCTGTGGTCACGCCAAATGTGCTTGGTATCTTTGCGCATCGACCGTAACTTTCAACACATGAGCCAAATCCCGCCGAATAATCTTCATACGCTGGACGAGACCGACCGCCGCCTCCTGCGCGTGCTGCAGGCCGACGGCCGGATCACCAACCAGGACCTGGCCGCCGCCGTGGGCCTGTCCCCCGCCGCCTGCCACGACCGTTTCCGCCGCCTGCGCGAGCGCGGCTTCATCACCGGCTTCGCCGCCCTGCTCGACCCGGAGAAGATCGACCGCGCCCTGATGATCTTCGTCGAGATCCAGCTGGACCGCACCACCGCCGACACCTTCGAGAAGTTCGCCGCCACCGTGCGGAGAACGCCGGAGATCCTGGAGTGCCACATGGTCGCCGGCGGCTTCGACTACCTGATCAAGGCCCGCGTCTCGGACATGGCGGCGTACCGCGCCTTCCTGGGCGAGACCCTGGTCAACCTGCCCGGCGTCCGGGAAACGCGGACCTATGCGGTGCTGGAGGAGGTGAAGAATACGGTGGTGATGGGGGTGTGAGGGGGGGGGGGGCTAGCCCTCGCCCGCCAGAGCCAAAAGATCACCTATTTGGACAGCTAACTGCCTTGGCTCCTCGCCACCGCCTTTGTGCACAACGCAGAGAACCTCATAGCGATCGTTAACGATCGGCCCACCACTGAGACCGTCGCTGAGATTGGCATCAACCTCGATGTATTTGACTGCGTGCCGAGTCAGACGCCCGACTATGTCGCCGGGCCGCTTGCTCAACTCGTCACCGTGGTGGAAGGACGGAAACCCGAGTGCCATTATCGCCTCTCGCCCCCGCTGCGGAACGAGCCCGGCTTTTAGGAACACCTGTTCCTCGGGCGGCACATCGTGCTCCAGGATCATGAGATCTCGATGCTTGCACTTCTTTGCACCGGGCCTCGCCTTGAACTTTTTCGCCGGCTCATGCGGCCGAAAAAGATCGGCCCACTCGACATCCAAGTCTTCAAGTACGTGAAACGCTGTCACCAAGCCCACACCGTCGAGGAAGAACGCCGTGCCCTGAAAGCACTCTTTTGACTCGGCGTCTCCGAACTCAACGACGAAAACTGCCTTCTGAGCCGCCTCGTCATAAGTCGGGTCGATATGTAGTGGCCGGGCCGGATACAGTTCGTTGAATCGTCCGGCTAGCGTACGGTACACCCCAAAGTTCCGCCCGCGCACCTGCGCGATCCATCCAAGCTGCCCTCTGAGCGCTTCTTCCAACGAAGCGTCTGCTCCGAACTTTGCCTTATGTTCCGCCTGAGCAGCCGCTACGCCAAGGCACTCAGTTCTATAGAGGCCAGCTCTTAGGTTTCGGACAAACTTGCGGCGAACATTCGTGAACTCATTGACGACGAGCCCAGTAACTTCTTTTCGGGCCTTAGCATCCGAGTATCGAATTTTCTGGGGATTGGGCCGAAACCCGTTGCCTAAGAATATTTGTCGCAACTCCGCCGACAACTGCTCTAGCGCCACCAATCCCGATTTCGGTAATGTATCGCCCTCGAACAAGCCAAGCGGCTGCACATAGGCCGAGAGTGAAATGTCGTCCGCATATCGCGTGTAGCGAAGCCGATGGCGCGCAGCGAACTCCATCAGCTCTCGATCCAGCCGATAACAGACCATGTTGGCCAAGATTGGCGACGTCGGCGCGCCTTGGGGCAGCTTGTTGCCAACCACGCAAAGGGCACCAAAGAGGCCAGCGACCTTTTCGCTTAGGCCAACAGCCTTGAGAACTCCTTCGACGCGGTTCCGGGTAACAGTGCCGAAAAAGTCTTCAAGGTCGATGTTGAGTAGATAGGTACGACCTTGATGAGCGTCGGCATTGGAAATTGCGCCCTTGCCTTTGACAAAGCCGTGTACAGGCGCTCGAACGATATAGAGCGTCTCAAGGAGCTCCAGCAGCTTACGCTGGATGAACTTTAGGCGGTCGTCAGGAATTGTAAGCGTGCGAACGCCACCGCTGCGCTTTGGAATCTGCATCGGCCGGTATCGATAGCCGGCGTGTTTTACTAGGAACGCATGCTCGCCTTTGCCAATTCCAAGATAGGTCAGCAGGGCCGCTTCTGAGTCCAAATGTTCAGACAGCTTGGCCTTTGGCAAACGCCCCCCTCCTTCTCGACCCGTCCCGCATTCGTCATGCGGTCGTCGATCATTTATTTGACCCTTCAGTCAGACGTCGCAGTTACGACAACGCGGCATGCGAGGGGGGCGTTACCCAAGTTCTAACGCCCAACGCGAAAGGGTCAACCATTCCGTGTGGCTCCTTCGCGCCCCAAACAACCACGGCGCCCCCAACACCCCTTCAATCTCATGCTGAGCCTTCGCCGGGCGGGTCAGGTCGGCCCGCCAACACGGGCCTCGCCCCCTCCGCCGCCGCGCGGCAGCGCGAAGCGCTGCCCATGACGGAACTGGCCAGTCCGGCACGCTGGCGGCCATGAGATCGACGGGGTTCTCCCTACCCCCTTGAGGGGGGAAGGGTCGGGGATGGGGGTGCGCCGGCAGGGGGCCGCGCTGACCCGGCCCGTCGCTAGCCGCCGCCTCCCCGAACGTCCTCTCCCCCACCCCCAACCCTGCCCTTCCCCCCTCCAGGGGGAAGGGTTCGAACCTTGGGTCCTGCTACCGCGAGAATAAGCGGGGTGCTTGGCGGACTGGGACACCTTACCGGGCAAGCAAAAAGGGACCCCCGCGGGAGTCCCTTGAGCACCTTGCGGTGTGTCGTCCTGAGGCCCCGGAGGACCGAGCAGCCGAAGCTGTGACTACAATCTATGCGGTTCGGCCCCGGAATTCAAGCAAAAGGCGAGGTATCGACCTCAGGACGGATCCTTGCGGGCGGCCGGTAGTGAAAGCGTATTGGGACCCTTCGCCCGCACGGGCGGCATGGCCACCCCGGTCGAGGCAGGGGCGGGCGTCACGGGTTCTCCCGTCGCCGTGTTTACGATCTGAGGCATCACCGATCCGATTCGGACGAAGATCGCCTGGAGGTCGTCAGCCGGCACGCGCGGGTAGATGGGCTGCCCCCTCTTGTTCAGAATGGGCCGAAGTCGGCAGATGTTGACCGTATAGAGGTGATCGCAGATCGCGAAGGAGACCACGCCCTTTGCGGACGACAGCGGGTTCGGATTCACCGTCAGCCGGTGCACATGCCGTTCTTCGCCCTGCGGCCGGGTCGTGAGCGGCACGACAATACAGGTGTCATACAAGCTCCTGGCGGCGCGAACGACGACGCCGGGATGCTCGTCGACGAACTCCGGCTCATAGGCGTCGTGGGGGAAATCGACCCAGTAGGCCTGCCCGACCCGGGGCCGACTGAGAATGCGCCGGCTTCGCCGACTGATGCGAACCCAGCCCGCCCTATGCAGCGACTCGTCGTCCGGCAGCGGCTGTTGCTCGGCCCCATCCATACACGCTTATAGCGTGCATTTCTTACGCTGTGTACAATAGATATGCAGAGGCAAGCGCTTTAGTGCGAGACTTGCGCCGCTCGCAGCCAGCGAACTCGCCCCCCTCATCCGGCCGCTTCGCGGCCACCTTCTCCCGCGATGGGAGAAGGGTCCTGCCCCCTTCCCTCCGCCGCCGCCACGCGCTTTCCTGCGCCCCACGAACCGGAGGGGTGACATGAACACGGGCGGGACACGGCGGGACGCCCTGGCGGCGGCGATCGGGGATGTGCTGGACCGCTATGACGCGGCGATCAACGAGGCGGACAGGGCATTGCCGACCGACCAGGCGCTGGAGATCATCGCCTCGGTGCTGTGGCTGAACGCCAGTCGCGGCGGCAGTACGGCGCAGGTCTATGCGCTCGACAGCCTGGCCCAGGCGCTGGGCAAGCCGCTGCTGACCACGCTGGACGGGATGTGACGGCGACGACCGCGCGTCGAGCCGCTTCATCCAGGCGATGATCTCGGCGATCTCGCCCCCGGCCTGTCCCTCTGCCGCGCAGGCGCGCCTATATATGTGACGCAAGGTCATACTCGACGCGCACGTCCGTATGAGTAGATTGCCGCGAACGTAAACGAAAACCTCTCAGGGAGAGACCCCATGGGCGAAGCCTATATCGTAGCGGCGGGACGCACCGCCGGTGGCCGCAAGGGCAGCCGTCTGGCCGGATGGCACCCCGCCGATCTGGCCGGTGAAGTGCTCAAGTCGCTGGTCGCCCAGACCAAGGCCGATCCGGCCCTGATCGAGGACGTGATCATGGGCTGCGTGGGCCAGGGCGGCGAACAGGCCGTCAACATCGCCCGCAACGCGGTGCTGGCCTCGGGCCTGCCGGAAAGCGTGCCGGCCACCAGCGTCGACCGCCAGTGCGGTTCCTCGCAGCAGGCGCTGCACTTCGCCGCCGCCACCGTGATGAGCGGCCAGATGGACGTGGTCATCGCCGCCGGCGTCGAGAGCATGAGCCGCGTGCCGATGGGCAGCCCCTCGGTTCTGGCCGCCAAGGCCGGCATGGGCACCTACATGAGCCCGCAGATCCAGGCCCGTTACCCCGGCATCCAGTTCAGCCAGTTCGCCGGCGCCGAGATGATCGCCAAGAAGTACGGCTTCACTAAGGACATGCTGGACGAGTTCGGCTTCTCCAGCCACCAGAAGGCCATCGCCGCCACCCAGAGCGGCGCCTTCGGCGACGAGATCGTCGCGGTCGAGATCACCCTGGCCGACGGCACCAAGGAGATCCACACGATCGACGAGGGCATCCGCTTCGAGGCCAGCCTCGAGGGCATCCGCGGCGTGAAGCTGCTGGTCGAGGGCGGGGCCGTGACGGCCGCGACCTCCAGCCAGATCTGCGACGGCGCCTCGGGCGTGATGGTGGTCAACGAGCGCGGCCTCAAGGCCCTGGGCGTCGAGCCGCTGGCCCGCATCCACCACATGACCGTCACCGCCGGTGACCCCGTCGTCATGCTGGAAGAGCCGGTGTTCGCCACCCAGAAGGCCCTCAAGCGGGCCGGCATGTCGATCAACGAGATCGACCTGTACGAAGTGAACGAAGCCTTCGCGCCGGTGCCGATGGCCTGGCTGCGGGGCAACGACGCCGACCCGTCGAAGCTGAACGTCAACGGCGGCGCCATCGCGCTGGGCCACCCGCTGGGCGGCTCGGGCACCAAGCTGATGAGCACCCTGGTCCACGCCCTGCGCAAGAACGGCAAGCGCTACGGCCTGCAGACCATGTGCGAAGGCGGCGGCCTGGCCAACGTGACGATCGTCGAAGCGCTGTAGGGCGTTCAGGCGGTTTGAACGAAGAAGCGCCCTCTCCGGCAACGGGGAGGGCGTTTTCGTATGTTCCTCCCCCTTGTGGGGGAGGGGGACCATGCGGAGCATGGTGGAGAGGGAAGCGCCGGCGCCGAAAGTCTCGGCGAGGCCTTGGTGAAAGCCAACACCGCGGTCAGCCGTCAAACGGCGGCGCATCCCTCTCCACCACCCTCCGGGTGGTCCCCCTCTCCCAAGAGGGAGAGGACTACCGACTCACCCGCCAGATGATGTCGCCCACATCGTCCGCCACCAGCAGCGCGCCCTTGCTGTCGGGGATCACGCCGACGGGGCGGCCCAGCGCCTGGCCCCTGGCGTCGAGGAAGCCGGTCAGGAAGTCCTGGGCCTTGCCGGACGGCTTGCCGCCGGCGAAGGGCACGAAGACGACCTTGTAGCCGCTGACCGGCTTGCGGTTCCAGGAGCCGTGCTGGCCGATGAAGGCCCCGCCGGCGTAGGCCTCGCCCAGCGATCCGCCGGCCGGATAGAAGGCCAGGCCCAGCGAGGCGGTGTGGGCGCCCAGGGCGTAGTCGGGGACGATGGCCTTCGCCACCAGCGCCGGGTTCTGCGGCTGCATGCGGTCGTCGACGTTCTGGCCGAAGTAGCTGTAGGGCCAGCCGTAGAAGCCGCCGTCCTTCACGCTGGTCATGTAGTCGGGGACCAGGTCGTGGCCGAGCATGTCGCGCTCGTTGACCGCCGTCCACAGCGCGCCGCCGGTCGGCTCCCAGTCCATGCCGACCGGGTTGCGCAGGCCGCTGGCGAACTGCCGCAGGGCGCCGGTCGCCAGGTCGAACTCCAGGATGCCGGCGCGGTTCTTCTCCTTCTCGATCCCGCCCTCGGCCAGGTTCGAGTGCGAACCGACGGCGATATAGAGCTTGCTCCCGTCCGGGCTGGCCAGCAGACCCTTGGTCCAGTGGCCGTTGGGCGCTTCGGCCGGCAGGTCGACGACCTTCTCGCCCGGGCCGGTCGGCGCCGCGCCGCCCGGCGTGTAGCGCCAGCGCAGCACCGCGTCGGTGTTGGCCACGTACAGCCACTCCCCGACCAGGGCCATGCCGAACGGCGAGTTCAGGCCGGTCAGCAGCGGGGTCTTCACCTCGGCCACGCCGTCGCCGTCGGCGTCGCGCAGCAGGGTGACGCGGTTGGCGCTGGGCACGCCGGCGCCGGCCCGCTTCATCATCATCTTCGCCACCCAGGCGGTCAGGCCCTTTTCCTCGCGCGGCGGGCTGTTGCTCTCCGCCACCAGCACGTCGCCGTTGGGCAGCAGGTAGAGCCAGCGCGGATGGTCCAGGCCCTCGGCGAAACGGGTCACCGTCATGCCCGCCGGCGCCGTCGGCTTGCCGCCGGCCGGCCATCCCACGGCCTTGGCCGGATTGATCGTCGGGATCGGGCCGTTGGGGTCGGGCGCGGTCAGCGTGGGCGCGGCGCCGTAGGTGGCCTCGGCCGGCAGGTCGGCCGTCCCGTTGCAGGCGGCGAGCGTCAGCGCGGCGAGCGCGGCGGCGGAGGGACGAAGCATGCGGCGTTTCCTTGTTGTTGGCTCAGCATGGCGCCGATCGTGGCCGCGTTCAAAGGCCAAGACGCCCCGCCGCCAAAGGTTAAATCCCGGCAATGGAGGCCAACGCGCGCTTGTCCTGGGCGGTCGCCCCACTTGATAATGTGTTCAATTCACCGAATCCGGAGCCTGCCTTGTCCCTGATCCGCACGGCCGTCGTGGCCGGCCTCGCCGCCGCGCTCGTCGCCGCCCCCGCCGCCGGCGCCTCCGCCGCCACCCTCTTCGCGCCCGCCGCGAAGGCGTCCGCCACGAAGGCGGCCGCCACCCAGCGCCGTCCCGTGAGCTTCGCCGCCACGGCGCCGGCGCCCGGCGGGTTGCTGGTCATCCCGGCCTCCGGCGCAGACCAGGCCGCCGCCCGCGCCGCC
>JBEIDC010000069.1:0-16714 GCA_040383665.1 Caulobacter sp.
CCTACGACGAGGTCTTCGAGCTGGAGGACATCAACGCCGAGTTCCCGACGGCGGATGTGGCCTTCGTGATCGGCGCCAACGACGTCACCAACCCGGCCGCCAAGACCGACACCACCAGCGCCATCTACGGCATGCCGATCCTCGACGTGGAGAAGGCGCGCACGGTGCTGTTCGTGAAGCGCGGCATGAGCTCGGGGTATGCCGGCGTCGAGAACGAACTCTTCTTCCGCGACAACACCATGATGCTGTTCGCCGACGCCAAGAAGATGGTCGAGGGGATCGTGAAGAACCTCTGATGGGGCCGAGGCCAAAGCGTCTCAAGATCGAAGGGCCCAAACGTCCTCGGGATGAGCGCCCGGTGTTCGTACGGTTCGTCTGCTTTGAAACCGTGGAAGGCCAGCGTACGCGGCTGGGGCTCTTTCAGGCCTTTAAGCTCGCTGAGGACAACGACAGCGCTCCCGGCTGGGCCCTGGCCGCGATCCACGAGCTTGCCAACTGGTTTAACGCTAACCTAGCGACGCCTTCTCATTTTGAGCGCGGCGGGTGGAAGCGTCCCGGCCAGCCGGCCCTGTCCTGGTTCAAGCCGCAGGCCGTCGAGCACATTCGCCGGATGTACGAACTCAAGACCGCGCTGGAGGAATGCGGGGTCCACGTAGATGTGCTGACGACCCGCGACCCCGGCGTGATCATCTGGCAGGACAAGGATCAACTGGTCGCCGAGCCGAAGGGGTCCCGGTTCTGACCCTCAAGCTGTTCGAAGGCCCCGATCACAGCACCCCATCGAGCGCTTGATGGATCGCTCTTCGGGGGTCGGTTGAAGTCAAGGACAGCCCTGCGGGCTGCCGCGTCGCGGCGGGCGAAGCCCGTGTCGACGGAGTTCAACCGGCCCCCGAAATCATGCTCCGCCAAGTGATCAATGGCGGGTTGCGGTCAGACTTAAGCCGCCGCCGTCACCGGTCGAAGCGTGCCTGCTTCTTCCATCTTCATCCGCGCATTGATCGGATCGATATCGCAGCCGTTCGGCCAGGTCGGGACGCCCATCTCGACAAACACCCGGGCGAAGAAGTCCGGGTCCTGCAATGGCTCGGTTACCGGGCCCAGACGCACGAACTCGCTCAAGTCTACAACGCCCACGGTGTCGTCGTCGAAGACGATCTCCAGCCGATAGCCGTCCAACGCCCTTACGCGCCGCGCATCCACCAGTTTGAACTCACTCATCCGCAAGCCCTTCGATCTTGAAGGTTGGCAGTCCGCGGGACGCCAACTCCCAATTGCGCATCAAATCAACGCGGTTCCTCAGAATCCACTCTACCACAAGCCGGGTCTCCTTGCGCGGAAGGCGGCCGACGATGACCCGCCCGGTCGAGATATCGAACAGCGCCTTGCGCCCTGCGTAGCCGGCATGGAGATGCGGTGGCGCGTGGTCGAAGAAATTGATCCGGATGACGATTCCGAAGAAGACAGAGATGATCGGCATGGACATGGGCGCGTTCGAGGCTGCGCCATATAAACGAGAATAACGACAAAATACCATCTAAGAGGGATTTTCGTGCCCACCGAACCCAAGACCAGACCCACCGACGCCTCGGTCGAGGCCTTTCTCGACGCCGTCGAGAACCCGGTCCGCCGCGAGGACGGCAAGGTGATCGCCAGGATGCTGACCGAGGTCACCGGCGAGGCGCCGGTCCTGTGGGGGGGCAGCATCGTCGGCTACGGCAGCTACAAAGGGCCCACCGGCGACTGGCCGATCGTCGGCTTCTCGCCGCGCAAGGCCAATATGGTGCTCTACGTCCTCAGCGGCGTCGCCGAGGAGCTGGACCTGCTCGACCGGCTCGGCCCGCACAAGACCGGCAAGTCCTGTCTCTACATCGGCAAGCTGTCGGGCGTGGACCTGGGCGTGCTGCGAAAGCTGGCCGAGCTGAGCGTCTCGATCATGCGGCACAGATATCCGGCCTGACGTCGCCGCTTCCCTGAACCGGATCTCAACGAGTCCTTCTTACGGAATGTGACGGGGTCCCGATCACGCTCAAGCCGTATTGCCCCGGCTGGCGGGTGCATCGGTCGTGAACGGCCTTCCAGGACAGAAACGCGAAACCAACTCCAGAATGCAGTCTGTCCCCGAGGTTGAATCTTAACCTTCGCCCGAGCAGATAGCCTCGCTCCCGGACACACTATCGCCGGGATGGGCCAGCATATCGGGCCCCTGTTCATCCCCGAACGTCGAAGCTGGTGCGTGAGACCTCGTCGCACCCCGCCTAAAGCTCGACAGCGCTGCACGAGGCCGATCATTGTTCCGTGAATTGCTTTCCCGCGAGACCCGCTTGCCGCCTATCCTTGGCGTTGGGCTCGCGGCCATGCTGATGGGCTTGGTCGCCGTCGCGACCGCCCAGGCCAGCCTGCCGTCCCGTCAGGAGCGTTTGGCGGCGGAAAAGGTCGCCGTCATCGAGGCGCGCGCCGCCGACGCCGCAGCGGTCGAACATGCGGGCTTGCCCAGGTTCTTCTTCGTCTCTCCCCTCGCCGGCCACCCGGTCAATTCGCCCTTCGGCCTTCGCAAGATGCCCTGGGAGGAAGGCGGCCGCCTTCACGAGGGCGTCGACATCGCCGCGCCGGCCGGCTCCGCGGTGCGGGCGACCATGGGCGGCGTCGTCCTGCGACGCGGCGTGGACGGCGGCTACGGCCGATTCATCGAGGTTCGCCACGCAGGCGGGCTGACCTCCCTGTACGCCCATCTCGGCCGCACGGCGCCGTTGAAGGCCGGGACCGTGGTCAAGCCGGGCCAGGTTGTCGGCTACGTCGGCTCCAGCGGCCGCTCCACCGGCGCGCACCTGCATTTCGAGATCCGCTACAACGGAAAGCCGCTCAATCCGGTGGTCTTTCTGGGCCGCGCCTTCAAGACCGAGGCGGACCTGCCGCTGGCCCTTGCGTCACAGTTCCCGCGTCGCGTCCGGGTGGCCCAGGTGTCCAGTTGGCCGGAGCAGGTCCTGGCGCGCAAGGCGAAGGCCGCGGACAAGCCGGTCGTGGCGGTCGCCAGCGTCGACAGCCGGGTTCGGGCGGTGATCAAACCCAGCCCGCCGACGCTCGGCCCGAACCTGGATGGACCGACGGCGACGTCCCGCGCCCCGGCGCCCGCGGGAAGCCCGGCGGGGATATCTTCCGGCGAAGTCGCTTCGACCGCAGGTTAGGCGTCAGCCGGCCCGGGCGAAGAGCCGGTCTGCCAGCCAGCCCGCCGCGATGATGCCGCCCAGGCCCGCGACCGCCATCCAAAGCGGATGCGGCAGCATGAACAGCACCAGCACCGTCGCCGCGAAGATCAGCGCCGCAGGAATGATGCCCGCGATCCGCCGTCGGTCGGACATCAGCAGGGCGACCATGGAGCCGGTGTAGGCACCGAGGATCCAGGCGACGACCACGGTCACAAGGCCGCCGATCGGCATCTCGGCCAGAAAGGCTGCGGCTGCGGCCTTGTCCTTCAGGTCCAGCTCTGTCGCGACCGGCCAGATCTGCTGGCCGACGTGCTCCACGGCGTAGATCACAACAAAGCCGCTGATGATCCCGATGATCACACCCAGCACCGAACGTAGCATTTAACGCCTCCCGGCTCTTCCCGCGCCGAGAACCTTCACTAGAATGCGTTCATGCTCAAGCTCGTCCCGAGGACGGCGGCGGGTCTGACCCTTGCGCTCCTCTGTTTCATCGCCATCGGAGGCCTCATGTCCGCCGCCAGCCAGCCGCAGGCGCGCGGCCGCATGATCGACATCGGCGGCCGGTCGCTGAATCTCGTCTGTCTCGGCCCGACGGGCGGGGGGCCGGTCGTGGTCATGGAGGCGGGGGCGTTTGGACTGTCGGCGGACTGGGGGGCGGTGCAGGTCCGTCTCGCGGAGCGCGGCATCCGGTCCTGCGCCTATGACCGCGCCGGCCTGGGACGGTCCGATCCGGGGCCGAACCCAAGGGATGGCGTCGCCGTGGCCAGCGACTTCGAAGCCATGCTGGCCGCCTCGGGCGAGCAGGGTCCCTACATCTACGTTGGACACTCGATGGCCGGTCTCTACGCGCGCCTGTTCGCCGGGCGCAATCCGGACAAGGTCGCCGGCGTCGTGCTGGTCGACGCCGCTACGCCGGCGGCCGCCGATCTGCCGATAGCCAGCAAATGGATCGGTCGCTTCGCCGCGGCCTCGCGGGTCGCCGGCTGGGGGGCCTCGATCGGCCTGTTCAAGCCGGTGTCGCCCTGGATGGGCGACCGCATCGGCCTCCCGCCGGAGGCGGCCAGGGACAAGCGCCGGGCCTTCGCGTCCGGGGCGCACAACCGCTGGGCCGCGCGGGAAGTCGAACAATGGCTGGTCGCCTCGAAGCAGGCCGGGGCGCTGCCGGCCTACGATCCGGCCCTGCCGGTCGCCGTGGTCACCGCCGGCTCAGAGGCCGGTCGCGAGCAATGGAAGTCGGTCCAGACCGCTCCGGCCCGCGCCTCGACCCGTGGCTACATTCGTCACGTGGACGGAGCAGGCCACGCTACCCTGCTCGGCGAGGGCTTCGCGGACGAAATCGTGAAGGCCGTGCTCTTCGTGCGCGGTGACGGCCCGGCTACTCAGTAGGTCACGGCATCGATTCGGGGTGGGTATGGACGCGGCGCTGCAGCTTGAAGGGGTGACCAAGCGCTACGGCGCCTTCACCGCCGTCGACGACCTCTCCTTCTCCGCGCGGCGGGGCAAGATCCTCGGCTTCCTCGGGCCCAACGGCGCGGGCAAGACCTCGTCGATCCGCATGGTGCTTGGCCTTGTGGCGCCGACCGCCGGCCGTATCGACGTGCTGGGCGCGCCCGACGCCCGTTCCGTGCGCGAGCGCATCGGCTTCCTGCCCGAGGAGCGCGGACTCTACCGTCGGATGACGCCGCTGGACGCCATCGTCTTTCTTGGCGGGTTGAAGGGCGTGCCGCGGGCCGAGTGCCGCAAGCGCGCCCTGGCCCTGCTCGAGGCCCAGGGCCTTGGCGACGCCGCCCGCCGCCAGATCCGCAATCTGTCCAAGGGCATGGCCCAGAAGGTCCAGCTGATCAGCGCCATCGTCCACGAGCCGGAGCTGGTCATCCTCGACGAACCCTTCAGCGGCCTCGATCCGGTCAATCAGCTGTCGCTGGAGACCGTGATCCGCGACCTCGCCGCGCGGGGCGCCACGGTGGTGTTCTCCACCCATGTCATGCAGCACGCCGAGCGGCTCTGCGACCATGTCGTCCTGCTGGCCCGGGGAAAGAAGGTGTTCGACGGCACCGTGGCCCAGGCGCGGAGCCACGCGCCGCGCGCCCTAGTGCTGGAGGGCGCGATCGATGAGGCGGCTGTCGCCGCGCTGCCGGGGGTGGGCCATGTCACGATCGAGACCACCGAGGAGGGCGTCCGCCGGTTCACCGCCGCCCTGCCCAAGGGCGCGGCGGGCCAGGACGCGCTGAAGGCCGCCTTTGCCGCCGGCCTCGACGTATCCCGTTTCGAGCTGCGCGAACCGACCCTGCACGACGCCTTCATCACCCTGACCGGCGGGGAGAGCAGCCAATGAGCCGTCTGCTCAAGATCGCCGCCCGGGAGTACGGCGCCTACGTTCGCACGGTCGGCTTCTGGCTCTCGATGCTGCTGATGCCGCTCATTGGCGCGGCCGCGTTCGGGGCGCCGGCCTACCTGGAAAGCCGCTCGCCGCCGCCGTCGATCGCCGTGATCGACCAGACAGGCCAGGCCTTCGCCGCGCCCGTGCTGGAAGCGCTCAAGGCCGGCAGCGGCGATGGCGCGCGGGCGCGGATCGTCGACAGGGCGCCGAGCGCTGACCAGCCCCTGGACGCCCAGATCAGGATCTGGCTCTCGGGCGAGAATCCCCTGACGGCCGTGGCGGTCATCCGCGGGTCGGGCGAGACGGTCGGGATCGACTTCTGGAGCAACTCCCTGACCGACCAGTCGCTGGAACGGGCGATCAGCCGGGCGGTGGGCGATGTGATGCGGGACCGGCGCCTGTCCGCGCTGGGCGTCCCCGCGGAGGCCCTGGAGGCCGCACAGGCGCTGTCGCCGAAGGTGACGTCCTTCTCGCCCCGGGCCGAGGGCGGTGGGCAGGTGGCCCTGCGTGACCGGCTGCCCGGCATCGTGGGCTTCGCGGCGGCCTTTCTGCTCTGGTCGATGATCCTGACCGGGGCCGGCATCCTGCTGAACAGCGTCATCGAGGAGAAGTCCAACCGGGTGCTCGAGGTGCTGCTGGCCTCGGCCTCGGCGTCGGAGATCATGTTCGGCAAGATCCTCGGCGTGGCCGGGGTCACCCTGACGGTGATGGCGGTCTGGGCCAGCGTCGGCGGCACGGCCTTGAGCCTGGCGCAGCCGGCGCTCGCCGCCGACATCGGGGCGGTGCTGTTCGGCAAGGGGCTGGTCTTCTACTTCGGCTTCTATCTGATCGGCGGCTATCTGCTTTACGCGGCCATCTTCATCGCCGTGGGCGCCTTCTGCGAAACCACGCGCGAGGCCCAGACCCTGCTGGGGCCGGTCATGGCGCTACTGACCATTCCGATCATCTTCATGACCCAGGCCATCCGCCGGCCCGATTCGCCCTTGCTGGAGGCGCTGTCCTGGGTCCCGCCGTTCACGCCGTTCCTGATGACGGCGCGCGCCGCCAGCCAGCCGCCGCTGTGGCAGGTGCTGGGCACCGGCGCCCTGATGCTGGCGACGGTCGGGGTGGTGGTCTGGCTGGCCGGGCGGGCGTTCCGGGTCGGCGCCCTGTCGACCGGCAAGGTCGACCTCAAGGGACTGATCGCGAAGATCCGGGGCGCGGAAGCCTAGGAGCGTTGCGTGGTTCTCCCGGACCAGATCCGGGGGAAGGGCGCAAAGCAAAAGGGCCGCCCGGTCGCCCGGACGGCCCTTCTGAATCTTTGTGAACCCAGCGGCCCTTAAGGACGCGTGGGCTTCTTCGGCGCGGCGATCAGGCCTTCGCGCTGGGCGCGCTTGCGGGCCAGCTTGCGGGCGCGACGGACAGCTTCCGCCTTTTGACGCGCGCGCTTTTCCGAGGGCTTCTCGTAGGCGACGTGACGCTTCATCTCGCGGAACGAGCCTTCGCGTTGCATCTTCTTCTTCAGGGCCTTCAGCGCCTGGTCGACATTGTTGTCGCGGACGAAAATCTGAACCAGGGGACTCTCTCCTTCGTACTGCCCGCCGCTGGCCGTGCGGCGTGGCGGACGAAATCTAAATGGGTGTGGCCCCGGGAGACGGCTCCCGTAGCGAGGCGCGCGAGATAGCAGAGGCGCGGAGCGTTGTCTATCGGCGAGAGTCTATCGGTGACGCGGCCAAGCCCTTGTATAGAATAGCGCCATGACCGCTCCGGACGCCTGGGCCCTCGAAACTGAACAGCAGGTGCTGGATGCCGCCCTGCGTATCGCGCCTCGACTGGGCTGGGGCAGGGCGACGCTGGTCGCCGCCGCGAAGGCCTGCGACCTGTCGCCGGCCGAGGCCGACCTGCTGTTTCCCAACGGCGGCCGCGACCTGGCCGCGCTTTTGTCCCGCCGGCATGACGCCGCGGCGCTGGCCGCCCTGCCGGATCCGGCGACCTTGAAGATCCGCGAGTATATCCGCGCCGCCGTGGTCGCCCGCCTGGACGCCGCCGCTGCAGACCAGGCCGCGATGCGCCGCTGGATCGGCTTCCTGAGCCTGCCGCCCAACCTGCCCCTGGCCCTGAGGCTGGTCTGGGAGAGCGCCGACCAGCTGTGGCGCTGGGCCGGCGACACCGCCACCGACGAAAACCACTATTCCAAGCGCGCCATCCTCTCGGGCATCCTGATCGGGACCCTGGTCCAGGACCTTACCGCGGGCCGCGGCTCGGCGCTGGAAACCCTCGACGCCCGCATCCAGAACGTGATGGACTTCGAGACGTGGAAGGCCGGCGTGAAGCCGAGCGACCTGGCCAAGGATGTGGCCGGGGCGCTGGCAAGACTGCGGTTCGGCTAGGACTTGCGTGGTTTCACCGGACCTGATCCGGGGGAAGGGCGCACGGCCCTCAACGCGGCTTCACCCGGTTCACATGGCCCATCTTGCGGCCCGGCCGGGGCTCACCCTTGCCGTAGAGGTGCAGGCGGGCATTCGGCTCGGCGGCGATGGCCAGCCAGCCGTCGGCCTCGTCGCCCAGCAGGTTGGTCATCTCGACCTTGACCATCGGGGTGGTGTCGCCCAGCGGCCAGCCGGCCACGGCGCGGATATGCAGCTCGAACTGGTCGACCTCGCACCCGTCCTGGGTCCAGTGGCCGGTGTTATGGACACGCGGGGCGATCTCGTTGACCAGCAGGCCCGCCTCGCCGAGGTCGAACAGCTCGATGCCCATAACCCCGACGTAGTCGAGGCGGCCCAGCACGGCCCGGGCGATCCGCTCGGCCTCGTCCCACACCGCCGGCGTGACGTCCGCCGGCGCCAGGGTGGTTCGCAGCACCCCGCCCTCGTGGACATTCTCCGACAGCGGGTAGAAGGCGACCTCCCCGCCGCGGCCGCGGCCGGCGATGATCGACAGCTCCCGTCGGAAGTCGGCCCGGGACTCCAGCACCGAGGGCACGCCGCCCACGGCCCCGAACGCCGCCGTCGCCTGCTTGGCGTCGCGGATCCAGGCCTGGCCCTTGCCGTCGTAACCCTCGCGCCGCGTCTTGAGCAGCGCCGGCAGACCCGTGCGGGACAGGGCGGCGACGATGTCGGCGGCGCTGTCAATCCGGGCGAAGTTCACGGTCGGCGCGCCGGCGGCGTTGAGGAAGGTCTTTTCCTCCACCCGGTCCTGGGCCACGCGCAGCGCGTCCGCCCCGGGCGCGACCTGCGCCCCCAGCGCCGTCAGCGCCTCGACCGCCCGCACCGGCACGTTCTCGAACTCATAGGTCACGACATCGGCGGCCCGGGCCAGCGCCGCCAGCGCCTCGGGATCATCATAGGCCGCCACGAGCGTGCGTCTGGCCACGCGAGACGCGGGCGAGCCCTCGTCCGGCGTCAGGATGACGACGTCGAGGCCCAGCCGCGCCGCCGCCAGCGCCAGCATGCGGCCCAGCTGTCCGCCGCCCAGGATGCCGATGGTCGAGCCGGGCGGGAGGGGGAAGGTCGCCGCCATCAGTCCTCGACCGTTTCGGCGACCGAGGCGGTCAGCGCCGCGCTGTGCGCCGCCACCCGCTCGGCCAGGGCCGGGTCGCCCAGCGCCAGGATCCGCGCCGCCATCAGCCCGGCGTTCTTGGCGCCGGCCACGCCGACCGCCAGGGTGCCGACCGGGATGCCGCCGGGCATTTGGACGATCGACAGCAGCGAATCGAGGCCGTTCTGCAGCTTGCTCTCCACCGGCACGCCCAGGACGGGCAGGTCGGTCATCGAGGCGGTCATGCCCGGAAGATGCGCCGCGCCGCCGGCCCCGGCGATGATCACCTTGATGCCTGCCGACCTGGCCCCCTTGGCGAAGGCGACCATGCGGTCGGGCGTGCGATGGGCCGAGACGACCTTCGCCTCCCAGGCCACGCCGAGCGCGTCGAGGCTGTCGGCCGCATGCTTCATTGTCGGCCAGTCGGAGCGGCTGCCCATGATGATGGCGACCGGCGGGCTTGCGCTCATGACGTAGTCATCCTTTGCCCGGCGCGGCGTTTGCGGGTGCGCCAGAAAGGCGCGGAGTATAGGCGCCGCTTGTGGCGCCGCAACCGATGCGTCAGATTCATCCCGTCGGGTAACTGGGCAATGATTCTCACATGAAGATCGGCGGCGCGCCTGCTGAAGCGTTCTCGGCCATGCGCAAACGCGCACTGGCCCGGGCCGGCGCGCAGGTGACCGCCGACAAGGCCGCGCCCGCGGACAAGACCGCGTTCCTGGGGCTGGCCGAGGCCGACCTGACGCCGGCCGTTCAGGGCGCGGTCAAGACCCTGCTGACCGAGATCGACGACCTGCGCGGAGAGGTCACGCGCCTCAAGGCCAGGCTGGCCGAAGTCGAGGCTCTGGCCGACCGCGATGTCCTGACCCCGCTGCTGAACCGCCGGGCCTTCGTGCGCGAGCTGCACCGGATCGGCGCCTTCTCCGCCCGCTACGGCAGCCCGGCGGCGCTGGTCTATTTCGACCTGGACGGCTTCAAGGCGGTCAACGACCGCTTCGGCCACGCGGCCGGCGACAGCGCGCTGAAGGTGGTGGCCGAGCGGCTGCTGGCCAACACGCGCGAGACCGACATCGTCGGCCGGCTGGGCGGCGACGAGTTCGCCGTCATCCTGGTGCAGACCGACCTCGACAACGCCGTCGTCCAGGCCGAACGCCTCAAGCAGGTGATCCAGACCACGCCCGTGGACCTCGGCGACTGGTCCGCTCCGCTGCGGATCAGCTACGGCGTCCGCGCCGTCGAACCCGGCATGGACCCGGAGGAGGCCCTGGCCGAGGCCGACGCCCGCATGTTCGTGCGCAAGAAGGCCGGCGCTTAAGGCTTCCGCGAAATCCGGCGAGTTCCGGAGAAAGCCCCGCCAGACTCGACCAGGCTTCGGCGAGATCGCGCGAAATGCCGCCCATTGTCTCCCATGTCTTCGATCGGCTTTCACCGACGCCGAGGCGTGCGTTTCAACGGACCCGATGGGGGGAACGATCGCGCGTCCGACCCACCGAAGGGCCGACCACGGGGAGCGGTCTCCAGGCTGGCAGCTCCGCGTGGTCGTTGTGCGGCAAGGCTTGGGGAGGGGCGACGTCCGGCTCATGATCCATTGTGCGCCCCGTCGGCGGGGCGTGGATGGATTGAGGGCCAGGTCGACGGGAAACAGGGCCCGTTTGTCCCTCGATGTCTCGCCTTGTCTCCAGAGTATATGTCTCGGGAGTCCTCACCGCGAGGCGGGCGTGGGGACGCCAACCGGACCGGCCGGACCGTGTCCCCGGTTCGACCTCAGTCGAAGATGTCGAAGATCGAGCTGCGCTTCTTGCGATAGCCGCCGTAGCCCTCGCCGCGTTCGCCGTATTCGCCACGTTCGCCGTACTCGCCTCGCTCGCCCCGTTCGCCGTAGCCGGGGTTGTAGCCCTGTGGAGCCTGCGGGCGGGGCGGCGGGGCGTAGGGCGCGGCCTGCGGGTACGGAGCCGGGGGGGGCGCGGCGACCGCGGCGGCCGTGGCCTCCTGGGCGCTGGCGGCCATCAGCTTCTCCAGCTCTCCACGGTCAAGCCAGACGCCGCGGCAGGTCGGACACATGTCGAACTGCACGCCGGAGCGCTCGACGGTCTGCATGGGGCCGTTGTCGTTGGGGCAAAGCAGAAGTGGCATAGGGCGTCCCTTCAAATGATCGGAAGCTGACCGCGCGACGGGCGACCGGCCTCGGGTTCAAGTTGTGGCGCGTCCGACATCGCCGCGACCGCCCGAAGGGGTCGCCGCCAGAGGGGCCCGGTCCGCAGCCCCAACATGGGGGACGTCGGGCGATGGAACAAGACTCCGCCGCACCGGAACGGCGACGACCGGCGCAAGGTTTTCCGAAGGCGCCTCGCCGGGATCGGTTAATCTGTCGACGCGCGGGCCGGCGGCCCGCCGGGTCGAAGGAGGCGCGGTTGATCGTCGTCGAGGAAATTCTGGGCCGATCAGAGGTGCTGGTCCTGCGCGAGGCGCTGGACGCGGCGCGGTTCGTGGATGGCCGGGCCACGGCGGGCGCGGCGGCCATGTCGGTCAAGCACAACGAACAGGCCAGGGGCGACGACCCCGCCGCCATAGCCTCGGCCCGGCGCGTACGGCTCGCGCTTGAAGGCCATCCGGTCATGCGCCGCCTTGTGCGCCCGCTCCGCTGGTCCAGCCTGATGTTCTCGCGATACGGGCCCGGACAGCAGTACGGGCTGCATGCCGACAATGCCGGGATGTACGCCGTCGACGGCTGGCCGCTGCGCACCGATGTCAGTTTCACGCTCTTTCTGTCCGACCCGGAGAGCTACGAGGGCGGCGAACTGTTCATCGAGGACGGGGCGGGCGGGCGGGCGTTCCGCCCTCCGGCGGGCTTCGCCGTCTTCTATCCCACCGGTCTGCTCCACCGGGTCACGCCCGTGACGGCGGGGGTCCGGCTGGCCTGTGTGGGATGGGTCCAGAGCCTGGTCCGCCGTCCTGACCAGCGCGAGATCCTCTTCGACCTCGAAGGCCTGCGGGACCAGTGGGGCGGCGAGGCGTCGCTGAGGCTCGACAAGACCATCGGCAACCTGCTCCGGATGTGGGGCGAGGGCTGAGGCCGGGATCTCCAGGCCTCCAGGCCTGTCGCGCCCGCCAGGCGTCGGCATGTCCGGAGGGCCGCAACCGCCGAGGCCGGCTGCGGCCAATGATCGCCTCCGGTTCTGATACTACTCACGCGGCGCCGTCTCACGCGCCTTGAGGCATCGCGCCAGATCAGTGTCGGCGATGCGCCAGCCCTTGCCGATGTCGACGGCGCGCAGTTCTCCGGACTTTATCCAGAGCCGCACTGTCGTATCGGACACCTCAAGCCGTTCGGAAACCTCATGCACGGTCTGGTATCGATCGTTCGGCACGCGCTTCCTCTCCATAAGTGACGTTGAGCGTAGAATGGTGATGTTTAGTCATGTTTGGTTGATCTGGATCAAGCCGGAGGCTGACGGTCTGTGCGTTGTTGATGGCGTCCCCGGGGTAGCGGCGAAGGCGGGTTTCCTCGCCCGGCGTCAAAGGGGGGTTCAGTCCTGATGAGGAGCCGTCATGCCGAAGACCCGTATCGCCTTCATGCCTCTGAATACCTATCCCTACGTCATGGCGGACGATGCGATCCGGCCGGCCGTCGGCTTCGCGGCGTCCCTCGACTGTTCGCTACATGTGACGACTTACGCCGTGAACATCCCGCGTATGTCCTCGCCGCTCGGAGGCCGGCTTCTGAATGTTCCGGGTCTGGCAAGGACGGCCGAAGAAACCAGTCGTGCTGAATGCCGCCGCCTGGGCGAACTCGTGCAGGCCGCGGCGGGGGTGTCGGTCACGCCGGATATCACCTGCCGCGAGGTCGACCTGGGCGCCGTCTTTGACGCCGCCGCCCATGAAGCGCGCTATTATGATCTCTCGATACTTCCCTGGTACGACGCCAGTATCGCGCCCCAGGACGTGACCCAGTCGGTTGTCTTCGGATCTGGCAGGCCGACGATCATCGTACCGCCGTCAACCGGCCCGGACCCGGTCAGCCATATTGCGATCGCCTGGGATGGAAGCCGGGTCGCCGCCCGCGCCCTGGGAGACGCCCTGGCGCTGCTTCCGGAAGGCGGCCGCGTTACTGTCGTGACGGTTCAGGACGAGAAGCCGCTCGCTGGCCGGATCGCCCAGACCCTGGCGGATTCTCTCGAGAAACGCGGCATTCCCGCCTTGGCCCACGCTATCCCGCTCGGGCGCCGGAAGATCGCAGAAGCCTTGCAGGAGGGCGCGCTGGAGTCGGGAGCCACCCTGCTGGCCATGGGGGGGTTCGGGCACTCACGAATCCGGGACTTCGTGTTGGGCGGTGCGACCACGGGCGTCTTCGCGGACCTGCGTCTTCCCGTCCTGCTCTCGCACTGAGTGGAGGCGGGGCAAGCCAGGGCGCGCCTTTGGGGCCGCCCGGCCGCAGCCCTGCCTCGCCGGTCCTACGGCGCGGTGTAGTGCACCTGGGCGCCCGGCCCGAGCGGCAGGTCCAGCATCACCCAGCCGACGGTCATGCCGATGCCCGCAACCATGAAGCACAGGGCGTAGGGCAGCATCAGCGCCAGCAGGGAGCCCACGCCCATGGTTCCGTCCCATCTCCGGCTGAAGGCCAGGATGAGCGGGAAATAGCTCATCAGCGGGGTCATGATGTTGGTGTAGCTGTCGCCCATGCGGTAGGCGGCGGTGGTCATCTCCGGGCTGATGCCCAGCAGCATGAACATCGGCACCACGACCGGCGACAGGGCGCTCCACTTGGCCGAGGCCGAGCCGATGAACAGGTCCAGGAACGATGACAGCAGCAGCACGCAGACCAGCAGGAAGGCGGCGGGAAGGGCCATGGCCTGCAGCGCCTCGGCCCCGTTGATGGCGATGATCGGCCCGATCCGCGACCAGTTGAACATCGCCACGAAGTGGGCGGCGAAGAAGACGAAGACCAGGTAGGGGGCCATGGTGCGCACGCCGTGCTGCATCATGTCGACCACGTCGCCCGGCGACTTGATCGCGCCGGTCGCCCGGCCGAACGCCGCGCCGGTGGCCAGGAACAGCACGAAGAAGCCGGCGATCAGCGCGGCGTACAGCGGCTGCAGCCGGGCGGTTCCCTCGAGCTCCTCGTCGATGAAGGGCGTGTAGCCGGGCCACAGGGCCAGGGCGGTGAAGACGGCGACGACCAGCAGCGCGACCACGCCGGCGTGGCGCAGGCCCTTGCGCTCGTCCGGCGTGACATCGGCCTTGTCGAGGTCGGCCTGCAGCTCTGCGTCGACCACCCCGCCCCAGGGCCCGAGCCGGGGCTCGACCACCTTGTCGGTGATGAACCAGACGATGGGCGTGAACAGGATGACGATGGCCAGGATGAAGTACCAGTTGCCCAGCGGGTTCATCGTCCAGTTCGGGTCGACGATACGGGCCGCCTCCTGGGTGAAGCCCAGCAGCAGCACGTCGATCTGGCCCGGCATGATGTTGCCGGCATAGCCGCCCGACACCGCCGCGAAGGCGGCCGCAAGACCTGCCAGAGGATGGCGCCCGGCCACCGCGAAGATGATCGCCGCCAGCGGGATGAACACCACGTAGGCCGCGTCGGACGCGTGATGCGAGACCATGCCGATGATGGCCACGATCGGGGTCAGCAGCCCCTTGCTGGCGTTGCGCAGCGAGGCGCGGATCAGGGCCGAGAAAAGCCCGGCGCGTTCGGCGACCGCCGCGCCCATCATGATCGTCAGCACCAGGCCGAGCGGCGCGAAGCTGGCGAAGGTCTTGGGCATCTCGGTGAACAGCCGGGCGATGTTCTCTTCGGAGAACAGGCTCGAGGCGCGATAGGTCAGCACCCCGTCCGCCAGTTCGGCGAACTGCGGCGCCTTCTCGCCCGAATAGGGCAACGAGGCCTGCCAGCCCAGCGCCGCGCCCAGGGCCGAGATCAGCATCAGCGCGAAGATCAGGTAGACGAAGATGATCGTCGGATCGGGAAGCAGGTTCCCGGCGCGCTCGACGAAGCCGAGAAAGCCGCGCTGGCGGTCGGGACGGGGGGCGTCAGTCATCTCGGGATCGCTGCTCCGGCGCGGTCGGTCTGGCGAGTCTTCTAGCCACGATTTCCGCGGCCGTCTTCATCCCGATGACGCGGGGCGCAACCGCCGGCTCCGGCGACCGTTATCCAGGCTGACAGAGATCCGAGGTGACGCACAATGATCCTTCCCCAGGGCGCCGTGGTGGCCGTCGTCGACGGCGCGAAGCTGGTGATGTTCCACAACATCGGCCATGAGACCGAAGTGGACCTCAAGGCCATGGACCTGCCGGCCGTCGAGCCGGGGGCGGCGTCCCGGGGGCATCACTCCAGCGGCGCCAATCCCGACGATGACAGCCGGGACGAGGACGCCTTCGCCGGCGGCGTCGCGGCGCTGCTGAACCGGCAGGCGCTGGAGGGAAGATTCGAGGCCCTTCTGGTCATCGCCGCGCCCCGCACGCTCGGCGAACTTCGGAAGCACTGGCACAGGGTGCTGCAGGAAAAGCTGGTCGGCGAGATCGCCAGGGACCTCACCGGCCAGTCCACCGACCACATCGCCCGGGCCATCGCGGCGGCGTGACGCGGGCGGGGACAGGCCCTTCAGGGCGTGTCCCCGTCAGTCTTGTCCGGATCCTAGAACAGACCCGCCCGTTGAGCGATGATCACCGCCGCGACGATCAGGATCAGGGCCTGGATGATCGAGCCGAAGGGCGAGGGCAGGGGAAGCTTCTGTACAGCCCAGGCCATCAGGGCGGCGACGACCAGAACGATGATGGCGAAGATCAAGAGGGACATGTGCTGTTCCTGAAGCGACCTTGGTCGCGGTTCGCAGGGTTAAGCGTATGCTGGGCTGTTCTGTTCCCTTGGGCGCTGGCACGGCTTTGCATCCTTCTGCGGTTTGACCCGAAAAGGTTGGGGAGGGGGCGGAGCGCCGGGCCTCCGCCCGGAGCATGGGTAGTGTTGTACCGTTTCGACGAAGACTGACGCTCCGCGTGGTCGTTCTCCCGCAGGCCCGGGACGCGCAGGGCTGTTCACCCTTTTATCCCGGACTCTCCCCGCCCGGCCTCTCCGGACGGCTCGAACTGCTGCCCACGAACGGGCGGACGGCACACCAGCGCACGCCCGGAACGGAGGCTTACGTCCCCTCCGCCTGGTCCCGCTCGACCACTCCCCGCCGCCGCATCGGGCTGGTACCAGGCGCCCTCCCCCGCGACGGGGACGGGAGAAGTATGGGCGGGGTTGGGGCGAGGGGGATAAACTTCGGTCTATCCCCCCATCTCCGTCTCCCCGGCGACCCGAAGGGCGGCGCGCAGCGCCAACGCCGGGCCCATATTGGGCAAGGGCTGGCGCGGGGTTATGGATCCCGGCCGTAGTTCATCCTCGGGCGCGCTTCGCGCGACCGGGGGCCGGGAAAGCGGGGGATAGATCGCCTTGGGGACTGCTTCGCGAAGCGTAGCTGTCCCTCGACAGCGTCAACCGGTGTTGAGGGACAGCTACGGGCTGCGCTCGAACCAGTCCCGGGTCGCCCCCCTTCTCCGCGTCATGGCCCGACTTGTTCGGGCCATCTATGAACACGATCCTGCGGACAGGAAGCCCCGACAGCGCGCC
>JBEIDC010000070.1:0-16675 GCA_040383665.1 Caulobacter sp.
ACCATGCATGGGTGGCCCGAACGAGTCGGGCCATGACGTGGGTGTGTGGGAACTTTGAGCGCCCCAGCTTTTCGGGCACATACGACCCCATGTCCGTCCGCAACGACCCGTTCCACGCCATCGCCATCAGTCGCCTCGCCCATGAGCTGAAGGCGCAGGGGCGTTCGATCATCCATATGGAGTTCGGCCAGCCCTCGACCGGCGCCCCGAAGTCGGCGATCGCGCGGGCCCACCATGTGCTGGACACCGACGGCATGGGCTACTGGGAGAGCCCGGCCCTGCGGCAGCGGCTGGCCCGCCACTATGCCGAAAGCTACGGCGCCGAGGTCGAGGAAGACCGCTTCGTCATCACCTGCGGCGCCTCGCCGGCCCTGGTGCTGGCGCTGCTGTCGGCCTTCGAGCCCGGCGACCGGGTGGCCCTGGCCCGCCCCGGCTATGTCGCCTACCGCAACACCCTCAAGAGCCTGCATCTGGAGCCGGTGGAGATCGCCTGCGGACCGGCCGACCGCTACCAGCTGACCGCCGCGCACCTGGAGGCGCTCGACCCGCCGCCCAGGGGCGTGATCCTCGCCAGCCCGGCCAACCCGACCGGCACCATCATCGAGGCGGCAGAGCTGGCGCGCATCGCCGCCGTCTGCCGCGAGCGGGGCATCCGCATCGTCTCCGACGAGATCTATCACGGGCTCAGCTACGTCGGGCCCTGCCGCTCGATGCTGGAGTTCGAGCCCTCGGCGCTGATCGTCAGCAGCTTCTCGAAATACTTCAGCATGGTCGCCTGGCGGCTGGGCTGGCTGCTGGCCCCGCGCGACCTGCTGCCGGCCGCCCGGGCCTATGTCGGCAACCTGTTCCTGACCGCGCCGTCGCTGAGCCAGCACGCCGGTCTGGTCGCCATGGACTGCTCCGACGAGCTGGAGGGCCATGTCGAGGTCTACCGCCGCAACCGCGCCCTGCTGCTGGAGGCCCTGCCGGGGCTCGGCCTGCGCGAGATCGCGCCGCCGGACGGGGCCTTCTACATCTACGCCAGCGTGGCCCATCTGACCGACGACAGCCTGGCCTTCTGCAAGCAGCTGCTGCGCGACACCGGCGTGGCCACGGCCTCGGGCGTCGACTTCGACCCGGTCGAGGGCCGCCGGTACATCCGCATCAGCTTCGCCGTCGCGACCCCCGAGGTCGAGGAAGCCCTGCGCCGCCTGACCCCCTGGTTCGCGGCGCGGGGCTGAAGGGGCCCTACCCCTTCATCTTCAGCGCGCCCAGGAAGTAGCGCTTGCCCAGCGGCACGCCGTTGGCCCGCAGCACGTCGTAGGCGGTCGAGGCGTGGAAGTAGAAGTTGGGCAGCGAGAACGACAGCAGGAAGCCCTCGGCGGTGAAGGGCATCTTCATCGCGCCGAACTCGAACGTCACGTCCTTGCCGGCCAGGGCGTCGACCTCTTCCGAGGTCAGGGCGCGCAGGGCGGCCTGGGTGTCGGCGATGGTCTTCTGCAGCGCGGCGTAGGTTTCGGCCATCGACGGCCCGCCGGTGGCGGAGAACACGCCGGCCTTGACGCCCTCGATGGCGCCGATGGAGTGGTGGGCGACCGAGGCGATCTGGAACGACAGCGGCAGCATGTCGCCGGCCAGCCGCTTGCCGACCAGGTCATCGGCGTTGGCGCCCTCGTCGGCGCAGTGCTTCAGCCCGCGCTCGAGAAACCCGGCGGCGGCGTCGACGATCTGCAGGTACTGCCCGACGGTGACGTCATAGAGTGAAATGGCCATGGATCGCGCTCCCGGTGCGTTGTTTTGTGAAACTCTGCGCACAGTGCCTGATCGCATACCCCCTACGCAATCTATTCTCCGTCATCCTCGCGCTCGTTGCGAGGACCCATGAACACGGTGTTGGGAGGGCTGGCGGGGTCGGCGCGATCCTCCAGGATTCCGTGTGCATGGGTGGTCGGAACAGGTCCGACCATGACGGATGGGAGGCCGCCCCTACCCCGCCCGCTCGCTCCAGTCGTCCAGGTCCGGCTCGGCGCCCATGAGGGCCAGACCCGTCGCGATCGACACCAGTTCCGCGCCGCTCTCCATCTTCGCCGTCCCGAAGCGACGCTCGAAGATCTCGCGGACGGCGGGGACGAAGGACGAGCCGCCGGTGAGGAACACCCGGTCGACGCCGGCCTCGGTCAGGTTCGCGCGGCGCAGGGCCTCGTCGACGGCGCCCTCGATGGCCGTCAGCTCCGGCTGGATCCAGCGGTTGAAGGACTCGCGCTTGACCTCGCCGGCGATGTGCACCGACCCGCCCCGGAAGTCGAACTCGGCCGCCTCGGCGCCCGACAGCGCCTCCTTCAGCCGCGAGACCGCCTGGTAGAGGCGGTAGCCGTGGTTGTCGTCCAGCACCTCGACCAGCCGCTCGATCTTCTCCGGCTCGGTGGCGGTGCGGACCAGCTTGCGGATGTCCTTCATGTCCTTGGACGCCCGCAGCAGCGCCAGCTGCTCCCAGCGGGCGAAGGCGGTGAAGTAGCGGTTGGGGATCGGCAGGATGTTGTCGAAGGCGCGGTAGCTGCTGCCCTTGCCGAGGCGCGGCGAGACCAGATGGTCGATCAGCCGGTAGTCGAAGGCGTCGCCCGCCACCCCGACCCCGGCGTTGGCCAGGGCGCGGGAGCGGATGTGGCCGTCCTGGTGCGTGAACCGGACCAGCGAGAAGTCACTGGTGCCGCCGCCGAAGTCGGCGACCAGCACGGTGGCGTCGCCCTCCAGCCGGCGGGCGAAGAAGAAGGCCGCCGCCACCGGCTCGGGCACGTAGCGGATGTCCTCGAACCCCAGCCGCCGGAAGGCCGTCTCGTAGCGGCGCAGGGCGAGCGCCGTGTCGGGCCGGTTGCCGACGAAGGTGACGGGGCGGCCGACGATCACCCGCTTCGGCAGGTCGGCCAGCGTGTCGCCGCCGTGCTCCTTCACCTTGAGCAGGAAGGCGCTGAGCAGGTCCTCGAAGGTAAAGCGCCGGCGCAGGATCTCGGTGTCGGTGAACAGGGCGCTGGCGGCGTAGCTCTTGAACGACTGGATGAACCGCGTCTCCAGCGGCTCCTCGACATAGGCGTCGATGGCCCACGGGCCGGCCTCGACGACCCGGGCCGTCGGGTCATGGTCGGGGGCGTGAAAGCTGAGCGCCGAGCGGAAGGCATTGAACGGCGCGGCCTCGTGGCTGAAGCCGGCGAGGCGCGCCTCACCCTGTCGCTCCAGGGCGACGACGGTGTTGGTGGTGCCGAAATCGAAACCGATCGCGGCCTCGGGGGAGGCGGTCATGAGGAAGGTCCTGCGGAAAAGACGGAGGCGCGCGCCTCCGGTCTCCACCGGGGCGCGTCGCTAGTCGAGAAGGGGGAAAGCGAACAAGCAGCCGATCCTCATGAGGCCATGACCCTACTCCGCCGCGGGCTCGAGCGGCTGGTCGTACGCCGCCATCAGGGCCATGTTGAGGATCTTGGACACCGAGGCCGACAGCGGTGCGATCTGCACCGACTTGGTCAGGCCCAGCAGGATCGGCCCCATCACCGTCGCCCCGCCCAGCGACTGCACCAGCTTGGTGGAGATCGAGGCCGAGTGGATGGCCGGCATGATCAGCACATTGGCCGGGCCGGTCAGGCGCATGAACGGATAGTTTGCGCGGCGCTCCGGCTCCAGGGCCAGCTCGGGCGGCATCTCGCCCTCGAACTCGAAGTCGACGTCCATCTCGTCGAGCATGGCCACCGCCTCGCGGACCTTCTCCGAGCGCATGCCCATCGGGTTGCCGAAGGTGGAGTAACTCATGAAGGCCACGCGGGGCGTAAAGCCCAGCACGCGGACGGCGCGGGCCGCCTCGCAGGCGATTTCCACCAGTTCGTCGGCGTCCGGCATCTCGGTGACGTTGGTGTCGGCGATGAACAGGGTGTGGCCCTTGGCCAGCACGATGGACATGCCCATCACTCGGCCTCCGGGGGCCTGGTCGATAACGCGCAGGATCTCTTCCAGCGCCTGGTCGTAGGCGCGGGTCACGCCGGTGACCATGCCGTCGGCGTCGCCCAGCGCCACCATCGAGGCGGCGAAGCTGTTGCGGTCCTGGTTGATCAGCCGCTGCACGTCGCGCTTGAGGTAGCCCTCGCGCTGCAGCCGGCCATAGAGGTGCTCGACATAGTCTGGCGCGCGGTCGGACAGGCGGGCGTTGACGATCTCGATCTTGATCTCGTCGGGATCGAGGCCGGCCAGCTTCATGTTGTCCTTCACCAGCTCCTCGCGGCCGCAGAGGATGGCCTGGCCCAGGCCCTGGGCCTGGAAGGCGTAGGCGGCGCGGATCACGCTCGGCTCCTCGCCCTCGGCGAAGACGATGCGCTTGGTCGGGCCGCTCAGGACCGCGCCCGACAGGCGCTGCAGGAAGGCGGCGCTGGGGTCGAGCCGGCGGGCCAGGCTGGCGCGGTAGGCGTCCATGTCCTCGATCGGCCGGCGGGCGACGCCGGTGTCCATCGCCGCCTGGGCGACGAAGGGCGGGATGTACCAGATCAGCCGGGGATCGAAGGCCGAGGGGATGATGTACTGCGGGCCGAACTTCAGCTGGCGGCCGTGATAGGCGGCGGCGACCTCGTCCGGCACGTCTTCACGGGCCAGCATGGCCAGGGCGTTGGCGCAGGCGATCTTCATCTCGTGATTGACCCGCCGGGCCCGCACGTCGAGCGCCCCGCGGAAGATGTAGGGGAAGCCCAGGACGTTGTTGACCTGGTTGGGATAGTCGCTGCGGCCGGTGCCCATGATGGCGTCTTCGCGCACGGCGTGGACCTCTTCCGGGGTGATCTCCGGATCGGGGTTGGCCATGGCGAAGATCACCGGATTGGGCGCCATGCTGGCGATCATCTCCTTGGTGAAGGCGCCGGCCGCCGACAGGCCCAGCAGCACGTCCGCGCCCTCGACCGCCTCGGCCAGGGTGCGCTTGTCGGTGTCGACCGCGTGGGCGCTCTTCCACTGGTTCATGCCGTCGGTGCGCCCCTTGTAGAGGACGCCCTTGGAGTCACAGGCGATGACGTTCTCGGGCCGCACGCCCATCGCCTTGATCAGCTCCATCGAGGCGATGCCGGCGGCGCCCGGGCCGTTCAGCACGACCTTCACGTCCTCCAGCTTCTTGCCGGTGATGTAGCAGGCGTTGATCAGGCCGGCGGCGCAGATGATCGCCGTGCCGTGCTGGTCGTCGTGGAACACCGGGATGTCGAGCAGCTCCTGCAGCTCGGTCTCGATGCGGAAGCACTCGGGGCTCTTGATGTCCTCGAGGTTGATGCCGCCGAAGGTGACGCCGATGTTCTTGACCACCGTGATGATCTCGTCGGCGTCCTTGCTCATCAGCTCGATGTCGATGGCGTCGACATCGGCGAAGCGCTTGAACAGCACCGCCTTGCCTTCCATCACCGGCTTGGAGGCCAGCGCCCCCAGGTCGCCAAGACCCAGGATGGCCGTGCCGTTGGAGATGACACCGACCAGGTTGCCCTTGGAGGTGTACTCGTAGGCCAGGTCCGGGTTCTCGGCGATGGCCAGCACCGGCACCGCGACGCCCGGCGAATAAGCGAGACTCAGGTCCCGCTGGGTGGCCATCGGCTTGGTGGCCTGCACCGCGATCTTCCCGGGGGTCGGGAACTGGTGGAAGGCCAGCGCCTCCTCGTCGGTGAAGGTCTTCTTCTCGGAATCGCTCATGGCCGGTGCGGGGGTCCCAACGGGGTCGGGACGCTATCGGCGCAGCCGCGCGTCCCTTGTTCTGAAATGAGGGCGCAACCTAACGGGCGCGACCGGGCGGGACAACCGGGCGCGGGCGGAAGTTTGTGTGCGGGGGTATGGCGTGGGGGAATGGGCTGCCGTTGGGGAAATGTACTTCAGTACGTGTCCCCCGCAGCTTGCTTCCAGCGCGGTCAAGCGGAAGGGGACACGCACTGAAGTGCATTTCCCCGGTCTGCGCCGCCACAAGGGCGAGGATGACGGGATTGAGGAAGGGCGCTAGACCTTCACCCATGACAACGCCCTCCACCCCCGCCCCCGTGAAGATCGCCATCGCCGGCGCGCTCGGCCGGATGGGGCGCGCGGTGGCGGCGGCGTGCGAGGGGCGAGACGATGTCACGGTCGTGGCCCGCTACGAACGCCCCGGCGTCGAGGGCGAGGGGCTGGTCAGCCTGGAGGAGGCGCTGGGCCTCGCCGACGCGGTCATCGACTTCACCACGCCCGAGGCCAGCGTGGCCCTGGCCGAGAAGGCCGCCGGACGGGGCGGCGTGGCGCTGGTCATCGGCTCGACGGGCCTGTCGCAGGACCAGACCCGCCGCATCGACGAGGCCGCGAGCCGCATCGCCATCGTGCGGGCCGGCAACTTCTCGCTGGGGGTGAACCTGCTGATGGGCATGGTCCGCCAGGCCGCCGCCGCGCTGGACCCCCGCGACTTCGACATCGAGATCTTCGAGGCCCACCACCGCCGCAAGGTCGACAGCCCCTCGGGCACCGCCCTGATGCTTGGCGAGGCCGCCGCCGAAGGCCGGGGCGTGGCGCTGGCCGACGTGCTGCAGCCGGCGCGGCACGGTCTGAACGGCCCCAGGCCCGAAGGCGAGATCGGCTTCTCCGTCCTGCGCGGCGGCGGCATCATCGGCGAGCACAGCGTCACCTTCGCCAGCGAGGAAGAGATTCTGACCTTCAGCCACTCGGCGAGAGACCGCGGCCTGTTCGCGCGCGGCGCGCTGGTTGCGGCGAAGTGGGCGGCGGGGCGCAAGGCCGGGGCGTTCGATATGCAGGATGTGCTGGGGTTGAATTGACGCCAATCCTCCCCGGAGCGCAGCGAGGGGGAGGTGGCCTCGCGGAGCGAGGCCGGAGGGGGCGGCGCGGGCGCATCCGAATGAGACGCTGTGCACGGCGGCGGCTCGTCCACCGTCGGCGCCACCCCTCCACCATGCTCCGCATGGTCCCCCTCCCCGTGAACGGGGAGGACTGGCGCGGCTCTACCCGCCCCGCGCCACGAACCACTCGTTGAGGAACCGCTTGTCTGCCTTGCCGTACTCGAACGGCGCGTCCTCGTAGCCGCGCACGGTGCCGCCGGCGGCTTCCAGCACCGCGTGGGCGGCGGCGATGTCCCACTCCGACGTCGGGCCGTGGCGGGGGTAGATGTCGGCCGCGCCGTCGGCGATGCGGCAGAACTTGATCGAGCTGTCGAGCGCCAGGCGCAGGTCGAAGCCGTACTCGGCGGCCAGCTTGTCGACGGTCTCGGGCTTCATGGTGTGGCTGATCAGGCAGACGGCCTCGCCCTTCGGCCAGGGGCGCACCTGCACCCGCGCCTCGGCCCCGCCGCTCCTGCGCTTCATCGCGCCCGCCGCGGTGGTGAACCAGGTCTCGTCGCTGGCCGGGGCGCAGACGGCGCCGGCGACCGGCCAGCGGTCCTGGATCAGGCCGATGTTCACGGTGAAGTTCGGATCGCCCTTCATGAAGGCCTTGGTGCCGTCGACCGGGTCGACCAGGAAGAAGCGCGGGCCAATGGCGTCGGGCGTGCCGAACTCGGCGGCCTGCTCCTCGGCGATCACCGGAATGTCGGGGAAGTGTTCCTTCAGCCGGGCGAGGATCAGCCGCTCGCCGGCCTGGTCGGCCTCGGTCACCGGGCTGGAGTCGGCCTTGCTGGTGTGGGCGACCGTGCCGCCGTGCGACCAGAAGGGCATGATCACCCGGCCGGCCTCTTCCACGATGTCGGCCAGGATGCGGCCGATGTCGGCGTCGTCGCTCATTCCGTTCGTTCCCATACTGCCCTGTCGGCCCGTCAGCGGTCGCGCGGATCGTCGGCCACGAAGACCAGCCGCACGACCGTCGTATCGATGGTCTGCTTGCCGGCCTCCTCGAAGTCGACGGTCACGCGGGCGCCGACCACCGACTGGACCTGTCCCAGGCCCCAGTCCGGGCGATCCGGATGGCGCACCAGCGCGCCCGGTTCAAGGAAGGCGGTCATGGCGAACTCCGTAGGGGGCGCGGCCCCGTTTGCCAACGGCTCAAATCAGGGCAACGTCCGCCCCGATGAGCGATCCGACCGACACCCCCGCCCAAGCCGCGCCGGAGACGGCGCCCGACGCTGCTCCCGAGGCGCCGCCCGCGCCGGCCCTGCCGGACGCCGCCGAGCTGGCCGCCCAGATCGCGGCGCGCCTGTGCCACGACTTCATCAGCCCGGCGAGCGCCATCGTCTCGGGGCTGGATCTGCTCGAGGACCCGACGGCCCAGGACATGCGCGAGGACGCCATGAGCCTGATCGCCCAGAGCGCCCGCAAGCTGGCCGACATGCTGCAGTTCGCCCGGGTGGCGTTTGGCGCCTCCTCGACGGCCGAGACCTTCGACGCCCGGGAGCTGGAGAGCCTTGCCCAGGGCGTCTTCGCCCATGTGCGGCCGGAGCTGGACTGGAAGGTCGAGCCGGCGGCCATCAACAAGCCGGCGGTGCGGGTGATCATGAACCTGGCGCAGATCGCGGCCGGGGCCCTGCCGATGGGCGGGACCGCGACGCTGCGGGCGGTCGAGGCCGACGGTCGGGTGGCGATCAGCGTCGAGGCTGTCGGTCCGCGCGGCCGGCTCAAGCCCGAGGTGCTGCGCGGGCTGCAGGGCCAGGATCGCGGCGACGCGGTCGGCGGGGCCTGGGTGCAGGCCTATTACCTGTGGCTGATCGTCAAGGGCGTCGGCGGGCATCTCGCGGCGGAAACCGGCGAGGACAAGGTCACCCTGGCGGCCGTGGTGCCGGCCGCCTGAGCCAATCCTCCCCCGGAGCGAGCGGACCGGCGATACGGCCGTTTTCCGCGCTCCATCACGGGCCGTTAACCCGCGCAGGCGAAAACGGATCGTTGGGGAAGGAGCGTTCCGTCTTGAAGACCTGTCTGCTGGTCGATGACAGCCGGGTGATCCGCAAGGTGGCCCGCCGCATCCTGGAGGATCTCGGCTACGAAATCGCCGAGGCGTCCGACGGGTTGGAGGCGCTGGCCTGGTGCCGCGCGGCCATGCCTGATGTCATCCTTCTCGACTGGAACATGCCGGTGATGAACGGGCTGGACTTCCTGCGCACCCTGCGGGCCGAGCCCGGCGGGGACGGACCCAAGGTGGTCTTCTGCACCGTCGAAAGCCACCCGGACCGCATCCGCGAGGCCCTGGCCGCCGGCGCGACCGAATACATCATGAAGCCCTTCGACGGCGACATCATCGCCGCCAAGTTCGAGATGGCGGGTCTGGCCTGATGACGCCCGAGGACATCCAGCTGGTCGTGGCGCTGTGCAAGGCGCGGGCGGGTCTCAAGGTCGATCCGGCCAAGACCTATCTGATGGAAAGCCGGCTGGCTCCGCTGGCCCGGCGCGAGGGCTACAACAGCGTCGAGGACCTGATCGCCGGCCTGAAGCAGCGCCGCGAGGAGCCGCTGATCTGGGCGCTGGTCGAGGCCATGACCCTGAACGAGACCGCCTTCTTCCGCGACCGGGAGGCGTTCGACCAGCTGCGCGACGAGATCCTGCCGACCCTGACCCGGATGCGCGGTCCCGAGCCGATCCGCATCTGGAGCGCCGCCTGCGCCACCGGCCAGGAAGCCTATTCAGTGGCAATGATCGCCGAGGACGCCCAGGGGCTGGAGCCCGGCGCCCGCATCGACATCTACGGCTCCGACATCGCCGAGCGCTGCCTGGAGAAGGCCCAGAGCGGCCTCTACACCCAGTTCGAGGTCCAGCGCGGCCTGCCGATCCGGCAGCTGGTGCGGCACTTCGACAAGATCGAGGACAACTGGCAGCTGTCGCCCCGCATCCGCCAGCGGGTGCGCTGGCGGCGGATCAACCTGGCCGCCGACCTGTCGGCGGTCGGCCGCTTCGACGTCATCCTGTGCCGGCATGTGCTGACCGCGCTGGACGACGGCATCCGCCGCCGGATCCTCGAAAGCCTCGCCGCCGCCCTGCCCGCCGACGGCTTTCTGATGCTCGACGCCGAGGTGTCGCCGCAGGACCTGACCGACGCCTTCCGGCCGGTCAGCGGCCGCATGGGCCTGTTCGCCCGCAATCCCTCGTTCCGGGTCGCCGCCTAGAGGCCGGCCAATGCCCGGCGATCCCCGCCGCGCCCGGTCCGGAACGCCCGGCCTTTGCTTCCGCCACGTCACGACGGCATCCTGCGTTCAGGCAGGAGACACCCGATGAGCGGCGCAGATCGCATTCCCGACGAGATCGCATTCCAGGCGATCAACCCCCAGGCCTACGCGGACAACAGCGTCCACGACGCCTTCCGCTGGCTGCGCGCCAACAACCCGATGGGGCGCGCCGAACTGGAAGGGGTCGCCCCGTTCCGGATCGTCACCCGGCACGCCGACATCCTCGAGATCAGCCGGCAGAACGACCTGTTCCACTCCGGGGACCTGGCCTCGACCTTCACCACGCTCGAAGGCGACCGGCTGGTGCGCCAGATGACCGGCGGCAGCCCGCACCTGGTGCGGACCCTGGTGCAGATGGACGCGCCGGACCACCCCAAGTACCGGATCATGACCCAGTCGTGGTTCCTGCCGCAGAACATCCGCAAGCTGGAAGACCGCATCCGCCAGATCGCCCGCGAGCATGTCGACCGCATGGCGGCGCTGGGCGGCGAATGCGACTTCGTCAACGAGATCGCCCTCTACTACCCGCTGCGCGTGATCATGGAGATCCTCGGCGTGCCGGCGGAAGACGAGCCGCGCATGCTGAAGCTGACCCAGGAGCTGTTCGGCGCCCAGGATCCCGAGCTGAGCCGGACCGGCGGCAAGGAGAACCTGCAGGGACCGGAGGCGATGGCCGCGCTGCAGGGCGTGATCGCCGACTTCTTCATGTATTTCAAGGCGATCACCGACGACCGCAAGGCCAACCCGCGCGACGACGTGGCCAGCGTGATCGCCAACGGCAAGCTGGACGGCCAGCCGATCAACGACTTCGAGGCGATGAGCTACTACGTGATCGTCGCCACCGCCGGTCACGACACGACCTCGTCCTCGACGGCCGGGGCGATCTGGGGGCTGTGCGAGAACCCGGGCGAGTTCGCCAAGGTCAAGGCGGACCCGTCATTGATCGGCGGCCTGGTCGACGAATCGATCCGCTGGATCACGCCGGTGAAGCATTTCATGCGCTCGGCCACGGATAACGCGGAGGTCGGCGGCCACCGGATCGAGAAGGGCGAATGGCTCTGGCTGGCCTATCCGTCGGGCAACCGCGACGAGGCGGTGTTCGACGATCCCGACGCCTTCCGGATCGACCGCGGCCCCAGCAAGCACCTGGCCTTCGGCTACGGGGCCCACCTGTGCCTCGGCCAGCATCTAGCCAAGATGGAGATGCGGATCCTGTTCGAGGAACTGCTGCCGCGCCTGAAGTCCCTGACGTTCGCCGGCGAACCCAGGCTCAGCGCCGGAAGCTTCGTGTCCGGACCCAAGCATCTGCCGATCCGTTACAGCTTCAACTCGCGCGTATGAAAAAGGCCCCCCGCCTGATGAGGCGAGGGGCCCTGATCTCGAAGCCGGATGCCTACTTGGCGTCCTTGGCGGTTTCTTCGATGGCGTCGCCGGCCGCACCGACGTCCTTGCCGGCGCCTTCGATCGTGTTGCAGGCGGCGGCCAGAAGGCTGGCGGCCGCAATGGCTAGAATCACAAGCTTTCGCATCGCGCATCTCCTCGGCCCGACCTGCGGGCGTTTGTTTCACAGACTCCGAACGCCCTGACGGCGGTCAGGTTCCGGCCGGGGTCGCTTCGGGCGTCGGAAACATCAATCGGGCCGTAAGCCCGCCCTGGTCGTTGCGTTCCAGGGTGCAGCGCCCGCGCAGCTGGCGGGCGAAGGCGTTCATCAGCGTGCGGCCCACGCCCTTGATGTCCTCGGGATCGGGCGGCGCGTTACGGCCGCCGCCGTCGTCGGTGATGATCAGCTCGGCTTCGGGCCCGCGAACGGTGAACTGGACGGTCAGCTTGCCGCCCGATTGGGTCAGCGCGTGCTTCTGCGCGTTGGTGACCGCCTCGACGGCGAACAGGGCCAGCGGCGCAAGCTTGTCGGGATCGATCACCAGGCGGTCGGCCCGGACCTCGGTGAGCACGCTGCCGTGCGCCGCCATGTCGCCGGCGAGCAGCTGGCCGGTGAGTTCCTCCAGGAACGGGCGCAGGTCGACATGCTGGATGTCGGCGCCCCGGTAGACGGCCCGGTAGATCAGGGCCAGGGCCGAAATGCGCTGGCGGGTGTCGCTCATCGCCTGGCGGGCCACCTGGTCGGTCAGCGCCCGCTCCTGCATGCTGAGCAGGGAGCTGATGACCTGAAGGTTGTTCTTCACCCGGTGATGGATCTCGCGCATCAGCGCGTCCTTCTGGGCCAGGCTGTCGTGGAGCGCGGCGTCGCGGGCGACGATGGTGGCGGCCATATGGTCGAGGGTCTCGGCCAGCTCCCGGATCTCCGGCGGCGCCCGCTCGACCCGCAGCGGCCGGACCGTGAACCGCCCACGCGCGTAGATGGCGGCGACGCGCTGCAGATAGACGATCCAGCGACCCACCCCGCGTTCGGCCGCGAAGAACACCGCCAGCAAGGCGACCGCGAACCCGATCAGCGGAAACACGATTCCCGACATCGGATCGAGCCAGGCCGTGGCGAACAGGCCTCGCGAGGGCGCGGAAAGAATGACGAACACATCGTCGTCGACCAGGGGCGCGACCGAGTAGGCGCGGCGAACGCCGTCGTCATCATTGGCGTAGACCAGCACCGAACCGCGCCCCGCCGCCCGGTCGACCCAGCCCGCGACATCATCCGGGAAGGCGGCCGGATCGGTGACGGACAGGATCTCGCCCCGGCGGTCCACGACAGCCACCTGTGACTGGCGCGGCAGGGAGCGATCCGACAGTTCCGGACGCAGGCTGGAGAGCGGAATGACCGCGGCCCGGCCGCTGAACCCACCCTTCGGGTCCGCCGTGCGCACGGCGGCGAACAGGGCCGGCTCGGCGGCGTAGCTGGCGCCGGGCGTCACCGTGACGATCCGGGCCCGGCCGCCCGCCAGGGCCCGGAACCAGTCGCGGTCGCGGCGCTCGGGATCGGCCGGAACGTCGCCCGCCGCGCAGGCGACACGGCCGATCCGGTCGAAGCGGATCAGATTGGCGTAGCCGCCAAGGCGTTGGCGGACTTCCGTCAGGCGGCTGGAGCAGTCCATGCCGATGACGCCCGGGCCGAGCGTTTCCAGCAGGATTCCCGCCGCCTCGATCCGCGCCCGGGCCGCGGCGGCGCTGCGGTTGGCGGCGGACTCCAGAACGGCCTGCCGGTCAGCGGCTTCGCGCTGGTAGGCCAGGAATGACTGGCCGGCCCCGAGCAGAAGGACCGGCGCGAGGGCAAGGGCGAGCGCCACGCCGAGCCGGACCCGGATGGTCGTGTGAGGTCCCCAGTGAAGCCGCCCCGGAAGCGTCACCGGGCGGCGCTCAGACGCTCCGCATCAGCCAGGATCGAACGCATGGCGTCGCCGGCGGACCCGCCGTCGCGATCATAGTCGCCAGCTTCCAGAATGCCCTGAAGCGCCTTGCGCGCACGGCTTACCCGACTCTTCACCGTCCCGACGGCGCAGCCGCAGATGTCGGCCGCCTCCTCATAGGCGAACCCGCCCGCGCCGACCAGGATCAGCGCTTCCCGCTGCTCGTCCGGCAGCATGGCCATCGCGAGCCGCAGTTCGTCCAGCGCCAGGGGCGACTCGGGATTGTCGACGGCGACGAGCGTCCGTTCGGCGGCCTCCTGGTCGAGCTGGATCTGGCGCCAGGACCGGCGCTTGTCCGAATAGAACTGGTTGCGCAGGATCATGAAAGTCCAGGCCTTCATGTTGGTCCCGAGCTGAAAGCTCTTGCGGGCGTCCCAGGCCTTGATCATCGCATCCTGGGCCAGATCGTCGGCCTGGGCGGCGTCGCCCGTCAGGGTGCGGGCGAAGGCCCGGAGGTGGGGGATGAGTTTCACCAGCTCGCGCTGGAAGATCGCGTCGCGCTCACGGTCGGTCATGGCCGCGTGGCGTTCGTCCTGAACGGCGGCCATCAACGGTCTCCGGGGGGTTCGTCAGCCCTGCGGAGGATTTCCAGGAACTCGTCCGGGACCGGCTCGTTCACCACCTCATCGAACATCTGACGAAGCTTCACGCCGATGGCGCGTTGGCGAAGCCGGGTTTCATCCAGAGGGGCTGAGCCCGTGCGACGTTCGTCCATGGGATTCTGTTCAATCATCATGTCAGCGCGGGCTGGCGCCTGCCCCCTGTTTTGACCTGTACCTCGCTCGCTCAACGCCGCACCTGTCCGCCGGGTTCCCGCAACCCTGGTCTTGATGATGACGTAGTGCGAGCCCAGTGGGAACCTTCCTCGCGGCAGGGCGTTGCGGCATCTGAAGGGGTGCGCCACCGCCTGCCAGGGCGGTTTTGTCACGCCTCCAGCGAAGACCTAGTAACGGGAGGGGTCATGAGTCTTCTTGCACGTCTTGCACCGCATTTGCCTTACATGCGTCGGTACGCGCGCGCCCTGACGGGAGACCAGATTTCCGGCGACCAGTATGTGCGGGTCGCGCTGGAAGCCCTGGCCGCCGGCGACAGGCAGCTCGACAACCGGCTGTCGCCGCGGATCGCGCTCTATCAGGTGTTTCACGCCATCTGGTGCAGCTCTGGCGCCCGCCTGGAAGACCGTGTCGCTGACCACGCCGGTCGCGATCCCGGCCAGCGCCTCCTTCGCATCGCGCCGCGATCGCGCCAGGCGTTCCTGCTGACCGCGCTTGAAGGCTTCACGCCGTCCGAGGCGGCCCAGATCCTCGATACCGACTATCCCGCCATCGAGCGGCTGATCGCCGAGGCGCAGAACGAGATCGACGCCGAGCTGGCCACCGATGTGCTGATCATCGAGGACGAGCCGGTGATCGCCGCCGATATCGAGGCCCTGGTCCGTGAACTGGGACACACTGTGGTCGATATCGCCGCCACCCGCACTGAAGCGGTGGACGCGGTCGCCAGCCGGATGCCGGGCCTGGTTCTGGCCGATATCCAGCTGGCGGATGGATCCTCGGGCATCGACGCGGTGAAGGACATCCTCGGTCGCTACGATGTGCCGGTGATCTTCATCACGGCCTTCCCCGAGCGGCTGCTGACCGGGGAACGGCCCGAGCCGACCTTCCTGATCACCAAGCCCTTCCAGCCGGAAACGGTGAAGGCGGCGATCGGTCAGGCGCTGTTCTTCCACCCCGGCCGGACGCGGAAAGCCGCCTGACCGCCACGACCGGCCCGACCTACTGTCTGACGTCGGTGACAGGCCCCGTCGTGGCCGCCGCCTCGGCGGCGGTCGGGGTGCTGGCTTCGTTGACCGTGGTGAAGGCGTCCGAATAGAAGGCCCAGGCCGCGAACAAAGCGATCACGGCCAGAGTCGTCGAGGCGATCAGAAGCCAGAGCGTATGCCGACCCCAGCGCCCCTGGCGAGCTTCGGTCGCTTCCAGAACCTCATGTCCGGACTCGGGCCTCTGAACGCGGGTTGGAACTGTGGCCATGGACGCCTCCTGTTTTCGGGGTCTCTCGACAGGAAGAACGTTCTGGAGACGGGGCTGTTCCTTGCGGCGCAGGGACTCGCCCGCGGGCCGAAAAAAGAGTCGGCGGGTGCGGGAACGGATTTCACGGGCGCCGCGTTAATGATGTGCGGAGGCGGCGACGCCCCCCCGACTTGAGGCTGGCGAAAGTCAGCCTGCCGCCTCCGCAACCTGTTCCTCGATGACGCCGGACTTCAAGGGTGGGCCCGCCGGGGCCCACCCTCTTTTTTGCGCTATTGTCCCGAGCTCCTGAACACCAGGTCGGCGCGGCGGCGGAGCGGGCGCAGTTCGCCGGCCGGTGTCGCCGCGCCCGCCGCGCCGGCGGCCTCGATCCTGACATTGCCGAACCCGAGCCCGCCGAGGGCCTGGGTGACGGCCTTGGCCCGCTGCTCGGACAGGGCCAGGTTGGCCTTGGGATCGCCGACCGCGTCGGCCAGACCCACGACATCGACGACGCCCAGGGCGCAGGTCGTGCGCATCTCCGCCGCCTCGACCAGAACCTGCCGGGCGTCCCGGGTGATCCTGGATGACCAGGCCTCGAAGTAGATCGAGACCTTGAGATCCTCGCAGAGGTTGGTTCGGGCCACCCGGGAAGGGGTGGCGCAACCGACGAGGGTCAGGGCCGAGACGGCCGATACCGCCGCCAGGCTGTGTTTCCAGATAGTGTTCATCCCTGCCTCACCAATGAAAAGGGAGCGGCCGGCGAGAACGCCGACCGCCCTGGTGGTCGCTGAAAAACGGCTGCCCGTCGGCCCGTTACCGGGGACGGCCGTCTTCCCAGAAGTATCGGCCGGACACCTGATCGTAGTAGTAGTAACGACCCGCCGCCTCGTCATAGTACTGGCGCCGGTTGGCGACGGCGCCGCAGCCGCCGTCGTCCCGACAGCCCTTGATCGCGCCGGCCGTGCCGCCGACGACCGCGCCGATCGCGGCGCCGGTCCCGGCGTCGCCGCTGCCCACGTTGTTGCCGATCACCGCGCCGGCGATGGCCCCGAGCCCCGCGCCGGCGGCGGCATTGCGTTCCACGTTGCCCGTCGTCGTACAGGCGGCCGTCAGAAGGCCGGCCGCGGCGATCGCCAGGGCCGTCCGTGTGAGGGTCTTGTTCATCTGCCTCTCAAGTGTCGTTTCGGCCCCCATCGGGATTGACAACGCGG
>JBEIDC010000071.1:0-16348 GCA_040383665.1 Caulobacter sp.
AGCAAGGCTCGACCAGACGGTGTCAGACGGGCATTCTTGTGGACGTTCATCCGGGGTCTCCCGGTTCAGAGGTTGGAGCTTCGCAACCCCACTCTCTCAACCCGGCCCCGGGTGAACAACCTTCATAGCTTCGACACCTAGTTCAGCAGATCCGCCGGTGTGCGGGGCTCGCTCAGCAGCGTCTCCATCGCCTTCCAGCGCTCGGCCTGGCCCGGTCCGGCACGTTCGACATGGTCGCGGACCATCTGCAGACCCAGGCCGTAGTTGATGACGTAGCTGCGGTACTGCTCGGCGAAGGCCACGATCTGGGCGGCGCGCTTTTCCGATACCAGGCCGTATTTCTGGGTCATCGCCACCGCCGTGGCCCGGTCCATGCGCCCGGCCAGATACTCGGCGGCGATGGTGAAGCGCGCGCCCGACAGCGCCTGCTGGGCCGCCTGCAGCGCCAGGTAGCGACCGGCGTCCTTCGGATCGAGGCCGGCCAGCGGATAGAGCACCGTCGCCTCGAACGCCGCGCGCTCCTCGCCCGGGAAGGCCAGCGCGATGCCGTAGTTGGCCGAGCCCTCGGCCAGCAGCGACTGCGGCGAATAGAGCGGATAGACGGTGAACTCGACCCAGCCGCGCCCCTTGGCCAGCCGCTCCTCGAGCAGGACGTTGTAGACGTGGTGGCCGGGGTAGCCCTCGTGGCAGCCCAGATCGACGGCCCTGCCCAGGCGCACCGGCAGGTCGGTGTTCACCTGGATCAGGCTCTCCGCGCCGCCCTTGTACCAGTTGTAGCCGGACCAGCTCTTGCCGGTGACGAACTCCAGCGTGAACCGCTCGTTCGCGGGCAGCGGAATGAAGGCGAGCGTGCGACGGCGGCACTCGGCGATGGCGGCGTCCATAACCGCCTTCAGCCGGTCGGCGGGAACCACGAAGCGGTCGTTGAAGGCGTCGACCCGCTGCCACAGCGGCCCCTCGCCCGGGACGAGCCTTTCGATATCGGCCAGGACCGCGTCGTAGGCGGCCAGCGGCTTGAGCACCGGCCGCACCCCGAACAGGCCCTCCGCCTCGTCCTCGAAGCTGAGCTTTTCACCCTGCATCATGCGCAGGCGGGTCCGGGCGGCGATCAGCTGGCCACGCAGGAAGGCGATCCGCTCGTGGGTCAGCGACCCGCTGGTGTCGCCGGCGATGTCGGCCCCGGCCTCGTCCTCCGCCAGGTCGGCCAGCAGAAGATCGACGTCCCGCGCCAGCTCCGGGAGCGTCCGCTTCGAGGCCTTCGCGGCCGTCTGCCATGCGAGCGGGCCGTAGTAGGCGTCGATATAGCCATCCTCGTGCTCGCCGATCTCGAGGCTGAGCTGCACATAGCGCGACGCGATATCTCCGACGTGCGCATGGGCCGGCGCTTGGCCGGTGATGAGGGCGAGGGCCAGGGCCGCCGCGGCGGCCAACTGCCGGATCACGAGTAGATCCAGGCCTTGCGGGCCTCGTCGGCGAGGCCGGGGGAGTCGCAGAAGACCCCGTCGACCCCGGCCTTGAACAGCGCCTCGAGCACAGCGTCGACCTGGCCGTGGCGGACCATGTCCGCGTCGGCCGTTGCGCCGGCCGGGATCCGCAGGGCGGCCGGCAGGAAATAGTTCTCCGCCCGCACCGTCCAGGGATGGACCTTCAGCCCGGCCGCGTGCGCGTCGCTCACGAAGGCGGTGGCCGGCAGCAGCGTCTGGCCGTCCGTCTGTACGACATAGCCCTTCTCCGGACCCACGCCGTCGGCGTAGGCGGCGATGGCCTTCAGGCCGGCGGCGCTGGTCATGTCGGCATAGCTGAAGCCCGGCACATCGGCGGGCGCGCCCTCGCTGTCGATCAGCTGCACCAGCTTCGCCTTCGTCAGCGGCCGAAGCGTCTTCAGCGGCGCGACCTCGAAACACTGGACGAAGACCTTCGCGTCGATGCTGTCGAGCCGGTTGGCCTTCAGCGCATCGGCCATCCGCTGCTCGAACGGCAGGCCGATGGAGGCGAAGTAGCGGGGATGCTTCATCTCCGGATAGACGCCCACGCCCATGTCGCGGGCGATGGCGCAGACCTCGTCGAAGGTCGGGATCATGTCCTGGCCGTCGAAGGCGGTGTTGCCCGGACGCAGCCGCGGAAGGCGCTCGCGGCAGCGCAGGGTCTTGAGCTCGGCGAGGGTGAAGTCCTCGGTGAACCAGCCCTCGACGGACTGGCCATCGATAACCTTCGTCGCCTTGCGGGCGGCGAACTCGGCCTTGCCGGCGACATCGGTCGTGCCGCCGATCTCGTTCTCGTGCCGGGCGACGAGATGGCCGTCCCGGGTGATCACGAGATCCGGCTCGATGAAGTCGGCGCCCTGCTCGACCGCCAGCCTGTAGGCAGAGCGCGTATGCTCGGGCCGCTCGCCGCTGGCGCCGCGATGGGCGATGACGAGGGGCCGGGGCTTGCCGCGCGCCAGGACGGGCGTGGCGGCGAGGGCGGCGGAAGCGGCGGCGAAGGCGCGACGGGTCAGGGTCATGACCCGGGATTAGCCACGGCCTGTGACGCCTTCGTCAAGCGGCGAGGCGATTTCGGCGAACGGGGGTCTTGCGCTTCGGCGATGACGGCCCCAATTTGATTGTCGCGGCCCGGGCCCCTCTGACGATGCATGGTCATCGTGATGTCGGACCGCATCGGGTGCGCTCGATGCATGGGTCCGGTTCCCCCAGCCGCCCTCACCCTGCGTCGAGCGCCCCGGTCCTGCTTTGAGGAGGGTGCTTGCATGGATAGTCTCGGATCATTGTTCCTGGGTCAGCCCGTCTGGATGTGGCTGACCTTTCTGGTGGCCGTCGTGGTCCTGCTCGTGCTGGATCTCGGCGTGTTGCACCGCACGGCCCGCGAGATAGGCGTGCGCGAGAGCCTGCTGATGTCGGCCGGCTACATTGCCCTGGGCCTCGCTTTCGGCGGCTTTGTCTGGGCCTCGCTCGGAGCGCAGTCGGGCGTCGAGTACCTGACCGGCTTCGTGGTCGAGAAGAGCCTGGCGATCGACAACGTCTTCGTCATCGCGATGATCTTCACCTACTTCGCCGTCCCGCGGGAGCTGCAGCACAGGGTGCTGTTCTGGGGCATCCTCGGCGTCATCGTGCTGCGGGCGATCATGATCGGCTTCGGCGCCGCCCTGGTCTCGGAGTTCGGCTGGGTCCTCTACATCTTCGCGGCCTTCCTGGTGTTCACCGGCGTGAAGATGCTGTTCTGGAAGGGGCAGGGTAAGGACCTGGGCGACAATCCGCTGCTGCGCCTCGTCCGGCGCCGCTTCCGGGTCACCGATCAGCTGCATGGTGAGCGCTTCTTCGTCCGGGCGCCGGACCCTGTCAGCGGCAAGCTGGTCACCTGGATCACGCCCCTGTTCCTGGCGCTGGTGATGATCGAGATCGCCGACCTGATCTTTGCCTTGGACTCGGTTCCGGCCATCTTCGCCATCACCACCGACCCCTACATCGTCTACACCTCGAACATCTTCGCAATCCTCGGCCTGAGGGCGCTCTACTTCGCCCTGGCCGCCGTGCTGCACCGCTTCGCCTACCTCAAGCAGGCGCTGGCCGTGCTGCTGATCTTCATTGGCGGCAAGATCTTTGTCGCTGACCTGATGGGCTGGTCGAAGTTCCCGGCCGAATGGTCGCTGGGCATAACCTTCGCCATCCTTGCCTCCGGCATCGTCTACTCGATCTGGCGGACACGGACGCCGGCGGCGGCGACTGATCGCGCCGGGTGATCGCAGCGGCGACCCGGGACGATGAGCCTCGCGCAAAAGCGGACTCGCAGCATTGAACAGCTCCCCTGTGCGGGTCTAAGTCCCCGGACTGGACCTGCACCGGCGACGCAGGCCTCAGACGGAACTGGAGGCTGTCTTGATGATGCACGACCTGCGACGTGACGCCGAGGACGGCGGGAGATGCTAGAGACCGCCCTCAACGCGGCGAGCGCCAATCTCCTGGCTCCGGCCCTGCTCTTCTTCGCGCTCGGCGCCCTTGCCGGCTGGGCCAGGTCGGACCTGTCGATCCCCGACCAGGCCGCGAAGGCCCTGTCCCTCTACCTGATGCTCTGCATCGGCTTCAAAGGCGGGGTGGAGGCCCAGGCCAGCGGCCTCACCGGCGGTCTTCTGGCGGCCGGCGGCCTTGGACTGGCCTTCAGCTTCCTTGCGCCGTTCGCCGCCTACATGGCGCTGCGGACCCTGTGCGGGGTCGAGCGGGTCACCGCCGCCGCGACGGCCGCCCACTACGGCAGCGTCTCGGTGGTCACCTTCGCGGCGGGCAGCGAGTACCTGCGCACCCTGGGCGTCGAGTTCAGCGGCCATATGGCGGCGGTGCTGGCCTTGATGGAAACCCCGGCGATTCTCGCCGCCCTGCTGATCGTCGGTTCGAGGGCGCGCGAGCCCGGCGCCCGGTTCAAGCCGGAGCTCTGGCGCGAAGTCCTGCTCAACGGGGCGGCGGTCCTCCTGGTGGGCAGTTTCGTGGTCGGTCTCCTGACCGGCGAGCGGGGCATGGACCGGCTCTCGGGGTTCGTGAGCGGCGCGATCTTCCAGGGCGCCCTGTGCCTGTTCCTGCTCGACATGGGCATCATCGCCGCGCGACGGCTGGCGGACGCGCCGATGCGCAGACCGGGGCTGGTGGCCTTCGCCGTCGTCTGGCCGATGCTGAGCGCCACCGCCGCGCTGCTGGCCGCCAGGGCCGTGGGCATGTCCGTCGGCGACGCCACCCTGTTCGCCGTGCTGGCGGCCTCGGCCTCCTACATCGCCGTGCCCGCCGCGATGCGCATGGCGCTGCCGAAGGCCGATGCGGGGGTCTACATACCGATGTCTCTTGCGATGACCTTTCCCTTCAACCTCGTTGTCGGCATCCCGCTCTATCATGCGGCGGCCCAACTCCTGGTGAGGTAGCTCCGTGGACCTGACGCAACGCAAGAAGCTCGACATCTTCATCGAGAAGCACGCGCTCCATCACATCGAGGCCATGCTCGGCAAGGCCGGCTTCAAGGGCTGGAGCGTGTTCCTGGGGATGGAGGGCGCCGGCGCTCACGGCGCCTGGCGCCAGACGGGCGTCGCGGACGCCGAAGCCTGCCTGGTCATCGCGATCGGCGGAGAAACGGCGACCCGGGCCGCGCTGGACTGGCTCGGCGACTACTTCAGGACCTACCCGGGCGTCGCGTCCGTCAGCGACGTTTCAGTCATGCGGGGCGAACGATTCTGACCGCGCCGCGGCCTTGAGACCAGGCTGAGCGACGGCTGCCGGAATCAGGCGGCGGCGTCGAGCTTGTCGAGGATCAGCGGGTGGAGTTCCAGGTTCGAGGCGAGAATGCCCTCGGCGCCCGGCACATAAGGCTCGCCGCGCAGGTCGGTGACCTTGCCGCCGGCCTCGGTGACCAGCAGCAGGCCCGCCGCCGTGTCCCAGGGCTTGAGGCCCCGTTCCCAGAAGCCGTCGAAGCGGCCCGCCGCGACCCCGGCCAGGTCGAGCGCCGCGGCGCCGTAGCGGCGCACGCCGGAGACCCGCTGGCTGATCTGATGCAACTCCTTGAGGAACTGGGCGTGCCCGGGCACGCCCATGAAGGGGATGCCGGTGGCCAGCAGGCTCTCGTCCAGCGTGCGGCGGGCGGCGACGCGCAGGCGCTTCTCGTTGCCGAGCCAGGCGCCGCGGCCCTTCTCGGCCCAGAAGGTGTCATGGGTGATCGGGTTGTAGGTGACCGCCGCGACGATCTGGCCGTCCCGTTCCAGCGCGATGTTCACCGCGAAGTGCGGGATGGCGTGCAGGAAGTTGGTCGTGCCGTCGAGCGGGTCGACGATCCAGCGGTGGGTCTTGTCGGTGCCCTCGATCTCCGGCCGCTCCTCGCCGAGGAAGCCGTAGCCCGGGCGCAGCTTGGTCAGGGCCTCGAACAGCACCTGCTCGGCCTTGATGTCGGCGGCCGAGACATAGTCCGCCGCGCCCTTCTTCGAGACCTGGAGTTCGGTGACCTCGCCGAAGTCGCGGGCGAGGCCCCGGGCCGCCTTGCGGGCGGCGTCGATCATCGAGGCGATAAGGGAGGAGGCGGCGGACATCTCTGATCAGTCGGCGCGGCGCACGTATTCGCCGGTCTCGGTCGAGACCAGCACCCGCTCGCCCGCTTCCATGTAGGGCGGGATCAGGATGCGCATGCCGTTGTCGGCCTTGGCCGGCTTGTAGGACGAGGAGGCCGTCTGGCCGTTCACCACGGCGTCGGCCTCGACGATGGTCAGCACGACCTGCTCGGGCAGCTCGATGCCGATGGCGCGCTCCTCGTGGAACTCCACCACCACGGTCATGCCGTCCTGCAGGAAGCGGACCTGGTCTTCGCCGACGAAGTCCTTGTGCAGGGTGATCTGCTCGTAGTTTTCCTTGTCCATGAACACCAGCATGTCGCCCTCGGCGTACAGGTAGGTGTTGTCGCGCTGCTCGAGGGTCACGCGCTCGACCTTGTCGTCCGAGCGGAAGCGTTCGTTCAGCTTGCGGCCGTCGATGAGGTTCTTGAGCTCAACCTGGGCGAAGGCGCCGCCCTTGCCGGGCTTCACGTGCGCGGCCTTCACGCAGACCCACAGGCCGTTCTCGTGCTGGAGCACCATGCCCGGTTTGATGGTGTTGCCGTTGATCTTGGCCATGGGATTAGGGTTCGCGCAAAGGGGCTGGAAATTGGGCGCGGAACCTAGCGATGAGGGGGGGCAATAGCAAGGTGGGGGACTCATTGCGTGCTTCGACACGCGACCTGCGGTCGCTGCTCAGCATGACGTGGGCGGGAAGCCGTCGGACCACGTCATCCTGAGCAACCGCGCAGCGGCGTGTCGAAGGACGCAGGGCCTCACCGCGTCGCCTACGCCCCCGCGATCGCCGCGTTGATCGCTTTCACGGCCGCCGCCGGGCCGTCCGGATGAGCCCAGACCCCCGCGCTGACCGCCGCGAAATCCGCGCCCGCCGCCGCCACGATCGCCACGTTCTCCGCCGTGATGCCGCCGATGGCGACGCAGGGGACCTCCATGGTCTCCTGCCAGATGGTGAGGATCTCCGGCTCGGCCCGGGTCGGCGCGTCCTTGGTCGTGGTCGGGAAGAAGGCCCCGAAGGCGACATAGTCGGCGCCGGCCTCGGCTGCCTCCATCGCCAGGTGCCGGCTGTCGTGGCAGGTGACCCCGACGATCCGCTCGGCCCCGACCAGCTTGCGGGCCTGGGCGTAGCTGGCGTCGCTCTGTCCGACATGGACGCCGTCGCAGCTGTACTTCGCCGCGAGGTCCGGCCGGTCGTTGAGGATGATGGCCACATCGCGGGCGTGGGCGATGGGGGTCAGCACATCGACCGCCGCCGCGATGACCTCGTCCGGGACGTCCTTGAGGCGGATCTGTAGGGCGGACACGTCGCCGGCGTCCAGCGCGGCGGCGAGCGTGCGGCCGAAGGCGGCCAGATCGTCGATCCGGGGCGGCGTGATGAGATAGAGGCGGCAGGCGGATGTCATGCCGTCCGTCTACACCAGCACCGCCTCCAGCGCATAGGCGACGACGGCCAGCCCCTCTCGCGACCCGCAAGATGCAAATGAGTTGCAAGGACCCTCGCGAGACGCTACATGCGACGCATTCGCGTTGAGAGGCGAGACCACCCGTGTACGTCTGCAACTGTAACGGCATCCGCGAGCGTCAGGTCCGCGCCGCCATCGACAGCGGCGCCCGCAAGCCGGCCGAGATCTTCCGCGCGCATGGCTGCAAGGCGCAGTGCGCCCGGTGCGTCTGTGAAATGCGCGAGATGATCGACCAGTCCCGCGAAGCCCTGCGCTACGCCGCCGAGTAGCGGCCGGCCGGGATTTTCCGCAGTCGAGAAGCATTCGCGCGCTTTTCCCTGAAAGCGCGAAACACTTGCAGACATTGGTGTTGCGGCGGTCCGGACATCCGTTCAGGGTCACGGCGACTCAATCCCGAAAGGAGCGCGCCATGAAGGGCGACCCCGCCATCATCCGGCTTCTGAACGCCGTCCTGACCAACGAGCTGACCGCCGTGAACCAGTACTTCCTGCATGCGCGGATGTACCAGGACTGGGGCTTCGCCAGGCTGGGCAAGATCACGTACGAAGAGTCGATCGGCGAGATGAAACACGCCGACAAGCTCATCAAGCGCATCCTCTTCCTCGAAGGCCTGCCCAACCTGCAGGACCTCAAGAAGCTGAAGATCGGCGAGACGGTGCCCGAATGCCTGGCCGCCGACCTGGCCGTCGAGATCGGCGGGCGCGAGGACCTCATCAAGGGCGTCACCGCCTCCGAAGCCGCCCACGACTACGTCAGCCGGCAGATCTTCAAGGAGATCCTGTCCGACACCGAGGAGCACATCGACTTCCTCGAGACCCAGCTGTCGCTGGTCAAATCGCTCGGCGAGCAGAACTACCTGCAGAGCGCCCTGGGCGAGCTGGAAGGCGGCGAGGGCCACTGACCCTGCCCGCCATGCCGCCGCCGGAACTGCTGCTGCCCTTCCTGGCGGCGGTGCTTCTGGTCGAACTGACCCCCGGCCCCAACATGGGCTACCTGGCCATCGTCGGCGGCCAGTGGGGTCGGCGGGCGGGCTTCCTGACCATCCTGGGCGTCACGGCCGGGCTGGCGGTCTACATGCTGGCCGCCGTTTTCGGCCTTTCAGAGATCATCCTGCGGGTCGACTGGCTCTACCAGCTGCTGCGCTGGGCGGGGGTGGCCTTCCTGCTGTGGCTGGCGTTCGACACCTGGCGCGGCGGCGCCGCCGACCCGGCAGAGACCGACCTCGCCCGCCCCTCGTCCGGCGCGCTTCTGACCCGCGGCTTCCTGGCCAATGTCCTCAATCCCAAGGCGGCGGTGTTCTATATCGGCCTGCTGCCCGGCTTCACCGATCCGGCCCGACCGTTCGCGGGACAGGCCCTGACCCTGGGCCTCATCCACATCGCCGTCGCCCTGGTGATCCACATCATCATCGTCCTGACCGCCGCCCAGACCATTCCACTGCTGGCCAAGACGAGCGGCGGCGGCGGCGGAAGGACGATCCGCGCTGTCTTCGCCCTCGCCCTGGCGGCTATCGCCCTCTGGCTCGGCTGGGAGACCCGGCGGTAGCGGGACGGCGCCGCGATCCATTGAGCCGGCGGGCCTCCTCGCGCTAGCTTCCCTGAAAAGGGCGGGGGAACGGCGATGGCGAGCGAAGGCGAACCGTTGAAGACGCGGCATGGAATGGTGGTCGGCGGCGCGTCGGTCGGCACCATCTTCGAATGGTACGACTTCTACCTCTACGGCTCACTGGCCGGGTTCATTACGAAGCACTTCTTCAGCGGCGTGAACGAGACGACGGGGTACATCTTCGCCCTGCTCGCCTTCGCCGCCGGCTTCGCGGTCCGGCCGCTGGGCGCCATCGTCTTCGGCCGGCTGGGCGACCTGTGGGGCCGCAAGAACACTTTCCTGATCACCATGCTGCTGATGGGGCTGTCGACCTTCGTGGTCGGGCTGCTGCCCTCCTACGAGGCCATCGGCGTGGCCGCGCCCATACTCCTGATCGCCATGCGGCTGATCCAGGGCATGGCGCTGGGCGGCGAGTACGGCGGCGCGGCCACCTATGTCGCCGAACACGCCCCGCCCGGCCGCCGCGGCCTGTACACCAGCTTCATCCAGACCACCGCGACGCTGGGCCTGTTCCTGTCGCTGGTGGTCATCCTGCTGGTCCGCACCCAGGTCGGCGAGGAGGCCTTCGGCGACTGGGGATGGCGCATCCCGTTCCTCGCCTCGATCCTGCTGCTGGGCGTGTCTCTGTGGATCCGGCTGCGGCTGAACGAGAGCCCCGTCTTCCAGAAGATGGTCGACGAAGGCAAGGGGTCGAAGAAGCCGCTGACCGAGTCCTTCCTCGAACCGGGCAACCTCAAGCTGGTCCTCCTCGCCCTGGTCGGCCTGACCGCCGGACAGGCGGTGGTCTGGTACACCGGCCAGTTCTACGCCCTGTTCTTCCTGGAGAAGACGCTGAAGGTCGACGGGGCGCTGACCAACGTGCTGGTCGCCATCGCCCTGCTGGCCGGGACGCCCTTCTTCATCGTCTTCGGCTGGCTGAGCGACAGGATCGGCCGTAAGCCGATCATCCTGACCGGCTGCCTGCTGGCGGCGCTGACCTGTTTCCCGTTGTTCAAGGCCCTGACCGTCGCCGCCAACCCGGCGCTGGCCGCCGCCAGCGCGTCCTCACCGGTGACGGTGATCGCGGACCCGGCGACCTGCAGCTTCCAGTTCGATCCGATCGGCAAGACCCAGTTCCGCTCGGCCTGTGACGTCGCCAAGTCGGCCCTGGCCTCGGCCGGGGTCTCGTACGAGACCCGCGCCGCCGCTCCGGGCGAGGCCGCCGCCGTCCGGATCGGCGAGGCTGTCGTGCCGTCCTTCGACGGGACGGCCCTGTCGTCGAAGGCCTTCGCCGAGCGGCAGACCGCCTGGCGCAAGGACCTGGGCGCCGCCCTGACCGCCGCCGGCTACCCGGCAAAGGCCGACCCGGCGAAGGTCGACCGCCCGATGGTGGTGGGCATTCTGTTCGTGCTCGTGCTGCTGGTGACCATGGTCTACGGCCCGATCGCCGCGGCGCTGGTCGAGATGTTCCCGGCCCGGATCCGCTACACCTCGATGAGCCTGCCCTACCACGTCGGCAACGGCTGGTTCGGCGGCTTCCTGCCGACCACGGCCTTCGCCATGGTGGCCGCCACGGGCAACATCTACTACGGCCTCTGGTACCCGGTGGTGGTGGCCGCCGCGACCGCCGTGATTGGCGCCCTGTTCATCCGCGAAATGAAGGGGGCCGACATCGAGGCCTGAGGCCCCATCGGGGACAGGTTAAGGTGTCCCCGCCCCCCACTCCGACTCTCCGGAGGCCCCCGTTCGGGGGGGCGCGGGCCGGTTGCACATCTTCTTCACTTGCCAGGACGCGGAACCAGGATCACGGTTCCGTGAGCACGGTCATGGAGACTTCGGCATGCGCATCCCTCACCTGGCGGTCGTCATCGGCGCGCCTCTTCTGCTGCTCGGCGGCTGCGCCACCCTGAACGAGGACCAGTGCCGGGCCGGTGACTGGAACGGCATCGGCTACACCGACGGCGCCAACGGCTACACCACGGGTCGCTTCGGCGACCATGTGAAGGCCTGCGAGAAATTCGGCATCATGCCGGACCAGTCGGTCTACCTGCAGGGCCGCGAACGCGGACTGCCGGTCTACTGCACCCTGGAGCGCGGCTTCCTGACCGGTCGGCGCGGCAACACCTATCAGGGCGTCTGCCCTGCCCCGCTGGAGCCCCGGTTCTTGAGCGGCTACGCCGACGGCCGGGTGGTTTGGGACGCCCAGCAGCGGATCGACCGCGCCGAAGGCGATATCAACAACGCCCAGAGCCGCTGGAACGACGCCGACAGCCGCCTGCGCGAGGAGGAGCGGCGCCTGGCCGACCCCGCCACGCCCGACAACGTCAAGCCGGCCATCCGGGAAGCGCTCAAGCGCCTGCGAGACGACCGCCGCCAGGCCGACAGCGACCTCAGCGACGCCCGCTTCCGCCGCGACGACGCCGAACGCGAGATGAACCAGCTGCGCTACCGCTTCGGCCCGACCTACGGGACGTGGTGAGGGGTGATTGCACGAGATTAGCTAACATGCTTAGCTAATCATCATGATCGTGACCGTCCATCAGGCGAAGACCAACCTGTCCAAGCTCATTGCTCAGGCGGAAGCCGGCGAAGAGATCATCATCGCGCGCGGCGACAAGCCGGCGGTGAAGCTGACGCCCGTCACGGAGCCCGCGAAGAAACCCCCGCGCGTGCCCGGACGCCTGAAAGGACAGTTCGAGCTGACTGACGCATTCTTCGAGCCTCTGCCCGAAGAGGAACTGGCGGCTTGGGAAGGTAATTGAACCTTCTGCTCGACACGCACGCGCTGATCTTTTGGCTTCTGGCCTCTCCACGGCTGTCGAGGGCCGCGCGCGACGCGATCGCCGACTCCGACAACACGATCTGGGTCAGCGCGGTTTCGGGATTCGAAGTCACCCGCAAATTCCAGCTCGGCAAGCTGCCGGAGGCGGACAACTTCGCCAGCGATGTCGGCGGCTTCGCGGTCGGCGAAGGGTTTCTTCTGCTCGACGTCGGAATTGCCCATGCCGAAACCGCGGGCCGGTTTGACAACCCACACCGCGATCCCTTCGACCGGCTCCTGATTGCTCAGGCTCTCACGGAGAATCTGACTCTCATATCGAACGAGCGTCTGTTCGACGGCTTCGGCGTGAAGCGGCTTTGGTAGCCCCTACTCCGCCGCCGCCCGGCTGACGCCGATCTTGGCGTCCAGTTCGCCGGCGGCGTAGCGCTTCGCCATCTGGGCGGTCGACAGCGGCTTGATCCGGCTCGCCTGGCCGTCGGCCCAGAACTCCTTGAAGCGCTGCTCGCAGACCTTTCGCATCGCCTCCTTGGCGGGCTTGAGGTAGGCGCGCGGGTCGAACTCGCCCGGCTTCTCGGCCATCAGCTTGCGGATGGCGCCGGTGATGGCCATGCGGTTGTCGGTGTCGATGTTGATCTTGCGCACGCCGTGCTTGATGCCGCGCTGGATCTCCTCGACCGGCACGCCCCAGGTCTGGGGCATCTGGCCGCCGTACTGGTTGATGATGTCCTGCAGGTCCTGCGGCACCGAGGAGGAGCCGTGCATCACCAGGTGGGTGTTGGGCAGGCGGCGGTGGATCTCCTCGATCACGTTCATGGCCAGCACGTCGCCGTCCGGCTTGCGGCTGAACTTGTAGGCGCCGTGGCTGGTGCCCATGGCGATGGCCAGGGCGTCGACCTGGGTCTCGCGCACGAAGTCGACGGCCTGGTCGGGGTCGGTCAGCAGGGCGGAATGGTCCAGCTTGCCCTCGAAGCCGTGGCCGTCCTCGGCCTCGCCCATACCGGTCTCCAGCGAGCCCAGCACGCCCAGCTCGCCCTCCACCGACACGCCGCAGCTGTGGGCCATCTGGACGACGCGGCGGGTGACATCGACGTTGTAGTCGTAGTCGGCAGGGGTCTTGGCGTCTTCCTTCAGCGAGCCGTCCATCATCACCGAGGTGAAGCCGTACTGGATCGCCGTGGCGCAGGTCGCCGGGCCGTTGCCGTGGTCCTGGTGCATGCAGACCGGGATGTTCGGATAGATCTCGACCAGGGCGTCGATCATGCGGGCCAGCATGAGTCGTTGGCGTAGCTGCGGGCCCCGCGCGAGGCCTGGATGATCACCGGCGCGTCGCAGGCCTCGGCGGCCTCCATGATGGCCAGGCCCTGCTCCATGTTGTTGATGTTGAAGGCGGGCAGGCCGTAGTCGTTCTCGGCGGCGTGATCGAGAAGCTGTCGGAGGGTGATGCGGGCCACGGTCGGACTCTCTTGCGCTGATATTGTTCTGGGTTTTTTGGGCGTCTTAGCACCGGATCACGGAAACGTCAGCCCGTGGGAAGCGCTTCCGACCTCACGGAAGCTACCACTTTCTCCGTCATCCTCGCGCTCGTCGCGAGGACCCATGAACACCGGAGATCCGGAAGGCAACGCGGCCCGCGCCGCAAATCGCCGTCAAACGCACCACGCATGGGTCCTCGCGACAAGCGCGAGGATGACGGAACTTGGGTGCCGGCGTCGGTGAAGGCTAAACGTCCAGCGCCTTCACGCCGGGCAGGACCTTGCCTTCCATCCACTCCAGGAACGCCCCGCCGGCGGTTGAGACGAAGGTCATCTGATCCGCCACGCCGGCGTGGTTCAGGGCCGAGACGGTGTCTCCGCCCCCGGCCACGGCGGTGATCTTGCCGGCTTCCGCCAGCGCGCCCGCCTTCTTCGCCGCCGCCACGGTGGCGATGTCGAACGGCGGGACCTCGAACACGCCCAGCGGGCCGTTCCAGATCAGGGTCTTGCTGGCGTCCATGGCGGCGAGCAGGCGCTCAACGGTCTTCGGACCGGCGTCGAGGATCAGGTCGCCGTCGCCCACTTCGTCCAGCGACAGCGTGCGCGTCGCCGTGCCCGGCTTGACCTCGCGCGCCACGACCACGTCGACCGGCAGCAGCAGCTCGCAGCCGGAGGCGGCGGCCTTGGCCATGATCTCGCGGGCGGTGTCGCCCAGGTCGTGCTCGCACAGCGAGGCGCCGACCGGGTGGCCCTGGGCGGCCAGGAAGGTGTTGGCCATGCCGCCGCCGATGGCCAGACGGTCGAGCTTGGCGACCAGGTTGTTGAGCAGGTCCAGCTTGGTCGAGACCTTGGCCCCGCCGACGATGCCCAGCACCGGCTTGACCGGCGCGCCCAGCGCCGCGTCGAGCATGTCGAGCTCGCGCCGCATGGCCAGGCCGGGATAGGCCGGCAGCAGCTTCGCCAGACCCTCGGTCGAGGCGTGGGCGCGGTGGGCGGCGCTGAAGGCGTCGTTGACGTAGAGGTCGCCGTTCTTCGCCAGTTCGGCGGCGAAGGCGGGGTCGTTCTTCTCCTCGCCGGCGTGGAAGCGGATGTTCTCCAGCAGCGCGACGCCGCCGTTCGGCAGGCCGTCGATCACCGCCGCCGCGTCCGCGCCGATACAGTCGTCGGCGAAGGCCACCGGCCGGCCGACCAGCGCCGACAGCGCCTCGACCACCGGCTTCAGGCTCATCTCCGGCACCCGCTTGCCCTTGGGCCGGTCGAAGTGGGCCAGCAGCACCACCTTCGCCCCCTTGCCCGACAGGAAGTGGATGGTCGGCAGGGCCGAGCGCAGCCGCGTGTCGTCGGAGATCTGCCCGCCGTCCATCGGCACGTTGAAGTCCACGCGGACGAGGGCCCGCTTGCCGGCGAGATCAGCGGTTTCAAGGGAGCGGAAGGGCATGGGCTTGCCTATTTGGTCGAAGGAAAGAGATGCGCGCGAGACACGGGATCAAGTACCAGCCGAACTTCCGACGTCACAAAGAAGTCGAACGCTTCACCCGGAACGTCCGGTGAAATGTTCGTCGACACGTGTTCCCAGTCAGAGCCGGCGTCTCTGCCGTAGGCGATGTTGAAGACTCTGCGGGTCGACCCGTCCGAAAGCTCCACCAGCGTCAGCTGGCCATCCCGAGACTCCAGGAGTTCGACGATCTCGATCCCGTATCCCGGGACGAGATCGCCGTATCCTTGGGGCTGGTACCTGGAACTCAGAGGAACTTCGCCATCACGAGCGCGGTGTCGCTCATGCGCGTCGCGAAGCCCCATTCGTTGTCGTACCAGGTCAGCACGCGGGCCAGCTTGCCGTCGACGACCTGGGTCTGCGGCAGGGCGGCGGTGGACGAGGCGGCGACGTGGTTGAGGTCGATCGACACCAGCGGGTCGTTGGTCACGGCCAGGACGCCCGACATCGGGCCTTCGGCGGCGGCGACCAGGGCCTTGTTGATCTCTTCCACCGTCACGTCGCGGCCGGCCACGACCTTCAGGTCGACGACCGAGACGTTGGGGGTCGGGACACGGATCGAGGAGCCGTCCAGCTTGCCCTTCAGTTCCGGCAGGACCAGGCCCAGCGCCTTGGCGGCGCCGGTCGAGGTCGGGATCATGCTCAGGGCGGCGGCGCGGCCGCGGTAGAGATCCTTGTGCATGGTGTCGAGGGTCGGCTGGTCGCCGGTGTAGGCGTGGATCGTGGTCATGTAGCCACGCTCGATGCCGAATAGGTCGTTCAGCACCTTGGCCACCGGGGCCAGGGCGTTGGTGGTGCAGGAGCCATTGGAGACGACGATGTCGTCGGCGGTCAGGGTCTCGTGGTTGACCTTGTAGACGATGGTCTTGTCAGCGTTGTCGCAAGGCGCCGAGACCAGCACGCGCTTGGCGCCGGCGGTCAGGTGGGCGGAGGCCTTGTCCTTGGACGTGAAGATGCCGGTGCACTCGAACGCGATGTCCACGTTCAGCGCCTTGTGCGGCAGGTTGGCCGGGTCACGCTCGGCGGTGACCTTGATCTTGCCGTGGCCGATGTCGATCCAGTCCTCGCCGGTCGTCACCGTACCCGGGAAGCGGCCGTGCACGCTGTCGTAGCGCAGCAGGTGGGCGTTGGTCTCGACCGGGCCCAGGTCGTTGATGGCCACGACCTCGATGTCCGTGCGGCCATGCTCGGCGATGGAGCGCAGAACCAGACGGCCGATGCGGCCAAATCCGTTGATGGCGACGCGAACAGTCATGGTTTTGGGGCTCCCGACCACTTTTTGTGAATGCCCGGGGGTTTTGAGGACGGGGGCCCGGAAGTCAACCCCGGGCGGCGGAGAGAGGGGTCACATCGGGTGAAGGTTTGTGACGGGTGGGGGTAACAGACATTCCCTTCCTACACCGTCATGGCCCGACTTGTTCGGGCCACCCATGAACACGGCGCGGGCCGATGTACCCAGTGGAAAACCAGCCTCACCAAGCATGC
>JBEIDC010000072.1:0-16105 GCA_040383665.1 Caulobacter sp.
TGAGGATCTGAGGTTCGCGAGGGCGAGAGCGCGCATCCACCAATCCTCCCCGGCCCCGCCGGGGAGGGGGACCATGCGGAGCATGGTGGAGGGGAGTCGGCGCACGGACTCCCCTCCACCGCCCTCCGGGCGGTCCCCCTCCCCAGCAAGCTGGGGAGGATTGACGTTGTCGGCATCAGCGCCCGCCGCCCACGTCGCCGCCGCCTGCCTGTGCGCGGCCGGGACATCGCGGCCGCCGCGCGGCGACCGGCTTGAGCATCTCGTCGCTCGCCTGGGCTCCGGGGAGCCCTTCACCGCCACCCTGGCCGGCGCCCGTATCGCTTCGGACGGTGAGACCGCCGTCTTCACCCGCGACCCCGGGCGGGCCGGCCTGCCGGAGCTATCTGTCGCGCCGGGCCAACCCGCCGTCTGGGATGGCCGGTTCGAGATCGAAGCCACCGTCCCGGGGACCGTCCGGCCCCTCGGCGGCCTGTCGCGGCAGCTGCCCCGGGACCAGCTGATCGCCCTGCGCGCGGCGCCCGCCGCCCTCCGGCCGACGCTGCCAGTGCTCCTGTCCCGCGACGGCGCCGTCTCTTGCCCGATCCTTGCAGATCACCCTTCGGTTCGCGCCACCGCGCTGGTTCTGCCCCGTTTCGAGGCGGCCATCGGCCTTGTTGACGTCGAACCCGCTGTGTGACGAATGGCGCGCATGGCGAAACCGGCCCGGCCGCCCTATGTTCTCAAGGGTGACTGGCACAGGAAGAGTTTGAGCGAATGAACCTGCGGAACATGGCCATCTGGGCGGCGATCGTTGTCGTCGCCTTCGGCGTCTGGAGCATGCTGAACCAGGGCCCGGCCGGCGCGCGCGCCACGAGCAGCGAAATCAGCTACTCCGAGCTGGTCAGCAAGGTTCAGTCGGGCGAAGTGACCCGCGCGATCTTCCAGGGCTCGGCCGTCCAGGTGACCGGCGCGGACCCCAAGGTGGTGTCGACCGCCGTGGTCCCGGCCGACTCCAGCGACCTGATCAAGCAAATGCAGGCCCAGAACGTCAATGTGACGATCAAGCCGGCCGAGCGGCTGTCGCTGGTCGCCATCCTGCTGAACGCCTTCCCGGTCCTGCTGCTGATCGGCGTCTGGATCTTCTTCATGCGCCAGATGCAGGGCGGGGCCCGCGGCGCCATGGGCTTTGGCAAGTCCAAGGCCAAGCTGCTGACCGAGACCAAGGGCCGCAAGACCTTCGAGGACGTCGCCGGCGTCGACGAGGCCAAGGAAGAACTGTCGGAAATCGTCGACTTCCTGAAGGACCCGGCCAAGTTCCAGCGCCTGGGCGGCAAGATCCCCAAGGGCGCCCTGCTCATCGGCCCTCCGGGCACCGGCAAGACGTTGATCGCCCGCGCCGTCGCGGGTGAGGCGGGCGTGCCCTTCTTCACCATCTCCGGTTCGGACTTCGTGGAAATGTTCGTCGGCGTCGGCGCCAGCCGCGTGCGCGACATGTTCGAACAGGCCAAGAAAAACGCCCCCTGCATCATCTTCATCGACGAGATCGACGCCGTCGGCCGTCACCGCGGCGCCGGCCTGGGCGGCGGCAACGACGAGCGCGAGCAGACTCTCAACCAGCTGCTGGTCGAGATGGACGGCTTCGAGTCGAACGAAGGCATCATCCTGATCGCCGCCACCAACCGTCCCGACGTGCTGGACCCGGCCCTGCTGCGTCCCGGCCGCTTCGACCGTCAGGTGGTGGTGCCCAACCCCGACGTTTCGGGCCGCGAGAAGATCCTGCGCGTCCACATGCGCAACGTGCCGCTGGCCGCCGACGTCGACGTCCGCACCCTGGCGCGCGGCACCCCGGGCTTCTCCGGCGCCGACCTGGCCAACCTGGTCAACGAGGCGGCGCTGATGGCGGCCCGCAAGAACCGCCGGATGGTTACGCACCCCGACTTCGAGGACGCCAAGGACAAGGTCATGATGGGCGCCGAGCGCCGGTCGATGGCCATGAGCGAGGACGAGAAGCGCAACACCGCCTACCACGAGGGCGGCCACGCCCTGGTGGCGATCACCGTCCCCTCGTCCGACCCGGTGCACAAGGCGACGATCGTCCCGCGCGGCCGCGCGCTGGGCATGGTCATGCAGCTGCCCGAGGGCGACCGCTACTCGATGAACTTCACCCAGATGACCAGCCGCCTCGCCATCATGATGGCCGGCCGGGTCGCCGAGGAGATCATCTTCGGCAAGGAGAACATCACCTCCGGCGCCAGCAGCGACATCAGCGCCGCAACCGGCCTGGCCCGGAACATGGTCACCCGCTGGGGCTTCTCCGACGAGCTGGGCACCGTGGCCTATGGCGACAACCAGGAAGAGGTCTTCCTCGGCCACTCCGTCGCCCGCACCCAGAACGTCTCGCCCGAGACCATGATGAAGATCGACGCCGAGGTTCGCCGCCTGGTGAAGGGCGGTGAGGACGAGGCCCGCCGGATCCTGACCGAGCGACTCGACGACCTGCACGCCATCGCCAAGGCCCTGCTCGAGTACGAGACCCTGTCGGGCGAGGAGATCAACGGCGTGATCAAGGGCGTGAAGCCCAGTCGCGACGACGCCGAGACCAGGCGCCCGACCGGCCCCGCCGCCTCGGTGCCCCTCTCGCCCCGTCCGGGCGGGGTGACGGCGAAGAACGCGGAATAACGCCCTGCGGGGTTCGAGACGCGGGTCCTGACGGACCCGCTCCTCACCCTGACGAGCGGTTGTGCGTTCCCCTGAATCCGTCATCCTGAGGAGCCCCGGACCTGTCCGGGGCGTCGCGAAGGACGCAAAGCCGCCGTGCCATCCCCCCTCGTCATGGGCATCGTCAACGTCACGCCCGACAGCTTCTCGGACGGCGGGCGCTACCTGGGCCATGACGCGGCCCTGACCCACGCCCGCAAGCTGATCGCCGACGGCGCCGACATCCTCGACATCGGCGGCGAGTCGACCCAGCCGGGCGCGCAGCCCGTCGACGAGGCGCAGGAGATCGCCCGCACCGTCCCGCTGATCGCCGCGATCCGGGCGGAGAGTGACATCCCGATCTCCATCGACACCATGAAACCCGCCGTGGCCCGCGCCGCCGTCGCGGCCGGCGCGACGATCTGGAACGACGTCGCCGCCCTGCGCTTCTCGCCGGACGCCCCCGCCGTCGCCGCCGACCTCGGCTGCGAGGTGGTGCTGATGCATATGCTGGGCGAGCCGCGCACCATGCAGGACGCCCCGCGCTACGAGGACGTGGTGGCGGAGGTGGAAGCCTTCCTGCTCGCCCGCGCCGCCGTGGCGCAGGCGGCCGGCGTCTCACGCGAGAAGATCTGGCTCGATCCCGGCATCGGCTTTGGCAAGACCCTCGACCACAACCTGGCCCTGCTCGCCGCCCTGCCCCGCCTGTGCGGCGACGGCTACCGCGTCCTGCTCGGCGCCAGCCGCAAGCGCTTCATCGCGGCGCTGGACCCGCTTGCGAAGGAGGCCGACGACCGCCTCGGCGGCTCCCTTGCGGCGGCGCTGCATGGAGCCCTTTCAGGCGTGACGGCGGTGCGGGTGCATGACGTGCGCGAGACCGTGCAGGCGCTCGGGGTTCAGGCAGCGATCGGGACCGGACGATGACCGCCGCCCTCGTCGTCTTCGGCGGCCTTCCCGGTGTCGGCAAGACGACGATCGCCGGCCGGCTGGCGGCGGAGACGGGCGGGGTGTTCCTGCGGATCGACGTCATCGAGATGGCGCTGCATGACGAAGGCGTCGAGGTCGAGGGTCAGGGCTATGCGGTGGCCTACGGGCTGGCGGAATCGAACCTGCGGCTGGGCCTGACCGTGGTCGCCGACAGCGTGAACCCGATCCCCCTGACCCGCGAGGCCTGGCGCGCCGTGGCCGCCCGCGCGGGCGCACGGTTGGTCGAGGTCGAGGTGATCTGCTCCGACCTCGCCGAGCACCGCCGCCGGGTCGAGACGCGCGTCACCGACCTGCCCGGCTTCGTGCAGCCGACCTGGGCCGAGGTGGTCGGGCGCGACTACCAGGCCCGGGACGACGGGCGGATGGTGATCGACACCGCCACGCTGTCCGCCGAGGCCGGCGTGGAGCGCGTGCTGGCGCGGATCACGGCGATCCGCTGAGCCTGGGCGCTCGAGCCGATCTTAACCGCGATCAATGAGCGCACGGCGTCGATGGCGTAGGTCGTGGACTGAAGCCGCCGTCGGCGAGCCCTCCAAAGGACCCGGTCATGAGCAAGTCGACATCATCCAGCAAAGCGCGCTCCGGCGCGGGCCGCGTCGCCGCCGCGGCGCTGACTATCCAGTTTTTCCTGATCCTTGCGACCTTCATCATCCTGTCCGGCGCGATCAACTGGCCGGCCAGCCTGGACGATCCCGCCTCGATCGCCCTGCCGCGCCTGATCGAACAGGCGGGCCCGGTCATGATCGGCTACGGCAGCTACCTGATCGCCGCGCTCCTGCTGGTTCCGGCCACGGCGGGTCTCAACGGCCGGCTGGGGCTGACCGGTTCTGTCGCGGGCCTGGCCCTGGCCCTGGCCACCCTGTCGGCGATCGCCAAGGCCATCGGCATCAGCCGCTGGCTGTTCGCCATGCCCGGCCTGGCCCAGGCCTATGTCGCGCCGGGCGCGGACCAGTCGACCGTTGCCCTCGTCTACGACACGCTCAATGCCTATGCCGGCGGGATCGGCGAGGCGCTGGGGGTGGGACTGGTCAGCGGCGTCTGGACGCTCCTGTTCGGTGTGACGGTGCTGAAGTCGCCGGGCCTTGTCGCCAAGGGCGTCGGGGGGCTGCTGATCATCGGCGGCCTGTCCCTGTTCCTGTCCATTCCCGCCGTGTTCGGGGTCGAGCTCGGCCCGGTGCTGACCATCAGCAACATCGTGTGGCAGGTCTCCCTTCTGGGTCTCGGCCTGTGGTCGCTGACCCCGCCCCGCGATCACTGATCCCGCAAGGGGCTTTGCAGGCGCGCGGGGTCCTGACAGTCTGACTCCCTGCTGGCCAAGGCGCCGGCGGGGAGACGTGTTTGGACGCGACGGACTTCATCGCCGAGGTCACGCGATTGGCCGCGCCGCTGGCGCCCGATCCGGATGTCCTGCGGACGCTGACCGCCGCGATAAGGGTGCGGCACGTTGCGAAGGGCCAGCATCTTGTCCGGCAGGGCGAGCCCTTCCGGGCGCTGCACTTCGTCCGCTCGGGCGTGATCCGCTACTACTACCTGTCGAACGGGGTGGAATACACCGGCCAGTTCTTCGATGAGGGCACGGTGTTCGCCGATGTGCACGCCCTGCTGACGGGCGCCGGCTGCCTTCAGAACATCGTCGCGGTCGAAGCCAGCATCGTGCTCGAAATACCTTACCCGGCCGTGCTCGCCGCCTATGAGGCGGATCACGCCCTTGAGCGAACCGGCCGGCGCTGGATGGAGGAGGGCGTGGCCGGGAGCCAGCGCCGGACTGCGAACCTGCTCCAGCTGAAACCCGACGAGCGATACGCCCGTTTCGTCGCCACGCGCCCCGATCTGGCCCGGCGCGTGCCGCAGTTCCTTATCGCCTCCTACCTGGGCATCACGCCGGAGGCGCTGAGCCGGATCCGTCGCCGGCGCTTGCAGACGCCCAGGTCGCCCTGACCAGGGGACTCCCCGTCCCGCGTCGCGGTCGCTACAAGGCCGCCATGACCCTTCCCGATTCCCCCGCCTTCAGGGGCCGCGTCCTGATCATCGCCGGATCCGACAGCGGCGGCGGCGCGGGGATCCAGGCCGACATCAAGACGGTCACCGCCTTGGGCGGCTACGCGGCCACGGCGATCACCGCCGTCACGGTGCAGAACACCCTGGGCGTCACAGGCGTTCACGCCATCCCGCTGGACATCATCGAGGCCCAGGCCCGCGCCGTGCTCGACGACATCGGCGCCGACGCCATCAAGACCGGCATGCTGGGCGATGTGGCGACGGTCGAACGGGTCGCCCGCATCCTCGACTCCGCGTCGGGCGTCGCCGCCGTCGTCGACCCGGTGATGGTGGCCAAGGGCGGCGCCGCGCTGCTGGAGGCCCGCGCCGTCGAAGCCGTCCGTGAGCTGATGATCCCGCGCGCCGCCCTGCTGACGCCCAACGCGCCAGAGGCCGAGGCCCTGACCGGACTGCCCGTGCTGACCACCGACGACCTTCGCCGCGCGGGCGACGTCCTGCTGGGCTTCGGCGCGAAGGCGGTGCTGATGAAGGGCGGCCACATCGCGGGCGAGCGGCTGACCGACCTGCTGATCACCCCCGACGGGGAGACGGCCTTCGAGGGCGAGCGGATCGACACCCGCCACACCCACGGGACCGGCTGCACCCTGGCCAGCGCCTGCGCCGCCGGCCTGGCGCAGGGCCAGCCCCTGACCGAGGCGGTGGCGAGGGCCTGGAGCTATGTCCACGAAGCCATGCTGCGCGCGCCGGGCCTCGGCGCCGGCCACGGCCCGCTGGACCACGGCTGGCCGATGAGGACGTCCCGATGAGCGGGACGCTGGAACAGCGGCTGGAGGCGATCGTCCGGGGTTCGGAGTCGCTGATGACCGTGCTGCGCCTGACCCGCGATCTCGACCTGCCCGACTGGCTGATCGTCTCGGGCGCCGTCTACCAGCGGGTCTGGAACCACCTGACCGGCCGCGATCCCGACTACGGGATCAAGGACTACGACCTCGCCTACTTCGACGCCTCGGACACCAGCTACGAGGCCGAGGACGTCCATATCAAACGCGCCGCCACGCACTTCCCGCCGCCGTTCGACCAGCAGGTCGAGGTGCGCAACCAGGCCCGCGTCCACCTGTGGTTCGAGGACCATTTCGGCGAGCCCTACGAGCCCCTGACCAGCAGCGCCGAGGCGCTGGGCCGCTTCGTCGCCCCCTGCTTCGGCGTCGGGGTCCGGCTGGAGGCCGACGACAGCCTGACCATCGAGGCGCCGTTCGGACTGGACGACCTGTTCGCGATGACCATCCGGCCCAATCCGCATCGTCAGCGGGCGAACGGCTGGGACAAGGTCATCGCCTCCGCGCGCGGCCGCTGGCCGGAGATCACGGTGGTGGAGGGATAGGGGACAAGCACTCCAGTGCGTGTCCCCGGCGGCTTGGCCCGGTCGCCTTGCGTCCTTCGCGACGCTCGCCAAGAGGCTCGCTCCTAAGGATGAAGACGATTTTTGGCGCCCCCAACCTTCGTCATCCTGAGGAGCGGCCACAGGCCGCGTCGCGAAGGACGCACGGACGCATGCCCTCACCGACTTTACCTTTCCCGGCTCGTCGCTGACGGTGAAGCCGTCGGCTGTTGTGGTCTCGAAGGTCATTTGCGCCTCCCCACGTGCAGCCGGCGGTAGTCGTCGATTTCCCTCTTGAGCCGGCGGGCGCCGCCGTCGCCGAAGACGCAGAGCAGACGCCGGCCGATGGCGCCGCCACCGCTGTAGGCGAAGCGCAGCGTCGAGGGCGAGATCAGGTCCAGCCCCGGCACGCCGTCGACGGCGATCTCGCCCATCCGGTCCCATTCGAAGCGCTCGCTGCGTCCCAGCGTGTGGTGAACGAGGGCCGTGGGCGTCAGCTCCAGCCGCCACCGCCGTCGCCCGAAGCTCCACAGCAGGGCCGTGGCCGCGAACGGCAGCCCGCCGACCCAGGCCAGGGTCAGCGGCTTGTCCTGCCAGTCGGTCCAGTTCACCGCCAGCGACAGGGCCAGCAGCACCCAGATCGGCGTGAACAGTCCAAGCAACTTGCCGGCATTGAGTTCGAGCGTCATGACCACCACCTTTGGCGATCCTGTTATCCGAGGAGTTGTTCCGTTGCGCCAGTGGACCGTAGACGCTTTCGCCACCGCCCCCTTCCGGGGCAACCCAGCCTGTGTGACCGAGCCGCTGGCGGCCTGGCGCGACGACGCCTGGATGCAGGCGCTGGCGGCGGAGAACAACCAGGCCGAGACGGCCTATCTGCTGACGACCGACGATCCCGCCCGCTTCGGCCTGCGCTGGTTCACGCCGGCGCTGGAGGTGCCGCTGTGCGACCACGCGACCCTGGCCTCGGCCCACGTGCTCTTCGCCGAACTGGGTCTGGACGCCGAGGCCGTCACGTTCGACACGAAGTCGGGCCCGCTGGTCGTGCGGCGGCTGGGCGCCGGCTACGAAATGGACTTCCCGGCCAACCCGCCGAAGCAGACCCCGGTCCCGGCGGGACTGGCCGAGGCGCTCGGCAAGACGCCGTCCGAGGTCTGGGCCGGTTCCTATCTGGTGGCGGTGTTCGAGGACGAGGCGACGATCCGGGCGCTGAAGCCTGATCTGGTCGCCCTCGAGAAGATCGCCGGCGAGGCGACCGGCGGTCGCGGCAATCTGTCGGCCGCCGCGCTGGCCGATCCGGGGGCGGCCTATGATGTGGTCAGCCGCTTCTTCGGGCCGGGTTCGGGCATTCCGGAGGATCCGGCCACCGGGTCGGCGCACTGCATCCTGTCGCCCCTGTGGTCGGCGAAGCTCAAGCGCAATGTGCTGACCTTCCACCAGGCCTATCCGGGCCGGGGCGGCGACCTGGAGTGCGAGCTTCGCGGCGACCGGGTGCTGCTGCGCGGACAGGCCGTGACGGTGGTCGAGAGCCTTCTGCGCCTTTAGCGGCCACAACGGCCTTCCCGTCGGCCTCACGGCGCTGCCCGGTGGGGCCGGCCCTGCGTGCTGACCGCGATGGGGGCGGGGCCGCGGCCGCCTCAGGCGGCCCTTGATCGGGCCTGGGCGGCGTTGACCACGGCGGTCTCGATGGCGTCGTAGAGCCGCTTGAGCTCGATCGGCTTGGACACATGACCGTCCATCCCCGCGGCCAGATAGGCCTCGACCTGGTGAACCAGCGCGTTGGCGGTCAGGGCCAGGATCGGGGTCCGGGGCAGGTGCTCGGACTGTTCGGCGGCGCGGATCGCCCTGGCCGCCTCGACGCCGTCCATGACCGGCATCTGGATATCCATGAGGATCAGGTCGAACCCGCCGCCCCGCCAGGCCGCGACCGCCTCGCGGCCGTCCGGGACAATCTGCAGATGAACGTCCAGCGGCTCCAGGACGGCCTGCAGGACCTTCTGGTTGGTGGCGTTGTCCTCCGCCGCCAGGATCCGCAGGCGGCGCCCGTCCTGGGATTCGGCCTCCGCCTCGGTCGCCTCGGCCAGTGCCGGCGCAACGCGCCGCGCCAGCGGCAGGTCGACCACGAAGGTCGAGCCCTCGCCCTCGATGCTCCGGGCGGTGACCTGCCCGCCCATGAGCTGGGCCAGCTCGCGGCAGATGGCGAGGCCCAGACCGGTGCCGCCGAACCGGCGGGTGGTGGAGTTGTCGGCCTGGATGAACTTCTCGAACAGCGTCGGCAGCTTGTCCTTGGCGATGCCGATGCCGGTGTACGACACCGTCATTCGCAGGCCGCCCATCGGCCCCGGCGAGAAGCGGACGGCCACCGCGCCCTCGACGGTGAACTTGATGGCGTTGGACACCAGGTTGCTGAGCACCTGGCGGATCCGGTCGGGATCACCCTTCCACCAGCCCGCCGCGCCGGGATCCACGGTGATGCCGAAGCGCAGGCCCTTGCCTGTGGCCATGACCTGGAAGGCGCTGGCCGCGCCCTCGGCCATCTCGTCGAGCGAAAAGTCGCCGCTCGCCAGCTCGAGGCGGCCGGCCTCGATCTTGGACAGGTCCAGCACGTCGTTGATGACGCTGAGCAGCAGTTCGCCGGACTCGCGGATCACGCCCAGGCGCTCACGCTGCCGGGCGTCCAGATCATCGCGGGCCATGACGTCGGCCATGGCCAGCACGCCGTTCAGGGGGGTGCGGATCTCATGGCTCATGTTGGCCAGAAACTGGCTCTTGAGCACATTGGCGGCGTTGGCCTGGTCGCGGGCCACGACCAGCTCGCCCAGAGTGGCGCGCAGGTCGCGGTCGTTGGCGTCGAGCTTCCTGATCAGCTGATTGAAGCTGCGGGCCAGGCTGCGGAACAGGTCGTCGTCGGCATCCTCGGCCACCAGGGTGAAGCGGCCGCTCTTGGCCACCTCGGTCATGGCCTCCGACAGGCGGTTGACCGGCTGGGTGATGCGGCGCGCCAGGGTCGTGGCCAGGAACATGGCGATGCCGGCGGCGCCGAAGAACAGGGCGAGGGTCAGGGCGACGTAGCGGGGCGCCAGGTCGGCCAGGGTGGGCGCCTCGACCATGGTCACCAGGGCGCCGATCGTCCGCCCATCGAGGGTGACGGGCGTTCGGACGACATGTTCGTCATCGCCGACCGGTCCGGGATCGCGACGGACGGCGATGATCCGCCCCCGGGCGTCAAGCAGGCTGGCCTCGCGCACGCCCGGCGCGCTGATGATGGAGTCCATCGCCCGACCGGCGGCCTGGTTGTCGCCGGCGGCCAGCGCGGGCGCGGCGATATGGGCCACGACGGCGTTCATCGCTCCGTTGGTCGCGCGGGACTCCTGGCGCGAGACGGCCCACTGCTGGAGCATGAAGGTCGCGCAGGCGGCCAGCAGAACGGCCACCGTGGTGATCAGGGCCACGCTGGCGATCCGCGCCTGGAAGGGCGCGTGGCTTGATGCCTGACGGATGTTTGCGCTGCGGTCCATCTGTCCGAAAAACAGCCCCTGACGATCCGTTATCGCGCAATTCCCCTAACGCTTCGCTTCCGCGATTTTTAACCCTCTGTTTACCTAGTCACGGCTTAAGGTTTCGTTTACCTTAAGCTCGCCCAACGGCTGATGGAGAGTGCAAGGTGGAAAAGGTTTTTGTGGTCCAGAAGGTCGCGCGGAAGCTGTTCGCGACTGAAGCCGCCCTCGACGCGGCAATGACCGAAGCGGCCGAGCTGATGGCCGAAATGCTCAAGGCCCGTAAGGATCTGCACCTTTCGGCCGTGGTCGGCGACAACGCCTCCGCCAAGCTGGTCGAGGCCCTCGCGGCCCTCGGCGAAGCCCGCACGGCCATCGTCGGCGCCCACAACGAGCTGAACGAAGTGAAACTCCGCATCGGCGTCCGCACCAAGATGGCCGGCTGGGAAGACAAGCCCCCGCAGTTCGCCCAGGAAAGCGACGACCTGCGCCAGGTCAGCTGATACGACGTTGCGTTAGATTAACGCTCGTGCGCCTCTAATTCGGCTAGAGGCGCACGAGATGTATCAGTCACTCCTTCCCCTGATCGGATGGGCCGCAACCTTGGCGGTCTGTCTTTGCGCTTGGTGGCGCGGCGGCCCGGCCGAACGCATCGGCGCTGTCCTGATCGTCGCCGCCGCCGTCGCGGTCTGGCTTGCGCACAACGCCATTCCTGAAGGGCCAGGCGGATCAGCCTTGCTCATCATTGACGCCTTCGTCGCGGTCGGGTTCCTCGCCCTCGCGATCCGCTATGCGAGCCTCTGGCTTGGCGGCGCGATGCTGTTCCAGGCGGCGCAGTTCAGCCTTCACGCCTACTACCTGGTGATGGAGAAGCCACACGACCGCTTCTACGCCGTCTCCAACAATCTGGTGACCCTGGCGATCCTGCTCTGCATCCTGGCGGGCACGGTCCTAGCCTGGCGGGCGCGCAGCCGCGCTCAGGCCTGAACCGCCTTGCGCGGCGGGGCGTTGGTCAGCGCCACGCCGCCGAGAATCAGGGCCAGGGCGGCGAAAGCGTTCCAGCCCGGACGTTCGCCCATCAGCCCGACGCCGATGATCGTCGCCCAGACGGGCAGCAGATAGACGGTCATGCTGGTGAACACCGCGCCGCGCCGCTGGATCAGCCACACCCAGCCCACCGTCCCCAGCCCGCTGGAGGCGACGCCCAGCGCGATGGTGACCAGCAGCGGGACCAGCGGCGGAACCGGTGGCGGGCCTTCCAGGACCAGCGCGCCCAGCGTGGCGAACACCGCCCCGGTCAGGCACATCATCAGCGCCCCCACGGTGGAGGTGAAGGGCGGAGCCTTGCGCATCAGGATGTTGGAGGCCGCGTACAGAGCCGCCGCACCGATCGCCAGGCCGAGGAATCCGACCTCCAGGGTCGCGCCGCCCATTAGCCTCGGCCCGACAAGGGTCAGCATGCCGGCGAAGCCCAGGCCCACGCCGGCCGCCTTCTGCATCGTCATCCGCTCGTCGGCCAGGAAGACATGGGCCAGGGCGACGGTGAATAGCGGCGAGGCGCCGTTGCAGATGGCGTTGACCGCGCTCGGCAGGCTCTGGGCCGCCGTCGAGAACATGAAGAAGGGCGCGGCGAAGCCGAGCAGCCCCAGAAGGGCGTAGGCCGGCCAGGGCGAGTCCCGCCCGATCGAGAGGCGGGGCATCTGCTCGCCTCTCGCCGCGCCCAGCAGCCACAACGTCAGCGCCGCGACCCACAGCCGGATCGCCGAGACCCAGAAGGGGTGAATGCCCTCGACCGCGATCTTCAGCCCGGCGAAGGCCGAGCCCCAGGTGATCACCAGGATGCCGAGCACCAGCCAGTCGAGTCGTTTGCTTGTCCCGCCCATGAACCTTCCTACGGGATCGAAGCGGCCGACGCCAAATCACGGCCTGTAAGGGAAGATTTTTGCGCCGGGGCCGATGGCCGGGCGCCGCGTGAGAAAAACATCACTTGTGCGGCGCAGCGAAATCGGGTTCTTCGGCGGCGGGCCACGCCCCCCCAACGGGGCGCAGTCCATCTGCAAGGATGGGAGACATCGCAGTGACCACGACTCCGCAGAAGCCGGCTTTGCGCCCGGCGCGCCCCGAATTCTCTTCAGGCCCCTGCGCCAAGAGACCCGGCTGGACCCCCCAGAGCCTGAACGACGCCGTCCTCGGACGCTCGCACCGCGGCAAGCCCGGCAAGGCGAAGCTGAAGCTGGCCATCGACCGCACCCGCGAAGTGCTCGGCGTTCCGGCCGACTTCCTCGTGGGCATCGTCCCCGGCTCCGACACCGGCGCCGTCGAGATGGCGATGTGGTCGATGCTCGGCCCGCGTCCGGTCCAGCTGCTGGCCTTCGAGTCGTTCGGCAAGGACTGGGTCACCGACGTCACCAAGCAACTCAAGCTGCCGAACGTGGAGGTGCTCGACGCCCCCTACGGCCAGCTTCCCGACACCTCGAAAGTCCGCCCGGACGCCGACCTGGTCTTCACCTGGAACGGCACCACCAGCGGCGTGCGCGTGCCCAACGCCGACTTCATCAGCGCGGACCGCGAAGGCATCGTCATCTGCGACGCCACCAGCGCCGCCTTCGCCCAGGACCTGGACTGGACGAAACTCGATGCCGTGACCTTCTCCTGGCAGAAGGCGCTCGGCGGGGAAGCCGCCCACGGCGTGCTGATCCTGTCGCCGCGCGCGGTGGCCCGGCTGGAGAGCTACACGCCGGCCTGGCCGATGCCCAAGCTGTTCCGCATGGTCGACAACGGCAAGTTCAACGCCGCGATCTTCGAGGGGGCCACGATCAACACCCCATCGCTGCTCTGCGTCGAAGACGCCCTGGACGCCCTGGCCTGGGCCGACACGGTCGGCGGCGCCGCCGGCATGAAGGCCCGCTCGGAAGCCAATCTGAAGGCGCTGGAGGACTGGGTCGCGGTCACGCCCTGGGTGGAATTCCTCGCCGGGGACAAGGCCATCCGGTCCAACACCTCGGTCTGCCTCAAGGTCGTCGATCCGGCGATCACCGCCCTGTCCGAGGACGCCCAGGCCGACTTCGCCAAGAAGCTGGCCTCGGTGCTGGAGAAGGAAAAGGCCGCCTACGACATCGGCGGCTACGCCAAGGCGCCTCCGGGCCTGCGCATCTGGTGCGGCGCGACGGTCGACACGGCCGACGTCGAAGCCCTGACGCCCTGGCTCGACTGGGCCTTCGCGTCCGTCTCCGCCGAGCTGGCCGCCGCCTGATCTCCGTCCCCGACCCGGCCGCGCCGGTCGGGGACAATCCTCCCCATAACGACCGCCGGGACGACCGCGATGCGGCGCCTGTGCACCCCTAAAGGAACACCGCCAATGGCTCCCCGCGTTCTCATCGCTGACAAACTCAGCCCCGCCGCCGTCGACATCTTCAAGAATCGCGGCGTCGACTTCGACATCAAGACCGGCCTGACCAAGGACGAGCTGATCGCCGTCATCGGCGACTACGACGGCATCGCCATCCGCTCGGGCGCCAAGCTCGACAAGGATGTGATCGCCGCCGCCGGCAAGCTGCAGGTCATCGCCCGGGCCGGCATCGGGGTCGACAACGTCGACATCCCCGCCGCCACGGCCAAGGGCATCGTGGTCATGAACACCCCGTTCGGCAACTCGATCACCACCGCCGAGCACGCCATCGCCATGATGTTCGCCCTGGCCCGCCAGCTCCCCGCCGCCGACGCCTCCACCCAGGCCGGCAAGTGGGAGAAGAACCGCTTCATGGGCGTTGAGCTCTACGCCAAGACCCTGGGCCTGATCGGGGCCGGCAACATCGGCGGCATCGTCGCCGACCGGGCGCTGGGCCTGAAGATGAAGGTCGTGGCCTACGACCCCTTCCTCAGCCCTGAACGCGCCATCGAGATGGGCGTGGAGAAGGTCGAGCTCGAGGACCTGCTGGCCCGCGCCGATGTCATCACCCTGCACACCCCGCTGACCGACAAGACCCGCAACATCCTGTCCGCCGAGAACCTGGCCAAGACGAAGAAGGGCGTGCTGATCGTCAACTGCGCCCGCGGCGGGCTGGTGGATGAAGTGGCTCTCCGCGCGTTGCTCGACAGCGGCCATGTCGGCGGCGCCGGCTTCGACGTCTTCGTCGAGGAGCCCGCCAAGACCAACCCGCTGTTCGGCAGCGACAAGGTCGTGGCCACCCCGCACCTGGGCGCCAGCACCAACGAAGCGCAGGAGAACGTCGCCCTGCAGGTCGCCGAACAGATGAGCGACTACCTGCTGACCGGCGCGGTGACCAACGCCCTGAACAGCCCGTCGATCACGGCCGAGGAAGCCCCGCGCCTGAAGCCCTTCGTGGCCCTGGCCGAGAAGATCGGCGCCTTCGCCGGCCAGATGGTCGACTTCGGCATCAGCGCCATCGACATCGCCTACGAGGGCGAGGTCTCGGCCCTGAACGTCAAGCCGATGACCAGCGCGGCCCTGGCCGGCGTGCTGAAGCCGATGCTGGCGGAGATCAACATGGTCTCGGCCCCGGCCGTGGCCAGGGAGCGCGGCATCACCGTCTCCGAAAGCCGCCAGGAGGTCAGCCCGACCTATGACAGCCTGATGCGCATCACCATCACCACCGAGATCGGCAAGCGCGCCTTCGCCGGCACGGTGATCGCCGGCGCCCCGCGCCTCGTCGAGGTCAAGGGCATGGAGCTGGACGCCGCCTTCGGCCCGGCCATGCTCTACGTCAACAACCTCGACAAGCCGGGCTTCATCGGCGCCCTGGGCATGCTGCTGGGCGAGGCGGGCGTCAACATCGCCACCTTCAACCTCGGCCGCGTCAGCGCCGACGCCGACGCGATCGCCCTGGTCGGCGTGGATCAGGCCCCGGACGACGCCCTGCTGGCGAGGATCCAGGCCCTGCCGCACGTGAAGGAAGCCCGCGCGCTGCGGTTCTAGGTGAGAGGGGACATGCACTTCAGTGCGTGTCCCCGGCCGCTGCTTCACTGGGTCGGCTATCGACCCGTTGCGGACGCATGCCAGCCATTGCATCGTCGTGAAATGGCCGACCAACCGCGTGACGCTCTCCCCACCTTTTTTCTGTTGAGCGTTGCTTTCAACGTCGACAGCCTGGTGCTGGTCCTTGGCGACGGCGCTGATCGGCCGCTTCTGGAGGTCTCGTTCTCGCCGCCGCGAGCATTCCGATGCTACGCGGAGAGCGACTATTGGCACTACCTGAATGCGTTCACCGGGGCAGCGTTGGTTGGAACCACCGACGCCGGTTGCGGCATAGAGCTCAGCACCGATGCGCCGTATCTCTTGGACTATCGCGCTCATGCCCGGGAACAAGAACCGGAGGAAACGTTCTCATGCCTTGTGAGGACGCCCGATCACTGTGTCGAGGTCATCTGTTTCGAGAGCCCTAGGCTGAGATTTCTCTACGGCCCGCTCTCCATCTGTGGACGCCCCCTTCAGCGCAAGTCGGATTCTGAAGGTCTGACACGTAGTCGGATGCTGCCATCTGTCCGGCCTGTTGTGCGCCGCCGTGGCGGTGCTGGCCCGTATGGGAGTTCGCGGATCCGGTCCAAATCA
>JBEIDC010000073.1:0-16058 GCA_040383665.1 Caulobacter sp.
CCGTCGACGGCATCACGCATGGGTGGCCCGAACAAGTCGGGCCATGACGCAAGGAGAGGCGTCGCGCTCGCGGGTCCTACCCCGCCTTGTCCCCCGCCGATCGCTCCACCGTCCCCAGCGCATCGGCCAGCCGCATCTTCGCCGACCCCGGCTTCAGCGGCTTCTGCTGGCTCTCGTGCGGGGCCCAGCCTGTCAGGGTGATGATCTCGAAGGTGGCCGGGACCTTGCCGTCGGGCTGGGCGAAGCGCTCGACATAAAGCGCCATGGCCCGCAGCAGCACCGCGCGCGGCAGGGGCGTGCGCGGCCGGTCCAGCAGGACGTTGGTCTCGCCCATGGCCCGCAAGTCACGCAGCAAGGCGATCGGATGGGCATAGCGCACCGTCACCCGGTCGACGTCGGCCACCGGCAGCGCGAACCCGGCCCGCTGCAGCAGCCCGGCCCCGTCGAAGGCGTCGGCGAAAGGCGAGATCCTGAGGCCCGCTCCGCCGCTAAGCTCCGACTCCGCCGCCAGCAGGCACTGGCGCAACTCGGTCAGCGAGGCCCCGCCCAGCAGCGCCCCGACGAACAGGCCGTCGGCCTTGAGCGCGCGGCGGATCTGGATCAGCGCCCCGACCAGGTCGTTGGTCCAGTGCAGCGCCAGCGTCGAAACCACCAGATCAAGACTGGCCGGCGCGAAAGGCAGGCGCTCCTCGTCGACGACCAGGCGGGGTCCGCCCCGGTCCGCCAGCATGGCCGCCGACAGGTCGGTCTCGATCAGGAGGTCGATCTTGGCCGCCGCGTCGCTGGTCGCCAGGGACCGGGCGAAGGCGCCGTCGCGCGCGCCCAGGTCGACCGCCAGCGGAAACCGTCGCATGATCGCTTCCAGCCGGACCACCGCGTCCTCCGCGGCGCGCGTCTTCAGAAAGCCGGCGGCGGCGTAGCCGGAGGCGGCGCGGTCGAGGCGGCGCCGGTGAAGGGCGCGGTCGAACAGGAGGGGTGGCGTACCGGACATGCGGGCGGAACATGGCCCTTCACGGACGCGTTGGGAACCGTCGGCGCGCATCATCGGCGCGGCGCGGGGGCTGCTCGACCTGCTGCTGCCGGTCCGCGACTTCGATGGCGGCGCGGCCCAGACCACGGGCCTGCCCGCCCGGCAGTGGAGCCGCATCGCCTTCCTGGAGGATCCGGTCTGCGACGGCTGCGGCTCGCCGTTCGAGTTCGATCCCGGGCCGGGTGTGCGCTGCGCCGCCTGTATGGCCAGGCCGCGGGCCTTCGACCGGGCGCGGGCCGCCTGCCTGTATGACGAGGCCTCGCGCGACCTGATCCTCATGCTCAAACACGCCGACCGCACCGATCTGGCCGGGCTGATGGCCCGCTGGCTGTCGCGCTCGGCGCGACCGCTGCTGGACGACGCCGACGTGGTGGTCCCCGTGCCGCTGCACCGCTGGCGACTGCTGCGCCGGCGCTACAACCAGGCGGCCGAGATCGCCCGCCCGCTGGCGCGTGGCCAGGGCCTGGCCTTCCTGCCGGACGCGCTGGAGCGGGTGCGCGACACCGCCACCCAGGGCGGCAAATCCGCGACGGGCCGTCGCCGCAACGTTGCCGGCGCCTTCGCCGTGCGCGAGACGATGCGCGACCGCCTGGCCGGCCGCCGCGTTCTGCTCGTCGACGACGTTCTGACCACCGGGGCCACGGCGCAGGCCTGCGCGCGGGCGCTGAAGGCGGCCGGCGCCGCCGCCGTCCACCTCGCCGTCATCGCCAAGGTGCGCGCCGGCGCGGACACCACTATATGACAGGGCAGCAAAGGCATCCGGTACGAGTCATGGCCAAGGTCACCATCTACACCCGCCCCTTCTGCGGCTTCTGCGCGCGGGCCCTCTCCCTGCTCCAAGCCAAGGGCACCGACTTCGAGGAGATCGAGGCCGGCATGGACCCCGCCCTGCGTCGCGAGATGATGGAACGCTCCGGCGGCGGCGCGACCTTCCCGCAGATCTTTGTCGGCGAGCAGCACATCGGCGGCTGCGACGACATGCTGGCGCTCGATCGCGCCGGCAAGCTGGACCCGATGCTGGCCGCATGAGCCTCCGCGTCGGCCTCGTCCAGACCCGCACGCCGGCCACGCACGCCGAGGCGCTGGCCCATGTCGCGCCGCTGGTGCGCCAGGCGGCCGAGGCCGGCGCACGGCTGATCGTGACGCCGGAAGGGACCAACATCCTCCAGAAGGACCGCGAGCGGCTGCTGCCGGTCCTGACCTCCGCAGAGGACGACCCGGTGGTCGCCGGCCTGCGCGACCTGGCCCGGGAGCTGGCCGTCTGGCTGGACATCGGCTCGGCCCTGGTGCGGCGCGAGGACGGCAAGGCCGCCAACCGCCAGCTGCTGATCGCGCCCGACGGCGCCATCGCGGCGACCTACGACAAGCTGCACATGTTCGACGTCGACCTGCCGACCGGCGAGACGGCGCGGGAGTCGGCGACCTACGAGCCGGGCGACCGGGCCGTGGTCATCGACGCGGCCGGCGCCCGGCTGGGCCTCACCATTTGCTACGACATGCGCTTTCCGGCCCTGTACCGCGCCCTGGCGCTGGCCGGGGCCAATGTCATCGCCCTGCCCGCCGCCTTCACCCGCCCCACGGGCGAGGCGCACTGGGAGATCCTGATCCGGGCCCGCGCCATCGAGACCGGCAGCTTCATCCTGGCCGCGGCCCAGGGCGGGTTCCACGAGGACGGCCGCGGCACCTGGGGTCGCTCGACCATCGTCGCGCCCTGGGGCGAGATCGTCGGCAAGCTGGACCATGACGAGCCCGGGGTGCTGGTCGCCGACCTCGACCTGACTGCCTCGGACAAGGCCCGCGCGGCGATTCCGAACCTGAAGAACGCCCGACCGTTCACAGGGCCCTAGATGATCAAGTACGCCCTCGTCTGCGATCATGAGCATGGTTTCGAAGGCTGGTTCGGCGACTCGGCCGACTATGACGACCAGCAGACGCGCGGCCTGCTCGAATGCCCCGTCTGCGGCAGCGGCGCGGTGCGCAAGCAGATCATGGCCCCCGCCGTCGCCGGCACAAAGGCCCAGGCGTCCGGCGTCGATGTCCAGCCCGGCATGCGCGAGATGGTCATGGAGGCGATGGGCAAGGTCCGCGCCCACGTCGAGGAAAACTTCGACTACGTCGGCGACGCCTTCGCCCGCGAAGCTCGCGACATCCATGACGGCAAGTCCGAGGCGCGCGGCATCTACGGCGAGGCCACGCCGACCGAGGTGAAGAAGCTGGTCGAGGACGGCGTCAACGTCGCCCCACTGCCGCCGGCCCCGCCGAAGAAGACGGATTTGAACTGATGAGCGACATGACGTTCGTCTTCGGCCAGGTCGACGACCTGACCGCCCGGCTGCGCAGGCTGGAGCGGCCCTGCGTGGACATGCTCAAGCCGGGCATCGCGCCCTTCGACGTCGAGGACGCGGTGGCCCCGGCCGGGACGGCGCCGGACGATCTGGTCTCGATGTACGGCCGCCATGACGGCGTCGACCTGCCGGTCGGCCGGACGCTGGGCGACGGACACCTGATCCCCGGCTACTACTGGATGCCGCTGGCCGAGGCGGTGGAGCACTATCGCGGCTTCGACAGCCTGGCCGAGATCTGGCCGCGCTGCTGGTTTCCCATCCTGGCCGATGGCGGCGGCGGCTATCTGGCCGTGGTCTGCGATCCCGGCCACCCCGACTACGGCGCCGTCGTCGAGTACCTGCCGGGCGAGCCGGAGCAGGACCTGGTCTACGACAGCGTCTCGATGATGCTGGCCACCGCCATCCGCTGCTTTGAAGCCGGCGCCTGGCGGGTGAAGGGCGGCTTCCTCGACGAGGATTTCGAGGCGTCGGAGGCTCTGGCCGATACGCTGAACAGCGGTCGGCGGGAGGTCGAGGCGGGAGAGTTTTCTTGATCTCCCTCCCCCTGGTGGGGAGGGTGGATCGGCGAGCGCAGCGAGACGAGACGGGTGGGGCGAGCAGCGATCCACGCCTGACCCGGAAGGCGGCCACCCCTTGCCCCACCCTGGTCCGCTTCGCGGACCTGTCCCTCCCCACAAGGACGAGGGAGGGCTACTTCGCCGCCCGCGTCACCGTCATCATGTAGTTCACATCCGCATCGCTCGACGGGCCCCACTTCCCCGTCAGCGGGTTGTAGGTCACGCCGAAGGGTCCCTCGATGTCGAAGGGGTGGCCCTCGAGGAAGCCGCGCAGTTCCCGGGGCGTCAGGAACTTCCTCCAGTCGTGGGTGCCGGCCGGAACCCAGCGCAGCACGTACTCGGCGCCGATCTTGGCCAGGGCCAGGGCCTTGAGCGTGCGGTTCAGCGTCGCGACGATCATCAGGCCGCCGGGCGCCAGCAGCTTCGCCGTGGTGCGCAGGAACTCGCCCGGATCGGCGACGTGCTCGATGACTTCCATGTTCAGCACGACATCGAACGGCCCGGCCCCGTCGGCCAGCAGCTGTTCGGCCGTGGTGGCGCGGTAGTCGATCTCCAGCCCCTGCTCTGCGGCGTGGGTCGAGGCGGTGCCGATGTTGCGCGCCGAGGCGTCGGCCCCGGTGACCGCAAAGCCCAGCCGCGTCATCGGTTCGCTGAGCAGCCCGCCGCCGCAGCCGATGTCGAGCAGCTTCAGCCCTTCGAACGGCCGCCGCGCCTTCGGATCGCGGCCGAACCGCGCCGCCGCCTGGTCGCGGATGAAGGTCAGCCGGGTCGGGTTGAACTTGTGCAGCGGCGCGAACTTGCCGTGCGGATCCCACCATTCGGCGGCGATGCGCGAAAAGCGTTCGACCTCGTCGGGGTCGATGGAGCTGGTCAGGGTGGCGGTGGTCATGAGCGCTGAATCAGCATGCCTCGTCGCGTGGAACAAGAGACACCCCTTTTCCGGTGTCGCGCCGGAAACTGGCTTGGGGTCGGATGGGGTCAAGGCTCACGGGAGACCCAATCGATGAAACATCTGCTGGTCATTGTCGCCGCGACGACCGCCCTTTCCGGTTGCGCCGGCCTGATTACCGGGGGCGAGCTGATCCGCCCCGGGGAGCCGACGGGCTACATCCAGGTCCTCAACCAGACGCGCGGCCCGGTCAACGCGGTGCTGATCTACAGCTGCGACGCCTCGACCTACGGCCTCAACCGGCTGCCGGGCGGGACCTCGATCGCCCAGGGATCGTCCTACAGCTTCAGGGTCTCGGCGGGCTGCTGGGACGTGGCGGCCGGAACCACGGGGGTGGGCGACGCCCGGCAGCGGTTCAACGTCCCGGCTGGCGGCACATTCCGCTACACCGTCACGCGGTAGCCACGCGGGATTGTCCGCGAGGCCGCGCGCCGCTAGAAGGGCGCCTCTTGCCTCTCCGGCCGCCCGTTTGGCGCGGTTGAGGGCAAGAACAACCGCCAATCAAGGGGGCGAGCGGCCTGACGTGTCACGGCTGGTGATGAAATTCGGCGGCACTTCGGTGGCCGACCTGGAACGCATCCGGCGTGTGGGCCGGCTGGTGGCCGCCGAGGTCGCGACCGGCAAGCAGGTCGCCGTCGTGGTCTCGGCCATGTCCGGCAAGACCAATGAGCTGGTCGCCTGGACCGACGGCGCCGGCGCCGCGGCCCCGGGCCTGCCGCCCTCGGACGATGAATACGACGTGGTCGTCGCCAGCGGCGAACAGGTGACCGCCGGCCTGTTGGCCATGACCCTGCGCAACATGGGCCTGAACGCGCGCTCGTGGATGGGCTGGCAGGTGCCGATCATCACCGACGACGCCCACGGCCGGGCCCGCATCGACGACATCCCGCCCGAGAATCTGGCCGGCGCCATGGACAGTGGCGAGATCGCCGTCATCGCCGGCTTCCAGGGCGTCGACCGCCAGGGGCGCATCGCCACCCTCGGCCGCGGCGGCTCCGACACCAGCGCGGTGGCCATAGCCGCCGCTGTCGGCGGGGCCTGCGACATCTACACCGACGTCGACGGCGTCTACACCACCGACCCCCGCATCGAGAGCAAGGCCCGCAAGCTGGCCCGCATCTCCTACGAGGAGATGTTGGAGATGGCGTCGCTGGGGGCCAAGGTGCTCCAGACCCGTTCGGTCGAGCTGGCCATGTCCCAGCACGTGCCGCTGCGGGTGCTTTCAAGTTTCGTCGAGCCCGGGGAAGCCCCCGGTCAGGGCACCATCGTCTGCGACGAGGAGGAGATCGTGGAAAAGCGTATCGTGAGCGGGGTGGCCTACAGCCGCGACGAGGCCAAGGTCAGCCTGTTCGGCCTGCCCGACACCCCCGGCGTCTCCTCGAAGATCTTCGGCCGCCTGGCCGACGCCAACGTCAATGTCGACATGATCGTCCAGAGCCACGCCCGCAGCGAGGGCGCGGCCAACATGGAATTCACGGTCGGCAAGCGTGACGCGGCCCGCACCGTGGAGATCCTGCGCGCGGCCCAGTCCGAGATCGGCTTCGAGGAAGCCAGTCTCAACGAGGACGTGGCCAAGGTCTCGGTCATCGGGGTCGGCATGCGCAGCCACGCCGGCGTGGCCAAGACCATGTTCACCGCCCTGGCCGAAAAGGGCGTCAACATCCAGGTCATCTCGACCAGCGAGATCAAGATCAGCGTGCTGATCGACGCCGCCTACACCGAGCTGGCCGTCCGCGCCCTTCATGCGGCCTACGAACTGGACAAGGTCTGACCTCGGAGGGGACAGGCGCTTCGGCGCCTGTCCCTCGCAGCTTCAAGAGGCAGAAATCGGCAGGGGACAGGCACTGAAGCGCCTGTCCCCGACATCGCCCGCACAATCGTCGGGTCGATCACTGTTCCCCGGCGGAAATCTGCTATAGGCGCCGTGGAGGACGGGAGACTTCCCACACCATGGTCACGTCGAGCTTCGCCATCCGCGGCCCGCGCAGTCTGCTCCGGCAGATCCGCGAAGCCATGGCCGGCGACGCGCCCGCCCAGGTCAAGCTCAACATGGTGGTCCGCATCATCGCCGGGTCGATGGTGGCGGAGGTGTGCTCGATCTATCTGCGGCGGGCCGGCGGCGAGCTGGAGCTGTTCGCGACCGAAGGCCTGTCGCCTGACGCCGTCCACGTCACGCGGCTGAAGTCCGGCGAGGGCCTGGTCGGCGAGATCGTCCGCCAGGGTCGGCCGCTGAACCTGAGCGATGCGCCGCACCATCCGGCCTTCTCCTATCGTCCGGAGACCGGCGAAGACCCCTACCATTCCTTCCTCGGCGTGCCGCTGCTGCGGGGCGGGCGGGCCATCGGCGTGCTGGTCGTCCAGAACCGGACCGAGCGCAGCTACGGCGAGGAAGAGGTCGAGGACCTGCAGATCATCGCCATGGTGCTGGCCGAGATGGTCGGCGCCGGCGAGCTGCTGGGTCAGGAAGCGCTCAAGGACGTCGAGATCTCGCCGCACAAGCCCGAGCGGCTGAAGGGCGCGCGGTTCGCCGACGGTCTCGCCTACGGCAAGGTGGTCCTGCACGAGCAGCCCGTCGCGCCCGAGCAGCTGCTCAGCGAAGACCCCGCCGCCGAGGACATCCGCCTGCGCGGCGCCGTCGAGGCGCTGCAGAAGCAGATCGACGAGATGCTGGAGGGCCACCACGGCCTGGTCGGCGCCTCCTACGAAGTGCTCGAGACCTACCGCATGTTCGCCCATGACCGGGGCTGGAACCGGTCGCTCGAGGAGGCCGTCCGCAACGGCCTGACCGCCGAGGCGGCGGTGGAGCGCGTCCGCTCCGAGCACCGCGCCCGCCTCGGCCAGGCCCGGGACCCCTATCTGCGCGAGCGTCTGCACGATCTGGAAGACCTCAACGACCGGCTGCTGCGCCACCTTTCCGGCGAGGGGCACAAGGCCCGCGAACTTCCGGACGACGCCATCCTCGTGGCCCGCAACCTGGGTCCCGCCGACCTGCTCGAATACGACCGCACCAAGCTCAAGGGCCTGTTGCTGGAAGAAGGCTCCCCGGCCAGCCACGCCGCCATCGTCGCCCGGGCGCTGGACATCCCCTGCGTGGGCCGCCTCGCCGGCCTGCGGGACAAGGTCAACGAGGGCGATCCGGTGATCGTCGACGCCGAGAGCGCCGAGGCCTTCCTGCGTCCGCGCCCCGACGTCGTCGCCGCTCTGGACAACCGGCTGGCCATCCGCGCTCAGCGACGGGCCGAGTTCGCCCGGCTGCGCGACACGCCTGCCTTCACCAAGGACGGCGCCAAGGTCACGCTGCTGATGAACGCAGGCCTGGCGGTCAATCTGGACATCCTCGGCGAGACCGGGGCCGAGGGCATCGGGCTGTTCCGCACCGAGTTCCAGTTCATGGTCGCCGAGGACATGCCGCGCCTCGACGCCCAGCGGGCCCTCTACGAGAAGGTGCTGGACGTGGCCGCCGGCCAGCCGGTGACCTTCCGGACCCTCGACCTGGGCGGCGACAAGCTGCTGCCCTACATGGAACTGGAGCGGGAAGATAACCCCGCCCTCGGCTGGCGGGCGATCCGCATGGGCCTGGACCGGCCCGCCCTGCTGCGCCTGCAGCTTCGGGCGCTGATCTGGGCCGCGCGCGGCCGGCCGCTGCGCATTATGTTCCCGCTGGTCGCCAGCGTCGACGAGTTCCGCGCCGCGCGCGCCTTCGTCGACGCCGAACTGGCCTGGGCCCAGCGGCGCGGCCGCCCGGCGCCCTCGCGGCTGGACGTCGGGGCCATGATCGAGGCGCCGGCCCTGCTCTGGCATCTGGACGCCCTGTTGCCGATGACCGACTTCGTGTCGGTCGGAACCAACGACCTGATGCAGTACCTGTTCGCCGCCGACCGCGGGAACCCGCGCGTCGCCGAACGCTACGATCCGCTGTCGCCGCCGGCCCTGCGCGCGCTGCAGCAAATCCAGATCGCCTGTGCCGAAACGGGAACGCCGGTCTCGGTCTGTGGCGAGATGGCCGGCCGGCCGCTGGAAGCCTTCGCGCTCGTGGCGCTCGGCTTTGACCGACTTTCGATGCCGCCCGCGGGCATCGGACCCGTGAAACAGATGGTGTTGTCGGTGGATCGGGAGGCCGCGCAGCGCGGCGTCCTCTCCCTGCTCAAGGGGGCCTCCGGCTCGGTCAGGAACGAGATCGAGACCCTGGCCCGGAAATTGTATGTGGCAATCTGACACTTAACCTTGTGTGGCGGATTAGAACATTGAATTCCGGGCACTATTTTGATATCCAAACGACTGCATTAACGTTTCCCGGCTCACGGGAAACAGGGTGCGCCGCGTTCGCTCGTGGCGCGATTATGTGGGGGCGTTTGTAGCCATGCCGCTCGATTCTGGCGGGGTTACGCATCTGTACCGCACCGGGGACGCCGACCCGGCGGATCAACTCGTCCCGACCGAGGAGCCTTCCCTGCACTACGGACCCGACATCGGCGCGGCCCTGAAGGCGGCGCGCGAATTCCGCGGCCTGTCGCTGCAGGACGTCGCCGACCAGACCCGCATCCGCCGCACCTACCTCGCCGCTGTCGAGGACATGCGGCTGGAGGAACTGCCGTCGCGCCCGTTCGCCGTGGGCTACGTCAAGGCCTACGCCAAGCTTCTGGGGCTGGATCCCGATGAGGCGGTCGCCCGCTTCAAGGACACCTCGCCCGATCCGGACGAGCCGCTGCGCGCGCCCGTCGGCGTCCGTCGCGAGCGTGATCCGCGCATGGGCGTGGTGATGGCCGTCGGCGCCTTCATCGTGACGGCGATCATCCTGTGGAACATCGCCCAGCGCGCCATCAGCGAAGAGGCGCCGGTCGCCGCGGTGGTTGAGCAGTCCTCGACCCCGGCGACCTCCTTGGAGCCCGATCCGACGGGTCCGACCGCCATCGGCGCACCGCTGCCCGCGCCGACCGAAGCCTCTGCGCCGCCGGTCTATGAAACCCCGGGTCTCGAAGCCGCGGCACAGGCCGGCGGATCCGCCGACGCCGCCGCCGCCGCCGGCAAGGCCCGTCGCGAGGCCGAAGCCGCCGCCGCCGCCGCTCCCTCCGCCTCGGCCGGCCAGCCGTTCGTGGCCAAGGGCAAGGTTCACGGCGCGCCGCCGGACTCCTCGACCGTGACCCTGCAGGCGCGCCGCCAGACGATGCTGATCGTGCGCGGCCCGGACAACGCCATCTACTTCGCCCGTCCGCTGGCCGTGGGCGAGGCCTTCCGCCTGCCCAACACCAAGGGCGTGTCCGTAGAGGTCACCGATCCCACCGCCATGGACGTATTCGTGGGCGGCGCGCTGAAGGGTTCCATGCCGGCGGCGCAGGCCACCGTCACCGCCCTGGCGAGCTGATCGCGAAACTTCTACGACGGGCTTGGGAAACACCGCGCGCGGGCTTACCTTGGACGCGTCATGAGCCACGACGATCACACCCAACTCCGCCCCTGGCGCCGGATCGACCGGCGCAAGTCCCGTCAGATCATGGTCGGCAATGTGCCGGTCGGCGGCGACGCGCCGATCACGGTGCAGTCGATGACCAACACCCTGACGGCCGACGCCGCGGCGACCATCGACCAGGTCCGCCAGCTGGAAGAGGCCGGCGCCGACATCGTCCGGGTGTCCTGCCCCGACGTGGAATCCACCGCGGCCCTGTCGACCATCGTCAAGGCCTCGAAGGTCCCGATCGTCGCCGACATCCACTTCCACTACAAACGCGGCATCGAGGCGGCGAAGGCCGGCGCGGCCTGCCTGCGGATCAATCCGGGCAACATCGGCAGTCCCGACCGCGTGCGCGAGGTCATCCAGGCCGCCCGTGACCACGGCTGCTCCATGCGGATCGGCGTCAACGCCGGCTCGCTTGAGCGGGAGCTGCTCGAAAAGTACGGCGAACCCTGCCCCGACGCGATGGTCGAGAGCGCGCTGAGCCACGCCCGCATCCTGCAGGACCACGACTTCCACGACTTCAAGATCAGCGTGAAGGCCTCGGACATCTTCATGACCGTGGCCGCCTACCAGCAGCTGGCCGACGCCATCGACTGCCCGCTGCACCTGGGCATCACCGAGGCCGGCGCCCTGCGCACGGGCACGGTCAAGTCGGCCATCGGCATGGGCAGCCTGTTGTGGGCCGGCATCGGCGACACCATCCGTGTCAGCCTGGCCGCCGACCCGGTCGAGGAGATCAAGGTCGGCTTCGACCTGCTCAAGTCACTCGGCCTGCGCCATCGCGGCGTCAACATCATCGCCTGCCCGTCCTGCGCCCGGCAGGGCTTCAACGTCATCAAGACGGTGGAGGCCCTCGAGGAGCGTCTGGCCCACGTGGCCACGCCTCTGTCGCTGTCGATCATCGGCTGCGTCGTGAACGGCCCCGGCGAGGCGCTGATGACCGACCTCGGCTTCACCGGCGGCGGCAAGGGTTCGGGCATGGTCTATGTGGCCGGCCGCCCGGACCACAAGCTCGACAACGACAGCATGGTCGACCACATCGTCGGCCTGGTCGAGGCGCGCGCCGCCGAGATCGAGGCCGAAAAGGCCCGAGCCCTTCAGGCTGCCGAGTAGCGGGCCACCGTTGAGATCCGCGCGCCGCCCCCCGGATCATGATGGCCCTACCCGAATTGGGGGCACTTGATCCGTGCAGACACCTGTGGACCAGGCGTATGCATACCATGGGTACTCGCTAGCTGATGCGGTGACAGGCAGTGTCGACAGACGCGGAAAAAGATCGTGGGCGACTGGCCCTTCGGGCATCGACACGCTTCTTTCTGCGGTCGATAGACCTGCTGACCCGGACGGTCAGCGATGGCGACATCCTGCGGAGCGTCATCTTCCTGGCGATCGTCGACGCCAATACCCGTCATCTGCGACCGTCGGACCCGGTCGCCCGGACCTTTTCGGGGACCAACGACCAGGTGCCCGACGAGATCCGGCGGCCGGTGAGCGTGCACGCGCTGTCGCTGGACCTGGCCCTGCCCTACGAGACGACACGCCGGCACGTGAACGCCCTGATCGAGCAGGGGCTCTGCGACAGGGTCGAGGCCGGCATCCTGGTGCGCGCGGAGGTTCTGGAGCGTGACGGTATGGTCGCGACCCACCGCAAGAACCTGGAAAATCTCACCGCCCTGTTCAGCGACCTGCGCGACGGCGGCGTCAAGCTTCCCATCTGAGACGAAGCGTCCCCCGACTCCACGGGAGCCGGGGACGCCCCAAGTTGTCGCGATCAGGTGTCGAAGACGATGACCGAGCGGGCCAGTTCGCCGCGCTTGAGTTCCTCGAACGCCTCGTTGACCTGCTCCAGCTTCAGACGCTGGGAGATCATCTCGTCCAGCTTCAGCTTGCCCGACATGTAGAAGTCGACGAGCCGGGGCATGTCGACCGGGAAGCGGTTGGACCCCATCAGCGAACCCTGGATGCGCTTTTCGCCCAGGAAGTCGGCGCCGTGCAGCTCGATCATCGTTCCGACCGGGATCATGCCGATGACGTTGGCGGTGCCGCCCCGGGCCAGCATCTTGAAGGCCTGTTCGGTGGTCTTCTTCAGGCCGATGGCCTCGAAGCTGTGCTGGACGCCGCCCCTGGTCATCTCGATGACCGCCGCGACGGGGTCGACTTCGCTGGCGTTGATCACGTCGGTCGCGCCGAAGGCCTTGGCGAGGGCCAGCTTGGAGTCCTGCATATCGATGGCGATGATCCGGCCGGCGCCGGCGATGGCCGCGCCGTTGACCGCCGCCAGACCGACTCCGCCGCAGCCGATCACGGCAACGGTCTCGCCCGCCCGAACGCTGGAGGTCTGCACCACCGCGCCGACGCCCGTGGTCACCGAGCAGCCGATCAGGGCGGCGCGGTCCAGCGGCATGTCCTTGCGGACCGCGACGCAGGCGTGCTCGTGGATCAGCATCTGCTCGGCGAAGGACGACAGGTTCAGGAACTGGTTCAGGCCGTTGCCCAGGCGCGGCTCGTCGCCCTTGGCGCGGCGGACGTCGCCGCTGATGCAGCGGGCCATATGGCCGGTGACGCAGTGATTGCAGTGGCCGCAGAAGGCCGACAGGCAGGTGATGACGTGGTCGCCAACCTTCACGGTACGGACTTCCGAGCCGACCTGCTCGACCACGCCCGCGCTCTCGTGGCCCAGTACGGCCGGCAGCGGGTGGGGATAGGAGCCCTCGACGAAGTGCAGGTCCGAATGGCAGACGCCGGCGGCGACGGTGCGGATCAGCACCTCGTGAGGACCGGGTTTGCTGATCGAGATGTTTTCGATCTGCAGCGGCTTGCCGACTTCGCGCAGGACTGCGGCCTTCATGGCGTGTCTCCCTTTGATTGATTGCGGCGGACGTTATCGCCGTTCACCCGTCGGGCGAAAGGCCTCGCGAACGATCGTCGGCAGGAATCTCGACGAACGCCCAAGGCTGGGATACCGAGGTTTCGAAACCGGGAGGAACGCTGATGACGTCCATTCGCCCCACCGTCTCGCGTCGGAGCCTGCTGGGATGGACCGCCGCCGGAAGCGCGGCGCTGGCCACCCCGGCCGCCGCCCTCTTCGGCCCGCCGGTCGTCGAGACCCGCCAGGGCAGGGTCAGAGGGGCCGCCGCCGACAACGGGACGCTGGTCTTCAAGGGCATCCCCTACGGGGCCCCGCCGGTCGGCGAGCTGCGCTTCGCGCCGCCAAAGTCGCCGGTCGCCTGGACCGGAACGCGGGATGCGACGGCCTTCGGCCACACCGCGATCCAGAACCCGTCCCCCTCTTCGGTGAACCCGACCTCCGAACTCGGCAAGATGTTGCAGCAGGTTTTCCCGGCCCGCGCCGATGTCGAGGCCCAGAGTGAGGACTGCCTGTACCTGAACCTCTGGACCAGACGACTGGGCGGAAAGAAGCCGGTCATGGTCTGGTTCCATGGCGGCGGCTTCGCCTACGGCTCGGGCCAATGGCCCATGTACGACGGAGCGAATTTGGCGGAGCGGGACGTGGTGGTCGTCTCCGTGAACCACCGGCTCAGTGTGTTCGGCTACCTCGACCTCCCCGAGGTCGAGGGCTCGGGCAACGCCGGCATGCTCGATCTGGTCGCGGCCCTGGAATGGGTGCGCGAGAACATCGCGGCCTTCGGCGGCGATCCCGGCAACGTCACCCTCTTCGGGGAGTCCGGCGGCGGGGCGAAGGTCAGCTACCTGATGGCCATGCCGCGCGCCAGGGGCCTGTTCCACAAGGCCATCGTGCAAAGCGGACCCGGCGTACGCGCGCTGCCCCGTGATCGCGCGGCGGGCCTGCGCGCCGATCTCTACAGAGAACTCGGCCTTGCCGAGGGCGATATCGCCGGCCTGCGCGCCGCGCCCTGGGACAGGGTTCTCGCCGCCGCCCGGGCCGCGGAGGCCAGGGCGCCGGGCGCCGGGTTCGACCGCAGCGGCTTCTCGCCGGTGGTCGACGGCGACGTCCTGCCCGCCCAGCCCTGGGACCCCAAGGCCCCCGACACGGCGCGTGACGTGCCGGTGCTGATCGGCATCAACAGGGACGAGATGACCCTGTTCATGGCCTCCGCGCCCTGGTTCGGCCGGCTCGACGAGGCGGGGCTGGAGAAGATGGCGGCCGGGATGCTGGGCGAGAGGGCTCCGGCGGTCCTGGCGGCGCTGAAGGTCGACTTCCCGAACGACAGCCCGACCTATCGCGCCACCCACCTTGGAACCTATGGCCGGATGTTCGCCGGCTCGGTCCAGATCGCCGAGCGCAAGGCGGCCCAGGGCGGAGCGAAGGCCTTCATGTATCTGCTGGAGTGGGGGACGCCGGTCGGCCCGTTCCGCGCGGCCCATACGCTGGAGATCCCGCTGGTGTTCGACAATGTCGAGAACAGCCGCGTACTGACGGGTCCGGGCCCGGCGCCGACGCTGATGGCCAAACAGATGAGCGCCGCCTGGCTGGCCTTCGCCCGCACCGGCGATCCCAATACCCCGGTCCTGCCGAACTGGCCGGCCTACGAGGCGAGCAAGCGGGCGACCATGGTGTTCAATCTGGAGAGCCGGGTGGTCGAGGACCTCTATTCGGCGACGCGGCGGGCGGTGACCTGAGGCGCGGAGCGAGTCCGTGCGTCCTTCGCGACGCTCGCCCGAGAGCTCGCTCCTCAGGATGACGAGTTCAGTGGAACCCGCCAACCTTCGTCATCCTGAGGAGCGGCGCAGCCGCGTCGCGAAGGACGCAATGCGTCGCGGCGGCGCCCCGCGGCCGCAGGGCCTTTGACAGGCCCTCCGCCCGGGCCTAACGCCAGACCATGAGCCAGCTCCTCTTCGCCACCCGCATCCACCGCGCCAGCCTGGCCGGCGACAGGGGCTTTTCCGCCCTCAACGCCGACCTCGAGGAGGCCTGCCGGATGCTGGAGGCCGAGGACGAGGCCGGCCGGGCGTGGAGCCGGGCCAACGGCTATCGCGGCTTCACCTCCTACAGTTCGGCCGGCGAGCAGTGGACGCGGGCCACGGCCTTCGGCGACCTCAAGCGCAAGCTGGACCGGCATGCCGCGACCTTCGCCGCCGAACTGGGCATGGACCTGGACGGCGGGCGGCTGCGGCTGGACAGCTTCTGGGTCAACGTGCTGAAGCCGGGCGGGGGACACAGCGGCCACATCCACCCCCACAGCGTGCTCAGCGGGACCTACTATGTCGCCCTGCCGCCGGGCGCGCAGGGCATCCGCTTCGAGGACCCGCGGCTGGCCATGATGATGGCGGCCCCGATGCGCACGGCCGATGCGCCGGCCGATCAGCAGCCGTTCGTCACCCTGGCCCCGGAGGCCGGCGATCTGCTGCTGTGGGAAAGCTGGCTGCGACATGAGGTGCCGCCTTCGAACGCGAAGGCGGACCGCATCTCGATCAGCTTCAACTACGGCTGGCGATAGCGCTCCAGAGCCTGAATCAGGCTCTGGAGTTTTGATTCCAGAGCACGATTCAACGGTCGGACGGCCCGTCTGACCGCATCGTGCTCTAGCTGTCGAAGCTATGAAGGTTGTTCACCCGGGGCCGGGTTGAGAGAGTGGGGTTGCGAAGCTCCAACCTCTGAACCGGGAGACCCCGGATGAACGTCCACAAGACTGCCCGTCTGACACCGTCTGGTCGAGCCTTGCTGGCTGATCGCGTGGAGCGCGGCTGGCCGATGAAGGCCGCGGCGGACGCGGCGGGGGTGTCCCGGCGAACCGGTTACAAG
>JBEIDC010000074.1:0-16009 GCA_040383665.1 Caulobacter sp.
CCCCCCCCCCCCCCCCCCCCCCCCCCCCCCCCCCCCCCCCCCCCCCCCCCCCCCCCCCCCCCCCCCCCCCCCCAAGGAGCAGCGCAAGGAGAGAACGACCTCGGAAGGCGCCTGTTCCGGCAAGCCGGATCACGCCTGCGACATCGTCGCGGCGGCTTCCAGACGCTCAGCCTGCCCGGGTGATCGCCGCGATCGGCACGGTCGGGTCCAGCATCTGGCCCTGCATGCCGTATTCGGCGCCCTTGGTGGGCGAGATCGGCGACTGATGCAGCCGCTGGACCACATCCAGCCCCTCGACCACCTGGCCAAAGACCGCATAGCCGGCGTTGTCGCCCGGCTGACCCGGCGCGGCGTCCAGACCGTTGGACATGTCGCCCAGACAGATGAAGAACTCGCAGGTGGCCGATCCCGGCGCCTCTCGGGCCAGGGAGATTGCGCCGTTCCTGTGTGAGAGGCCGGTCTGGTTGGTCGGCTCGTGCGCGATCGGCGGCAGCATCTTCTTGCCGCGCCCGTTCAGGCCGCCCTGCAGCAGACCGATCTTCGGCATGCCGGCGAAGCGGATAGCCCGGTAGAAGTGCGCGCCCTCCAGGCGGCTCTCCTCGACATAGCGCAGGAAGCTGCCGGCCGTGATCGGAGCCTTGTCCGGATACAGCTCGACGACGAACGCGCCCTCGGGTGTCTCGAAGCGGATCCTCGGTCCGGGCGCGGGCGGAATCGGGGGCGCCGTCGTCTTGCCGAACGCCGAAGCGCCCGCGCCGGCCAGCGAAAGGCCCGCGAGCCCGCCCAGAACCTGTCTGCGAAGCTGTTTCATGTGACGAAGACTGCCTCGCCCGCCCTGACATTTCGAGCGGAATCCGCTAACAGCCCGTCATGACCGCCTCCCCCGCGAAGACCATGGCCGAAACGGCCGTCGAGTTCGGCCTCAAGCCGGACGAATACGCCGTCATCCTCAAGCGACTGAACCGCGAGCCCAACCTCGTGGAACTGGGCGTGTTCTCGGTGATGTGGAGCGAGCACTGCTCCTACAAGTCCAGCCGCAAGCATCTGGGCAAGTTCCCGACCAAAGGGCCGCGCGTGATCTGCGGTCCGGGCGAGAACGCCGGCGTTATCGACATCGACGACGGCCAGGCCTGCATCTTCAAGATGGAGAGCCACAATCACCCCTCCTACATCGAGCCCTACCAGGGCGCGGCGACGGGCGTGGGCGGCATCATGCGCGATGTCTTCACCATGGGCGCCCGGCCGGTGGCCCTGCTGAACGCCCTGCGCTTCGGCGATCCGAGCCATCCGAAGACGAAGCGCCTGGTCAGCGGCGTGGTGGCGGGCATCGCGGGCTACGGCAACTGCGTCGGCGTGCCGACCGTGGCGGGCGAGACCAACTTCCACCGCGGCTATGACGGCAACATCCTTGTCAACGCCATGTGCGTGGGCCTGGCCGACGCCGACAAGATCTTCTACTCCGCCGCGCCTGGACCCGGCCTGGCGGTGGTCTACTTCGGCTCCAAGACCGGCCGCGACGGCATCCATGGCGCGACCATGGCCAGCGCCGAATTCGACGAGGACAGCGACGAGAAGCGCCCCACGGTGCAGGTCGGCGATCCCTTCGCCGAGAAGCTGCTGATCGAAGCGACGCTGGAGCTGATGAAGACCGGCGCCGTGGCGGCGATCCAGGACATGGGCGCAGCCGGCCTGACCTCCTCGTCGGTCGAGATGGCCGGCAAGGGCGAGGTCGGCATCGAGCTGGATCTCGACATGGTGCCCCAGCGCGAAGAGGGCATGACCGCCTACGAGATGATGCTGTCGGAAAGCCAGGAGCGGATGCTGGCCATCCTCAAGCCCGGCCGCGAGCACGAAGGCCACGCCATATTCGAGAAGTGGGGCCTCGACGCCGCCGTCATCGGCTGGACCACCGACACCGGCCACATCGTGCTCAAGCACAAGGGCGAGGTGGTCTGCGACATCCCGCTGGCCCCGCTGGCTGAAGACGCGCCGCTCTACGACCGTCCCTGGACTGAGCCGGTGAAGCACCCGCGCCTCGACCCCGGCCAGGTCCCCGCCCCGACCGACTGGGAAGCCGCCGTGCTCAAGGTCATCGGCTGCCCGGACATGGCCTCCAAGCGCTGGCTGTGGGAGCAGTACGACCGCCACGTGATGGCCGATACGCTGGAAGACAGCGCCACCGGCGCCGACGCCGGCATCGTCCGCGTCCACGGCACCCGCAAGGCCCTGGCGGTGACCAGCGACTGCACCCCGCGCTATGTCCTGAACGATCCCTACGAGGGCGGCAAGCAGGCGGTGGCCGAGGCCTGGCGCAACCTGACCGCCGTCGGCGCCGAGCCCATCGCCATCACCGACAACCTCAACTTCGGCAACCCGGAGCGGCCCGAGATCATGGGCCAGATCGTCCGCGCCATCGACGGCATGGCCGAGGCCTGCCGCGCACTGGACTTCCCGGTCGTGAGCGGCAACGTCAGCCTCTACAACGAGACCAACGGCGCGGCGATCCCGCCGACCCCGACCGTCGGCGGCGTCGGCCTGCTGACCGAGTACAGCCGGCGGGCGGACTTCGCGGGCATGAAGGCCGGCGATACCCTGGTGCTGATCGGGACCAACACCGGCGAGCTGGGCGCCTCGATCTATCTGCGCGAAGTGCTCGGCCGCGAAGACGGCGCCCCGCCGCCGGTCGACCTGGCGCTGGAGCGCCGGACGGGCGACCTCGTGCGAGGGCTGATCCAGTCAGGCGAAGCGAAGGTGGTGCATGACCTCTCCGACGGCGGCCTGATCGTCGCTGCGGCGGACATGGCGCTGGCCAGCGGCGTGGGAGCCACCCTCGACGCCACCAGCCCCGGCAACGCCCACCCTTTCCTGTTCGGCGAAGACCAGGCCCGCTATTTGATCGCCACGGACGCGCCGGAGGCTCTGCTCAAGGCCGCCGCCGGCGCCGGACTGCACGCCGGCGTGGTCGGCAAGGCCGGGGGCGAGGCCTTCGCCTCGACGGACCTGTTCAGCATCCCGCTCGCGAGACTGCGCGCCGCGCACGAGGACTGGATGCCCGCCTTCATGGGCTGACCCGGAGGTTCCGATGGCTCGACTGCTCGCACTGGTTCTGGCCCTGTCGCTATTGACGGGTCCGGCGCTCGCTGGCCCCGCCGATGAGGCGCGGAAGGGCCTTGAGGCACAGATCGACGCCTGGAACCGGGACGACCTCGAAGGAGCGCTGGCCCGCTACTGGAACGCACCGGACATGACCTGGGTCAGCCGTCGCGGCGTGGAGCGGGGGTTCGCTCCGTTCGCCGAGGCGATGCGGGCCGACGCAGCGACCAATCCGGACCTGGGCGACTACCAGGCCGAGGTGCTGGAGGCCCGGGATCTCTCCGCGGACAGCGCCCTCATGGTCATGCGCTGGTCAATCACCCGCGACGGCAAACGCCTGATGGGCGGCGTCTCGACGCAGATCTGGCGACCGATCGACGGCCGGTGGGTCATCGTACTCGAACACGCCAGCTAGGGAGCGGTCGATGGCAGTGGATTTTCCGCAAGGAACGCGACCTGATTGAGCGGAAATGGCTTGAGAACTTCAGCCAAGACCGTCTGGTTCGACGACTACACCATGTGGGTCGATCTGCAGGACGGACACACCATCGGCGTGCCGTTGATCTGGTTCCCGCGGCTGCTCGACGCTACGTCCGAGCATCGCATGGCCGTCAGGATCAGCGGTTCTGGCCAGGGTCTGCACTGGGAAGAGCTTGACGAAGTTGTCTCGGTCGAGGGTCTCCTGGCTGGTCGGGGCGACATGACCCGGCGCCCGCCCGCCGCAGCCTGAACTAGCCCAGCACTTCCTCGAACCGCTCCAGCGCGAACTTCGCGAAGGCCATCATGTTGCCGGCCCGGTCGCTGTCGCCGGTCTCCAGGGTGAAGCTCGCCTCCACCGGCCCGACGATGCCGACGCAGGTATGCCCCGCCGCGTCGCCGTAGGGATTGCCCTCAGGCCCCGCCGCACCGGTCTCGCACAGGCCCCAGGTCCCGCGCAGCTTCGTAGCGATCACCCCGGCCATGAACAGCGCATAGGGTTCGGTCGAGGAGCGGATGCCCTTGGGCATGGTCTCGCGGGTGATGCCGAGCAGGCCGCGCGCCACGTTCGGCGTGTAGGTGATCGACGAGCCCTGGTACCAGACGCTGGCCTTGGGCACCGCCAGCAGGGCGGCGGAGACCAGGCCGCCGGACGAGGATTCGGAAACCGCGAGGCTTTCGCCGCGTTCGACCAGCCGGGCGGCGATCCGCTCGGCGATAGGGATCAGAGTCTGCATGGGGCCGGTCTCCAGGGTCCTGTCCGTCTTTTGTTGCCGTTTGAGGCCGTCGTCCAGCATCCAGATCCTGCGGGTCAGTGTAGACGTCATGCCTTGTCCGCCGCGCCTCCCGGAGAGTCCCCATGTCCTCGTATCAACGGCTCGGCCTTGTCGGCTGCATCCTGTTCTCCGGACTGGCCGCCTGCGCCACCGCGCCGACGCCGGACGCAGGGTACCTCAGCCGATACGACAACCTCGGCGGTCGAGGCGACGACCTGCGGGCCAGCGTGCGGGAATGGGCCGATCCGGAGGCTCTGAAGACGGTGTCATCGGTGCGGATCGCGCCCACGGTTCTGCTCCCCGGGGCGGACCGCGCGCGGGTCCTGACCCCGGGCGAGCAGCGCGGCCTGCTGCGCGAGCTCGACGCCCAGCTTTGCTTCGAGCTGTCGGAGCGTTTCGCGATCGCCGGACCCGACGTCGTCGCCGATGCGGAGGTGCGCACGGCGGTGACCTGGTTCCTGCCCACCGGGCGCGCCGCGTCGGCGGCCTCGGCGGCGGCGGCCTTTTTCATTCCCGGTCCGCTCGATCTGCGCGCTCCCGGCACGCTCGGAGCCCTCGGCGCCGAGGCGGAGATGACGACACCGGACGGCCGACAGGTCGCGGCGATCGCCTGGGCGCGTCAGGCCAACGCCATCGGAACGGACGCGCCCTCGCTGATGAAGACCGGTGACGCCCTTCAGTTCGCCGAGCCCTTCGCCGACGAAGCCGCGAGGGTGATGACGCCGACCCCGGCGCCGGCCATCGCCAGGTTCGAACCCGGACAGGACCCGTGCCGCGCCTACGGCCCGCGCATCCGGGCCGGCTCGTTCGTCACCAAGGTCATCACAAACCTCTATGTCCCGCAGCCCACGGAGGCGGCGCCCGAACCGGCCGACGAGACGACGCGGGAGCCCTAACGCGCCGGTATGGTGTCCAGCTGCGCGTCGAACAGGCGGGCGGCGGCGACCACCGTGTCGACGGCCTTGATGAAGAAGGCCTGGGGCACGGTCGCGAAGTCATCGGTCGGCTTGTGGTACTCGGGATGGTCCTCGACGCCGAAATAGACCCACGGAATGCCGGCCCTGGCGAACACGCCGTGGTCGGACTGATAGGTCCAGTTGTCGAAGCTGTCGTCAGGCCCGGTGTCATGGCCGAGCTTCAGGGTCACCGGCGCGGTCGGGACCAGCGCCTCCAGTCGGGCCTTCACCCACGGGTTGGGCGAACCGCCGGCGGCGTAGAGCTCGCCCCTGGCGTTCTTGGCCAGCATGTCGAAATTGATGTTCAACGCGATATCGCCGGCCGGAACCGGCGGCGCTTCAAGGAAGACGCGGGCGCCGCGCAGGCCGCCCACCAAGGCGTCCAGCGCGACGATCAGCACCGTGTGCTTCGGCGGGGCGCCCTTGAACGACTCGGCTACGGCGAGCAGCCCGGCCACGCCCGAGGCGTTGTCGTCCGCGCCGTTGTAGATCTGGCCGCCCTGGATCCCGAGGTGATCGTAGTGGGCGGTGATCACCAGCACCTTGCCGCCGGGCGTCGAGCCCTCGATTCGGGCGATCAGGTTGACGCCCCGGACCTCCGCCCCGTCCTTGCGCTTGAAGACGAAGGCCTGCTCGACGGGAGCCAGTCCGATCTCGCGCATCCGGCCAAGGATGTAGCCGCGCGCCTTCTCTCCGCCGGGCGAGCCGACCAGCCGACCTTCCATGTCATCGGCCGACAGGATGCGGACATCCTCGAGGGCCCGGTCGCCGGGCGCGGCCAGCGCGGGTGACGCCAGCAGGGCGAAGGCGGACAGGGCGAGCAGGATACGGCGCATGGGGCCTCCGGAAATCTGTCCCTGCTGAGTGCCCGCCCCGCGCGCGCCGCACAAGCTTCGTCATCCGCCATTCAGGTTCGCCGGGTCAGGGTGCCCTCATGAAACGCATCGCCCTCGCCGCCGCCCTGACCCTCGCCATCGCCATCGCCGCGCCCGTCGCCGCGCAGTCGCCGACCCGTGGCGGCCCCGCCCCGGAGATCTGCGCCGTCAGCGTCAGCTTCGGCAGCTACGCCATGGGCATCGACCAGGGGGCCTACCGCAAGACAAAGGCATACGACGCCCGCAACCGGACGATCCGTCTGGTCAAGGAGACCCCCTGGGGCCGCGAGGGTGAGCGGACGCTGTGTTTCGATACGCGGTCCATGAAGGACGCCAACCGCGCCTTTGAGGATCTGCGTGCGCTGATCCGCGCCGGCGCCCGCACTGGCCCGACCACTGTGTCGACCGCCGCCGGACGAACCTGGACTTCGGAGCCGCCGAGTCGCCGCTGACGTCTTCTGCCCGTTCCGCGTTTTCGACTTCCCTTTTCCCGGGCCGCCCGCGCATCATGCCGGCAACGAGAAAAGAACGGGAGCGAGACATGGACGCGCAGTCGCAGTGGACTGGACTGGACGCCGACCGCCTGGAGCGGATCACCGACCACATCGAGCGGAACTACATCGCCACCGGCAAGATCGCCGGTTGCCAGGTGCAGGTCACCCGTCACGGCCACACCGCCTATGCGAAGAGCTTCGGCCACCGCGACCGCGAGCGCTCCACGCCCTGGAGCGACGACACCATCGTCCGCATCTATTCCATGACCAAGCCGATCACCTCGGTGGCGCTGATGACCCTGTTCGAACAGGGCCGGTTCCAGCTGGATGATCCGGTCAGCCGCTTCGTGCCGGAGTGGAAGAAGCACCGCGTCTGGGTGTCGGGCGAAGGCGCGAACATGGTCACCGAGGCCCCGAATCGTCCGGTCAGCTTCCGGGACATGCTCTGCCACACCGGCGGCCTGACCTACGGCTCGATGCTGGCCCACCTGACCGGCCTGCCGATCGAGCACCCGGTCGACAAGGCCTATGACGAGATCGGCGTGCGCCGGGGCGAGGGCGAAACCCTGGACGACTTCCTGGGCAAGCTGGGCGAGATCCCGTTGCGCTACCAGCCGGGCGAGCGCTGGATGTACAGCCTGGCCACCGACGTCTGCGGCGCCCTGGTCGAGCGGGTCAGCGGCGTGCCGTTCGAACAGTACCTGCGCGAGGTGATCTTCGAGCCGCTGGGCATGACCGACACGGCCTTCCATGTTTCCGCCGACAAGACCGACCGCTTCGCCGCCAACTACATGCGGATGCCCGACAAGAGCCTGCGGCTGTCGGATGATCCGACCAAGAGCCCCTACCTGCGCGATCCGACCTTCAAGTCCGGCGGCGGCGGGCTGGTCGGCACGATGGCCGACTACGTCCGCTTCGCCGAGATGCTGTGCCGTGGCGGCGAGCTGGACGGCGCGCGGATCCTCGGCCCCCGCACCCTGGATCTGATGACCCAGAACCATCTGAAGGGCGGGGTCGACCTGACCGAGTTGGCCATCGGCAGCTTTTCGGAGACCGCCAACGCCGGCATCGGCTTTGGCCTGGGCTTCGCCATGACCATCGACCAGACGGCCACGGGCGGCCTCTCCAGCGGCGACTACTACTGGGGCGGCGCGGCCTCGACCATCTTCTGGGTCGATCCGGTCGAGGACCTGACGGTCGTCTTCATGACCCAGCTGATGCCGTCCGCCAGCTTCGACTTCCGGGGGCAGCTCAAGAGCCTGGTGTACTCGGCGATCGTGGACTGATTGGTCAGCGGCCGTCTCGTCTCGCGTCGTGTCGCAGGCGAGACGGCCCGCCTCAGCCGTTGTTAAGCTTTCTCGGGCATTGAACGTCTCCAGCCTCGTGGAGACACCACACCGTGCCGATGTCCGCCGTCGATCTCGAAAACCGCCTCCAGGCGGCGTTTCCGGACTCCGAGATCGTGATCACGGACCTCGCCGGCGACGGCGACCACTACAAGGCGCGCATCGTCTCCCCCGCCTTCAAGGGCCTGACCCGCGTGCGCCAGCATCAGCTGGTGAACAAGGCCTTGGCCGACGTTCTGGGTGGCGCGCTCCACGCCCTGGCGCTCGAAACCGCAGCGCCGGCGGACTGAGTCCCGGATGCGCTATCGCTCCTTCGGCAAGTCCGGCCAGGTCGTTTCAGCGATGTCCGTTCTGCTGGACGGGCGGGTGCGCCGCCCGGCGAAGGAATGGCGCAGCCTCGTCCGGCTATCGCTGGACTGCGGCATCAACGGCTTCGAGATCGCCGGCGACAACCCCGCCGTCCTCGAGGGCGCCGCCGAGGGCCTGTCGGAGGTCGAGCGCGAACTGCTGTTCGTCACCTGGCGGCCGGAAGGTTTCGCGCCGGATCCGGTCCATACGGTGGAAGCCTTCGTGGCACGCCTCGGCCTGGATTACCTGGACATGATCGCCTTTGACCGGTCGCCGCCGCCTCTCGAAGGGTTGCGCGGCGCCCGCCGGGTTCGCGCCTTCGGCCTGGCCGGTCAGGACGCCCAAAGCGACCTTCTGCTCTCTGGCGGAGATTTCGACGCCCTGCTGGCCCCCTACAGCCCCGCCTCCGGCTGGAAGGAACGCAACCGGATCAAGGCCGCCGCCGATCGGGACATGGCGGTCGTCGTCCACTCCATCTGCCCCGAACACATTCTTCCCAAGCCCGAGGGCATCCTGAAGAAGTCGCTGTTCCGTGATCGCGCCAATCCTCTGGCGGGGTCGGGCGGCTATCGCTTCCTGGACAGCACCCCGGGCTGGACGGCCGAGGAGCTCTGCCTCGCCTATGTCCTGACCGAGCCTTCGGTGACCACGGTGCGTTTCGAGGTCGACCGGCCAGAACGTCTCCTGCGCCTTGCCGGGATCACCGAGAAGGATCTGCCCACCGGCGTGGCCGCCCAGATCGAGATGGCGCGCTTCTCGGTCGCTTCGGGTTGACCCGGACCGTCCGCATCCCTAGCTGATAGACCTGTTTCAAAGGCTCAGAGGCTCCCGCCGTGACCGACGCCGCCGTCGCCAACCCCGCCCATGACTGGATCGCCAATACCCTGGCGACGAACCCGGTCGTGCTGTTCATGAAGGGCGAGCCCGAACAGCCCCGCTGTGGCTTCTCCGCCCAGGTGGTGCAGATCCTCGACCACCTCGGCGTCGATTTCGTCGGCGTCGACGTGCTGCAGAGCGAAGCCCTTCGCGACGGCATCAAGACCTACAGCGACTGGCCGACCATCCCGCAGCTCTATGTGAAGGGCGAGTTCGTCGGCGGTTGCGACATCGTCCGCGAGATGTTCCAGGCCAGCGAGCTCAAGCCGTTCCTCGAAGAACAGGGCGTTCTGGAGGCCTGAGCCTCCGGAACCCCGGGCATGAGCAGGCTTCTCGAACCGCCTGGAGACCGGCAGGTCTTCACGCGGACCTTCACGCCCGTCGCCGCTGACATCGACGCCAACTGCCATGTGAACAACGTGGTCTATCTGGGCTGGGTGCAGGACATCGCCATCGCCCACTGGGACTCGCGCGCGCCGGCCGAAGAGGCGGCGCGGTGGGCGTGGATCGTGGTCCGGCACGAGGTCGACTACCGCCGCTCGCTCCTGCTCGGCGAGACCGCCCACGCCCGCACCTGGGTCGGCGAGCGCCGCGGCCCGCGTTTCGACCGCTTTGTCCGCATCGACGGCCCGGATGGCGAGATGTGCGCCCAGACCCGCTCGGAATGGGTGCTGATCGACGCGGCCACCAAACGCCCCGCCCGGGTCCCGCCCTGGATGGAAGAGATGTTCAGCTAGGGGCCGGCCCTTCGTCCTCTCCTTCCATTCGTCATGGCCCGACCTGTTCGGGCCACCCATGAACACGGGCCAGGCCGTGCGTCCTTCGACACGCCGCTTCGCGGCTGCTCAGGATGACTATGAGAACAGGCCTACAAACCAAGTCATGCTGAGCAGCGCCGCAGGCGCGTGTCGAAGCACGCAACCTGCCTTCCGACTCACCACGCATGGGTGGCCCGAACGAGTCGGGCCATGACGGTTTGGATTTAGCGCGAAGCCGCCAGCGGATTGACCACCGCCACCGCCGCGCCCTTCGGCAGGCCCAGCTCCGCGAAGCCGAAGGTCAGGTCGACCGGCCGGGCCATAGCCTTGCATGGATCGATCTTCTTGCGGCCGAAGGCGACGGCATACCGGTTGGCTTTTCGCTCCACGAACCAGGCGAAGTCTTCCCGGGCCGTGCAGCCGTTAGAGATCACCCGGATGGTCAGGCTGTCGGCGGCGACGCTGGCGGCGATCAGCGGCTCGAGCTCGACCATGCCGGCGTCCGGCGACGAATAGACCGCGGTCGTGGCGCAGCCGGTCAACAGCAGGGTTCCGAGCAGGAGCAGGTGGCGACGGTTCATGCGCCCTGCTTCGCCACAGTCCGCGCCATGGCAAAAGGGCCCGGAGATCGCTCTCCGGGCCCTTCGCATCGGTTCGAGGTCAGCGGCGTCTTACGACGCGTAGAATTCGACCACGAGGTTCGGCTCCATCTTCACCGGGTACGGCACTTCGGCTAGTTCCGGCGCGCGGACGAACGTGGCCGACATGGCCCGGGCGTCAACGGTGATGTAGTCGGGGGTGTCGCGCTCCGACGAGCCCAGCGCCTCGAGCACCAGGGCCATGTTACGGGACTTTTCACGGACGCTGACCACATCGCCGGCCTTCACGCGGTAGGAGGCGATGTTGACGCGCTTGTCGTTCACCAGCACGTGGCCGTGGTTGACGAACTGACGGGCGGCGAAGACGGTCGGCACGAACTTGGAGCGGTAGACCACCGCGTCCAGACGGGCTTCCAGCAGGCCGATCAGGTTTTCCGAGGTGTTGCCCTTGCGGCGCGCGGCCTCGGTGTAGGTGCGGGCGAACTGCTTTTCAGTCAGGTTGCCGTAGTAGCCCTTCAGCTTCTGCTTGGCGCGCAGCTGGAGGCCGAAATCGGAAATCTTCTGCTTGCGGCGCTGGCCATGCTGGCCGGGGCCGTAGGAGCGGGAATTCACCGGGGACTTCGGACGACCCCAGATGTTTTCGCCCATCCGGCGGTCGATCTTGTACTTGGCGCTATGGCGCTTGGACATAGAGTCTCTTTCACTTCGACGCGGGCCGGCCCCTCCACCAATGGAAGGACGATCTCAACGGCGGCTACGCATCACCCGTCATGTATTTCCGCGCCGACGGCGGACCGGCGGCGTTTGGAAGGCGCGCTTATGATCGAGGGGGGGCGGAGAGTCAACTTCGCCCGCCGTCCGCCGCTCACCGGCGCAGCTTGGCCGCGTGCCAGGCGAGGTGGTCGGCGATGAAGCTGGCGATGAAGAAGTAGCTGTGGTCGTAGCCGGGCTGGCGGCGGACGGTCAGCTTCTGGCCTGCCTTCGCGGCGGCCTCCTCCAGCAGTTCGGGCTTCAGCTGGGTCTCGAGGAGCCCGTCGGCCAGCCCCTGCTCGACCAGGATCTCGTCGAACCGCCGCCTGGCCACGCCCGCTTCGAGCAGCAGGGCCGCGTCGTGGTCGCGCCACCGGCTTTCGTCGCCGCCCAGATAGCCGGTGAAGGCCTTGCGGCCCCAATCGCAGCGGGTCGGCGAGCAGATCGGCGAGAAGGCCGAGACGCTGCGGAACAGGTCCGGATGGCGCAGGGCCAGGGTCAGGGCCCCGTGGCCACCCATGGAATGGCCGCTGATCCCGCGCCGCGCCGCATCGACCGGGAAGTTGGCGCCGACCACCTCCAGCAGGTCGCGGACGACGTAGGTCTCCATGGAAAAGTGCGGCGCCCATGGCTTCTGCGTGGCGTCGAGGTAGAAGCCGGCGCCCTGGCCGAAGTCATAGGCCTCATCGTTGGCGACGCCCTCCCCGCGCGGACTGGTGTCCGGCGCCAGGATGGCGAGGCCCAGGTCCGACGCCGGGCCATAGGCGCCGGCCTTGGTGGTGAAGTTGTCCTCGGTGCAGGTCAGGCCCGACAGCCAGACCACCAGCGGAAACGGTCCCTCCCCGTCCGGCAGGAACAGCGAGAACCGCATCGGCGTGCCCGTCGCGGCGCTGTCGTGGCGGCAGTAGCGCAGGGTTCCGCCGAAGGTGCGGTGGGTGGAGAGGATTTCGAGGGAGGACATTGAGGTTCCACAACAGTTGCTGTCACGCCCACCAGGTTCGAACGTGGTGGGGCGCCAAAGGCGCCGGACGCCCGACGCGATCCGCTATTTGAACAGTCGAGCCCACCGGGGCTTTCGAGGCGGCATGTTCTTGCCGACCGCGCCAACCAGCATAACGCCGTCTCCGCTGTCCTGAGGGTCGAACATGCCTATTCCATGCTTCTCCGCGCCCGCCAGAACCGCTGTCCCGGCCGCCTCGGCTCGGGACCAGCGGAAATCCATGTAGATGAGGCCTGGGTGAAACTCGTAGCCGGTCAGAAAGTCGCTGTCGCTGAACCGGTTGGCGTGGGGACCGTTCAGTGGCGGAAACTTCCGTCGCATCTCGTCGTAGAACGCCCTGAGGCGGGGTGATGTCGAGGACGGATCGCTCGTGTCATAGTCGGCGTCCGCTTCCATGACATCGCCATACCATTCCGCGATCATCTCGCGGGGCGCGACATCCGGATCGAAGACTATCAGGTCGTAGCTCACGACGGCGCCTTCAGAATGGCCACAACCGACTGCATGAGCCTCTAATCGCTAAGCCCGCAGCAACGTGACGACGGCGATATCCTCGTCGACGTCGGGCCAATGGATGCCTTCGCCGCCACCGATCAGGCGCCAGCGACCGCGCTGCTCGGGAGTGGCGTCACGCAGCCGGGGGAACCATTCGAGCGGCGCCGACAGTTCCCGGCCGTCGGCGAGCGTGACGCGCAGGACCGTGTCCGTCGTCTCGACGTCCACCGCGTCGCTATTCATCTTGATCGCCGAAATGGCCATGCCAAGCCTCCAGGAAGCGCTCGCGGTTTTCTATCACATTGAGCCTCAGGCGCCGAAGGGAATGGGATCGAAACCCGCGGGATGAGGCCAGTTCCACGGGATCGAGCCAGAACTTCGCTGTCGCCCCGGCCTGTTCGATGTGGATGTGCGGCGGCTCAGCCCCTTCGAGGCTGTAGAAGAAGTACCGGGCGCCCTCCTTGTTGAGCACCGTGGGCATGGCTCAGAACACCACCACCGACCGGATGCTCTCGCCGGCGTGCATCAGGTCGAAGGCCTTGTTGATGTCCTCCAGCCCGAAGGTGTGGGTGATCATCGGGTCGATCTCGATCTTGCCGTCCATGTACCAGTCGACGATCTTCGGGGTGTCGGTGCGGCCGCGGGCGCCGCCGAAGGCCGTGCCCTTCCAGACCCGGCCGGTGACCAGCTGGAACGGGCGGGTGGCGATCTCCTTGCCGGCCTCGGCCACGCCGATGATGATGCTCTCGCCCCAGCCGCGATGGCAGGCCTCCAGCGCCTGGCGCATGACGGTGACGTTGCCCGTGGCGTCGAAGGTGTAGTCGGCGCCGCCGTCGGTCAGGGCGACCAGATGGGGGACGATGTCGCCCTCGATGTCCTTCGGGTTGACGAAGTGGGTCATGCCGAAGCGGCGGCCCCAGGCCTCGCGATCCGGGTTGATGTCGACGCCGATGATCATGCCGGCCCCGACCATCTTCAGGGCCTGGATGACGTTCAGCCCGATGCCGCCCAGGCCGAAGACGATGCAGTTGGCGCCCGGCTCGACCTTGGCTGTGTTGGTCACCGCGCCGACGCCCGTGGTCACGCCGCAGCCGATGTAGCAGGCCTTGTCGAACGGGGCGTCCTTGCTGATCTTGGCCAGCGCGATCTCGGGAAGCACCGTATGGTTGGCGAAGGTCGAGCAGCCCATGTAGTGGGCGATCTGCTGGCCTTTGTAGCTAAACCGGCTGGTGCCGTCCGGCATCTGGCCCTTGCCCTGGGTGCCGCGGATGGCCGTGCAGAGGTTGGTCTTGCGGCTGAGGCAGCTTTTGCAGTGCCGGCATTCGGGCGTGTAGAGCGGAATGACGTGATCGCCGGGCGCCACGCTGGTCACCCCGGCGCCGACCTCCAGCACCACGCCCGCGCCCTCGTGGCCGAGGATCGAGGGGAATATGCCCTCGCTGTCCAGGCCGTCCAGCGTGTAGGCGTCGGTGTGGCAGATCCCGGTGGCCTTGATCTCCACCAGCACCTCGCCGGCGCGGGGGCCTTCCAGGTCGACCTCGACGATCTCCAGCGGCTGTTTGGCGGCGAACGCGACGGCGGCGCGGGTCTTCATCGGGCGACTCCTCATGTACTGGGCGCGGCGACTATAGCGAGTCCGGGGTGCGCGTCATGGGGGTGGGGAAGAGCCAATCCTCCCCACATCGTGAGGAGGGGGACCGCTCGGAGAGCGGTGGAGGGGTAGCGCGGGCATAGCGGGACAGGCTTTTACTGCGCCAACCACCGACCGGTGGCGCAACCCCACCACCATGCTCCGCATGGTCCCCCTCCCCGTAAACGGGGAGGACTGGTCGCTAGACCTCCACCACCGCCGGCACGCGATAGCGCCCGTCCAGCAGCTCCGCCCGTGGCAGGTAGCCTCGCAGGAACAGCGCGAACGGTCCGGCCGGGGCTGGCAGCCAGTTGCCTTCGCGGTCAGGGTGCGGTGGTTCGTGGCCGATCCACAGGTCCAGTGAGCCGTCGGCGTTCCACGTCAGGCCCGGCGTGCGGTCGCCGATGGCGTAGCGGCCCAGCGGATTTTCGGTGAAGTAGAACTGCCCTTCCGGGGTGATTTCGTACATCGACAGCGACCAGAAGCTGTCCACCGGGATCTGCCGGTCGGCGGGCAGGTGCAGGCGCCAGTTTCGCGTTCCGTCGAGGGCGCCCCCGCCGCCCGGCGCCCCGGCCCGCAGATAGGTCGCCTCGGCCAGAGGCAGCGCCGCCAGCCCGCCCAGCGCGACCACGGCGCGGAAGTGATAGTCCTGTCCGAAGTCGCCGAGCTTGCTGGCCGGATAGGCCCAGCCCTCGATGAAGGTGTTGCCGGAGAGGCCGCCGCCGCCGCGCGCCGCCTTGCGGGCCTCCTCGACCCCGGCCTCGATCTCGGCGGCTTCCGCAGGGCTGAAGCGGGACGGATCGAAGGTCCCCTGCCCCAGGCCCAGCGGCGCGATCCGCTTCAGCACGGCCCCGTCGGTGGCCGGCGGCGGATTAAGCGCCATCAGGGCTTCGGCGCTGGCGAAATACTCGGCCCAGCCGTCGCGGCGTTTGGCGTACTGCGGCGCGGGCGCGGCCTGCGGTCCCTGGGCCGAGAAGCCGCCCTGGACCACGGCGGCGGCGTCCAGGTCATGCGGGCCGTCGACGAGGATGCGGGCCAGTGCCCAGACGTGGCGGGTCGGGGCGCGGACGACATTGCGCCCCTCCGCCGCCTCGGTCGGCCCGACCAGGGTGTAGACGCCGCCGTCGTTGCCGGTCGTGCGGGTGCCGAGCACCACGAAGCTGTTTGACCAGGCGTCCATCAGCTGCAGCGAGACGTAGCGATCGCCCGACGGCGGAATGGTCAGGGTGACGGGCCCGCCCGTCAGGTCGATCTGGCAGGTGGCGTACAGGGTGTCGTTGTTGGGTGTGGTCACCGCCCGCGCCTTGTGGTCGGCCAGGCGGCGCATCATGCCGAAGCTGTTGAGCGGCGTTCCGACCGCCTGGCCGACGCTGCGGATCGCCGCGATCTCGATCAGCGGCAGGGTGTAGAGCCAGGCCTCACGGGCGGCGGCGCGCAGATCGGTCATGGTCAGGCCTTTTCGATAGCGGGGAGGCGCCAGCGTCCGTCGAGCACCTCGGCCCGCGGAAGATACAGGCGCATGGTCAGGCTGAACGG
>JBEIDC010000075.1:0-15778 GCA_040383665.1 Caulobacter sp.
CGAACCGACCTGGATGGCCGAGATGATCGTCGCCCACGACGCGGCGGCGAAGGCCTCGGGCGCGCGGATCCTGTTCTCCTGCGGCTTCGACTCCATCCCCTTCGAGCTGGGCGTCTTCTACACCCAGCGCCTGGCCCGGGCGCGGCTCGGCCATTCGGTTCCGCGCATCAAGGGGCGGGTGCGTTCCATGAATGGCGGCCTGTCCGGCGGCACGGCGGCCAGCGGCGCGGCGACCATGGCGGCGATCCAGAAGAACCCGGCCCTGGTCGGCATCATGTTCAACCCCTTCGCCCTGACGCCGGGCTTCACCGGCCCCGAGCAGCCGCGCGGCGACAAGGCCTATGTCGACGAAGACCTCGGCCAGGAGGTCGCTTCGTTCATGATGGCGACGATCAACACCAAGAATGTCCACCGCTCCAACCTGCTCCAGGCGCACGCCTACGGGACGGACTTCGCCTACGACGAAATGCTGGTGGTGACGCCCGGCGCCCCGACCGGGTTCACCGACCTTGGCGGCGCCGGCGCGCCCAAGCCCGGCGAGGGGCCCAGCAAGGCCGAGCGCGAGGCCGGCTTCTATGACCTGCTTTTCGTGGGCATCGACGCGGACGGCAACCAGGTGCGCGGTTCAGTCTACGGCGACAAGGACCCGGGCTACGGCTCGACCTCGAAGATCATCGCCGAGACGGCCATCTGCCTCGTGCAGGAAGCGCCGGAAGTCGCCGGCGGCATCTGGGTGCCGGGCGCGGCTCTCGGCGACCGGCTGGTCACACGGCTGGCTGACCGCGCCGGCCTGACCTTCAAGGACGAGACGGCGTGACGGCATGATCAACGAGCCGGCCCTCCGGCTGGTCGCCTTCGTCGGCGTCTTCGCGGTCCTGGCGGTCTGGGAGGCGCTGGCCCCCCGGCGCGTTCGAAGCCAGACCCGGGGTCGACGCTGGTCGATCAACCTCGGGCTGTCGGTGCTGAACACCCTGGTGCTGCGGATCGTGTTCCCGGTCGCGGCCGTGGGCGCGGCCCTGCTGGCGGCCGAAGGCGGCTTTGGTCTGTTCAACCAGCTGGCGGCGCCGGGCTGGCTGGCGATCGTGACGTCGATCATCCTTCTGGACCTCGCCGTCTACGGCCAGCACCGCCTCTCCCACGCCGTGCCCTGGCTTTGGCGCGTGCATCGGCTGCATCACATTGACCTCGACGTCGACGTGACCACGGCCGGGCGCTTCCACCCGGTGGAGATGGTGCTGTCGATGCTGTGGAAGATGGCGGTGGTGGCGGCTCTGGGCGCCCCGGCCGTCGCGGTGCTGGCCTTCGAGATCCTGCTGAACGCGGCGGCGATGTTCAGCCATGCCCAGATCAAGTTGCCTCCGGCGGTCGACCGGCGGCTGCGACTGCTTCTGGTGACGCCGGACATGCACCGCGTCCACCACTCCATCCACCGCGATGAAACCGACAGCAACTACGGCTTCCTGGTCTCGCTCTGGGACCGGCTGCTGGGCAGTTATCGCGACCAGCCCCGCGACGGGCATGAAACCATGGTGCTGGGCGTCGAAGGGCAGGGCTCGCCCCGCGCGCTGAGCTTCACGGGCCTGCTGCTCGGCCCGTTCCGCCGCGATCAGGCCGGAACCAGCGCCAGCTGACCATCGATCAGGACGAGCCCTGGCGGCGTGGCCAGCGTCAGGCCGCGCCCGTCACGGCTTTCGCCGGTTCGGACGTCGAAGACATAGCCGTGCCAGGGGCAGCGGATGCAGCCGTCGACCACCTCGGCGGCGTCCAGCGGTCCGAGCCAGTGCGGGCAGGTCGCGGCATGGACGACCAGTTCGCCGTCGACCTCGACGATCCTGAACCGCTCCCCACCGACCTCGACCAGCCGGGGCAGGGCGGCCCGGACCGCTTCGGGTGATCCGAGTAGGACGGCTTGCGACGTCCCGGCGCGACCGGCGCGGCGGGCGGACCAGGCCCGCTCGCGCTCGACCATCATCGCCTCGTCCTCGTCCCACAGGCGCTCGTAGATCGCGCGGTAGCGCCCGCCGATGACGGACAGCCGTGCGGGGTCGTTCTCCGGCACGTGGAACTCCACGGCGATCCCCGTGCGATCCGGGGCAAGCGGCGTCAGCCAGGTCCGCACCTCCGATCCGGCGCCCGGCCCTTCCAGCGTTGCGGAAACGTAGGCCCCCGCCGCCTTGTCCGCCCGGACCTCGATGATCTGGGGACGGCTGTCGGCCGGCTGGTTCACCACCCGCGCGCGCCAGCCCCAGTCGCCGCTGTCGAGCAGGGCGATGCTGTGGAACTGGCCGTCATGCAGGGCCGGCAGGTGCTCCCAGTCGAAGACATTCTCCCACACCCGCGCGACGCCGACCGGGACCTCTCGCTGGTAGGTCCCGGCCAGGCAGAGCGGGCGGTTGGCGGCGTCGGCGTGCAGGATCAGCCCGCCTTCGCCTTGATCGCCGCCGACAGGGCGCCGATGCGCTTGCCGTTGGCGCCCAGGTCGCTCATGCCGACGCGTGAGGTGGAGCGGATGTCGACGACCGAGCCCGCGCCGGTCGCGGCCGGGCGGATGCGGAAGACGACGTCGTCCTTGAACCCGAACCAGAAGCTCTCAGCCACCGCCTCGACGACGCCGTCGCCGGTGCTGGCGACCTTCAGGCCCTCGGCCTTCGCGACCTCGGCGACCAGCTTCGTCGCATCAGGCACGGACTGCGACAGGGCCAGCGGCGCGAGCTTCGGATTGGCGGCCTTGCCGAGCTCGCCGACCGTCTTGCCCTTCAGGGCCGGGACGGGGACGTTCATCGGCGCGATCGGATTGCCGCCGGCGATGGCGGCGCGGGCGTCGATCACCGCTTTCGAGAAGGCCGGCGGATCCTGGATATCGGTGGCGATGTCGTGGATCGGCGGAATGTCTTTCGCCTTGCTCATGATGCTTGCCACGAAGCCCAGCGCCAGCGCCGGTATGGCCAGGGCGACAAGGGCGCGCTGCCAGCCCTGGCGCGGTTTGACCAGCAGGGCCATCAGCAGACCGATCACGGCCAGCACCAGCACGCCCAGCAGCAACAGTCCGCCGAGCCTGAACACCATCAGGCCAAAGCCGATCCGCCAGTCCAGGATCCCGAACTTGGTGCCCAGGGCGGCGACCAGGAACCAGACCGGCAACAGCAGCGCCAGCACCCAGACCGTCTTCACCCAACCATCACGAAGCTTCGACATGTGTTTCCCCCATCGTTGTTGCGGCCAGCATGCGCCCGACTGGGGCGTCTTCGCCAGCCTTCAATCCTAGCCGATACGCTTGAGCACCGAGACCAGCCGTCGCGTGGCCGGGGAGAACAGCGCCCCGGTAAACCACTGTCCCGCCAGCCGCTTGTTGATCTCGCCCCGCGTCGGATAGGGCGCGATCATGCCGGTCAGGGTGCTGAGCTTCAGGCCCGCCGTCATGGTCAGCACCCACAGCGGCAGGTGGTCGCCCGCGTGGGCGCCGACCAGGGTCACGCCCAGGATCTTGCCGCCCTTGCTGGTGATCAGCTTGCCAAAGCCGCGGATGTCGCCCTCGGCCTGGGCGCGATCATTGTCGGCGAAGGGCTGGACCAGCACGCGGATGTCCTCGCCGTGCGCGGCGCGGGCCTGGGCCTCGGTCAGGCCGACGGAGGCCAGCTCCGGGCTGCAGTAGGTGACGCGCGGCACGATCAGGGCGTCGGCGTTGATCGGGGCGGCGAACAGCGCCTTGCGCACGAAGAGGCCGGCATGGGCGCCGGCGAGGTGGGTGAACTGGCCCCGCCCGGCGACGTCGCCGATGGCGAAGACTCGCGGGTTGCTGGTGCGCAGCGACTTGTCTGTCTTGATCCCGGTCCTGTCGAAGGCGACTCCGGCGGCTTCGAGGTTCAGCGCCTCGATGGACGGGGTGCGGCCGACGGCGACCAGCAGATGGGAGCCGGCGATGCGCTTTTCGCCCTCCGGTCCTTCGACCACGACGACGGGGCCGGGTTCGACCCGCACAGCCTTGTGGCCGGGCAGCAGGGTGACGCCGTCTGCGTTCAGCTGGTCAATGACCACCGCGGCGGCCTCGGGCTCCTCGCGCCCCAGGATAGACGACGCCTCGATGAGGGTGACCTGCGAGCCCAGGCGCCGGAAGGCCTGGCCCAGTTCGACGCCGATGGGGCCGCCGCCGAGCACGATCAGATGCTCGGGCAGCTTGGTCAGCTCGAAGATGCGTTCGTTGGTCAGGTAGGGCGATGCGTCCAGCCCCTGGATCGGCGGCACGGCGGCGCGCGAGCCGCTGGCGATGACCACCTTGCGGGCGGTGACCCGGACGCTTTCGCTCTCGACGGTCCGGCGGTCGCGGAAGCGGGCGGTCTCGCGCACGACCCGGACGCCCAAGCCCTCGAACCGCTCCTGGCTGTCGATCGGCGCGATCTCGGCGATGACGTGGTGCACGCGGGCCATGACGGCGGCGAAGTCGACGGTCACGCCCGAGGCCGTGACGCCCAGCGCCTGGCTGTGGGCGGCCTTGTAGGCGGCCTCGGCCGAGGCGATCAGGGCCTTGGAGGGGACGCAGCCGTAGTTGAGGCAGTCGCCGCCCATCTCGCCCTTTTCGAACAGGACGACCTTGAGACCTAGCTGCGCGGCGCCGGCGGCGACCGACAGACCGCCGGACCCGGCGCCGATGATGGCCAGGTCGGCGCGGATACGCTCCTGCTTCACGACGCCGTCTCCTTCTTCGCCCGCAAGCGCTGGAAGAGGGTGGTGCCCAGCGACAGAAGGCCGAGCGCAATCAGCGGTCCGAAGACATAGGGCTCGAAAATGATGCGAAGGTTCGGCTCCTCGCCGCGCGCCAGAACCTGGCCGATGCCGGCCCCGACGCTGCTGTAGATGAAGGTGGCCGGGATGATGCCGATCAGGGTGGCCAGGGCGTAGGCGCGCAGCGGCGCATGGGCCAGGGCGGACGCCACGTTGACCAGCCAGAAGGGGGCCAGCGGGATCAGGCGCAAGGTGAGGATGTAGCCGAACGCCCCTTCGCGGACGCCGTCCATCACCGCCTTGAGGTTCCCGCCCGACTTTTCTGCTTTCTCGCGCAGGCTGGCGCCCAGCGAGGTCTTCACGATCAGGAACACCAGCACCGCGCCTATGGTCGCCCCGACCACGGTGGCCGACCCGCCGATCCAGGTCCCGAAGAGGAAGCCGCCGGCGAGGGTCAGGAAGATGGCGCCCGGGATGCTGACCGCCGTGGCCGCCGCGTAAACGCCGATGAAGACCAGCAGGCTGAGCACCAGATTGTCGGTGACCAGGCCGCGCAGCAGGGCCTCGTTCCGTTGCAGCGACTCGAGGCTCAGGTAGCGGCCCGCCCCGCTGGCGAACACGGCGATCACCGCCGCGACCAGCGCAAGCAATGGCAGGTAGCGTTTCATGGTCTCCGGTTTCTCCCGTCGCTGGACAATTCAACCATAGCAACGCCGGCCCCTCCATTGCTATGGCGGTAGGCGGGCGCCGTCGGGGCGCCTCGTCAGTTTATTGGCCGGGGCGCCGCCATCGCGCCACGGTGCGGCGAAGGTCGCGGGGAGAAGTCCGTTTGGAACAGCGCGGCGAGACTGTCTTGGAGGTCGAGGCTCAAGGCGCGCTGCAGTCGCCTTTCGTGACGCCGGGCGCGGCGCGTCTGGACCCGCGCAAGTTCCAGGATCCGCTGACCACGCTGGATGGATCGCCCCGGGCGGTTGTGGCGCTGCGCGGGCTGGATACGCTGTGGTTCAACACCGGCACCCTCTGCAACATCGCCTGCCTGACCTGCTACATCGAGAGCTCGCCGCGCAACGACGCCCTGTCCTACCTGGGCCTGGAGGATGTGAGGGGCTATCTCGACGAGATCGCCGCACTGGGCCTGACGACGGAGGAGATCGGCTTCACCGGCGGCGAGCCGTTCATGAACGCCGCCATCATCCCGATACTGGAGGCGTCCCTCGCCACCGGCCGCCGCACGCTGGTGCTGACCAACGCCATGCGGCCGATGCGGCGCTTCGAGCGCCAGCTGATCGACCTCAGGAGCCGCTACGGCGAGGCGCTGATCCTGCGGGTCAGCCTCGACCACTACACCCGGGCAGTCCACGAGGCCGAGCGCGGCGAGGACACCTGGGCGCCGGCGCTGGCGGGCCTGTCCTGGCTGGGAGAGAACGGCTTTTCCATCGCCATCGCCGGCCGCCGGCTGGGTGAGGAGAGCGAGGATTCGGCCCGGGCAGGCTACGCGGCGCTGTTCACGGAGCTGGGACTCACGCTGGACGTGAACGATCCTTCGCGTCTGGTGCTTTTCCCGGAAATGGACGCCACGCGCGATGTCCCGGAGATCACCGAGGCCTGCTGGGGCATTCTGAACCTCTCGCCGGACTCGGTGATGTGCGCCTCCAGCCGGATGGTGGTGAAGCGCAAGGGCGCCACGCGCCCGGCGGTCGTGGCCTGCACCCTGACCCCCTACGATCCGCAGTTCGAGCTGGGCGCGACCCTGGCCGAGGCGCTGGGCGCCGTACCGCTGAACCACCCGCACTGCGCCCGCTTCTGCGTGCTGGGCGGCGCGAGCTGCAGCTGACCATGGCGACAGAGCGGCCGCGCCTGACGGTCGTCATTCCCACCCTGAACGCCGCCGATGGACTTGCGGCGACGCTCGCGGCGCTGGACCCGTCCGACGATATCCTGGTCGTCGACGGCGGCTCGCGGGACGGCACGCCTGGTCTGGCCCGCGGCCTGGGCGCGCGGGTGATCGAGACGGCGCCCGGCCGCGGTGGTCAGCTGGCGGCGGGGGCGGCCGCCGCGACCGAGGGCTGGCTGCTGTTCCTGCACGCCGACACGGTGCTGGAACCCGGCTGGAGGGAGGCCGTCGAACGCCACCTGTCGCACCCGGCCGCCGCCGGGCGAGCGGCCTGCTTCCGTTTCGCCCTCGACGACGACTCCCCCCAGGCGCGCAGGCTGGAGCGCTGGGTGAGGTGGCGGGTCGCGGCGCTGGCGCTGCCCTATGGCGACCAGGGGCTGTTGATCCACCGGTCGCTGTACGACGGCGTCGGCGGCTATCGCCCCCTGCCGCTGATGGAGGATGTCGACCTGGTCCGGCGACTGGGCCGGCGGCGCCTGACGGTGCTGGACGCCGCCGCCGTCACCTCGGCCCGGCGCTGGCGGCAGGACGGCTGGCTGCGGCGCAGCGCTCGCAACCTGCTGTGCCTGACGCTGTTCTACGCGGGCGTCCCGGCCGAGCGCATCGCGCGGCTCTACGGGCGTTGAGCCCTGGCGCGAAGGCGCTTCAGGCTGGCCTCGTCGTCGATGTCTTCGAGCGTGCGCAGGGTCGCCACCCGCAGGCCGGCCAGCCGCGACAGGGTGTCGGCGAGGGTGTCGGGGCTGGACCAGCGGATGCCGTCGAAGGGCAGGGGGCCGCGCGCCGAGCGCCTCAGCCCGATCAGCCAGTAGCCGCCGTCCCTGGCCGGGCCGAGCACCGCGTCATGGCTGCGCAGGGCGTTGAAGGCGGCGGCGATGTCGGCGCGCTTCACCGTGGGCGTATCGCTGCCGATGATCACCAGCCGTCCGACCGGAAAGCGCCGCGAGACCCGCACCAGCTTGCGCCCCAGGTCGCCCGCGCCCTGCGGCGTGGCCGGCGCTCGCCCGCGCAGCCAGCCCGCCGGCCGGTCCGGTGAGACGGCGACCGTAGTCCGCCATCGGGGGTCGCCCGCCAGGCTCAGGAGCAGCCCGTCGATGGCGCCGCGCTGGAATCGCAGGGCCTCGACGTCGCCGATCGCCGCCGCCAGCCGCCGCTTGCCGACCCCGATGGTCGGGCGTCGGGCGAAGATGACGAGGTTTGCGAGGTCGAGCCGGGACGCCATGGGCCCTTTTCGGCCAGGCCGGTCCGTCGGTCGAGTCTCGTCGGGCCAACACCCGGCCTTCCGCTGCGGCACGCCGCTGGGGCAGGTCGCCGAAGCGCTTGACGGCATGGCCGCGCCCGGTTCACTCGCTAGGGACAGTCCGGCGACAAGACCGGACACACACATCAGGGAGGCGCCGCGCGCCATGCAGATCAAGGCCGCCGTCGCTACGGGTCCCGGCAAGCCCTTCGAGATCCGGACCGTCGAGCTCGACGATCCGCGCGAGGACGAAATCCTCGTCCGCGTCGTCGGGGTCGGCGTGTGCCACACCGACATCGTCTTCCAGCAAACCGGCGCGATCGCGCCGCCCGCCGTGCTGGGCCACGAAGGCTCGGGCATCGTCGAGAAGGTCGGGGCAAGGGTCACGAAGGTCGCGCCGGGCGACCGGGTGGCCATGACCTTCCGGTCCTGCGGGACCTGCCGCCGCTGCGGCAAGGGCGACGCCGCCTACTGCGAGACCATGCCGCTGCTCAACTACGCCGGCATGCGCCCGGACGGCAGCAAGGCCCTGCGCTGCGAGGACGCCGCTGTCGGCAGCAACTTCTTCGGCCAGTCCTCGTTCGCCACCCACGCCCTGACCTACGAGCGCAATGTGGTGAAGGTCCCCGACGATCTGCCGCTGGAGTTGTTCGGCCCGCTGGGCTGCGGCATCCAGACCGGGGCCGGCGGGATCATGCGGTCGCTGGCCTGCGAGGCGGGCTCCACCCTGTTGATCACCGGCGGCGGGCCCGTGGGCCTGAGCGCGGTGATGGGGGCGAAGATCCAGGGCTGCGAGACCATCATCCTGGTCGAGCCGCACGCGGCGCGCCGGGCGCTGGCGACCGAGTTCGGCGCGACCCACGTCATCGACCCGGCCGCTTCGCCGGACCTGGCGGCGGCGGTTCGCGCCATCCTGCCCGGCGGCGTCGACTACGCCTTCGACACCACCGGCGTCCCGGCGGTGCAGGCGGCAGTGATGAACACGCTCGGGCCGAAGGGCGCGTTCGGCATCGTCGGCATCTCGCCGCCGGGCACGCCCATGCCGGGTGACATCAACACTGCCATGACCTTCGGCCACACGGTGAAGGGCATCATCGAGGGCGACAGCGATCCGGACGTCTTCCTGCCCGAGCTGATCGAACACTATCGCCGCGGCGCCCTGCCCTTCGACCGCATGATCAAGACCTTCCCCTTCGACCAGATCAACGAGGCGATCGCCGCCCAGCACCACGGCGACTGCATCAAGGTCGTGCTGCTGACCGGAGCGTGACAATGAGCGAACAGATCAAGCCTGACCCGCACCGCACCGGCCCGCTGGCCGGGGTGCGCATCATCGACCTCAGCCAGTTCGTGCTCGGCCCCTACGCCACCCAGATGCTGGGTGATCTGGGCGCCGATGTGATCAAGGTCGAGGAGCCCTCCGGCGACCGCCAGCGCAACTCCGGCAAGGGACCGTCGAAGGAGATGGGCCCCGGCTACGTCGCCTTCAATCGCAACAAGCGCTCGGTCAGCCTCGACCTGAAGACTGACGAGGGCAGGGCTGCGCTCGCCCGGCTGGTCGAGACCGGCGACGTCTTCATCCACAACATGCGGCCCTCGGCGGTGGCGCGGCTGGGCTTCTCCTACGCGCAGGTCGCGGCCATCAAGCCGGACATCGTCTATGTCGAGGCCATGGGCTACGACGACGACGGCCCCTACGCCGGACTGCAGGCCTTTGACGACCTGATCCAGTCCGCCAGCGGAGCCTGCGGCCTGGGTCAGCTGGTTGATCCGGACACGGAGCTTCGGCCGCTGCCCTCGCTTCTGGCCGACAAGACCTGCGGCCTGTTCGCGGTGATCGCCACCCTGGCGGCCTTGCGCCACAAGGAGCACACCGGCGAGGGCCAGTTCGTCGCCGTGCCGATGCTGGAGACCTTCACGGGCTTCATCATGGCCGAGCACCTGTACGGCCAGAGCTTCGTGCCGCCGACCGGCGGCTTCGGATTCACCACCGCCATCACCCCGCACCGCAAGCCGTTCCGGACGAAGAACGGCTACCTGACCGTGATGCCGGCCAACCAGATGCAGTCCGCGAAGTTCATGGAGCTGGGCGGCCTGCCCGGCGCCTACGAGCTCGAGCGCTTCACCTCGAAGGCCAGCGGCAAGGAGAAGGTGGCCGAATACTACGCGATGATGAGCGAGGCCGCGGCCAGCCGGACCACGGCCGAGTGGATGGCGCTGGGCGCCGAGCACTCGATCCCGGTCATGCGGGCCAACCGGCCGACCGAGATCTTCGACGACGCCCAACTGAGCCGCACCCTGTTCGAGGAGCGGACGCTGGGCGGGGAGGCGACCTATCGCGCCATGAAGCCCGGCCTGCGGTTCTCGAAGACGCCCGCGGGCATCCGGCGCGACCCGCCGGGTATCGGCCAGGACACCGACGAGGTGCTGGCCGAGGCAGGGATCACCCGCCCGGCCTGATCCGGGGGGGCGGGCGGGTTGCCGCTTGCCTGCCGCTGCGGCGCCGGGGCTCAGATGGCGACAATCCAGAACAGGACTTCAGGAAACGCGCCATGAAACTCGACAGCACTGTCTCCGCCGTGGTCACCGGCGGCGCTTCCGGCCTTGGAGCCGCCACGGTCAAGGCCCTGCGCGACCTCGGTGTGAAGGTGGCCATCTTCGACCAGAACGCCGAGACCGGGACGAAGAAGGCCGAGGAGCTCGGCGCCCTGTTCTGCGAGGTCAACGTCATGAGCGAGGAGTCGGTCGACGCCGGCTTCGCCAAGGCCCGCGCCGCCCACGGCCAGGAGCGCATCCTGGTCAACTGCGCCGGCGGCGGCCGGGGCGGCAAGACCATCGCCCGCGACAAGCAGACCGGCGAGATCAAGCAGTTCAACGCGGCCGACTTCGAGTGGGTGCTGGGCCTCAACACCGTCGGCACCTTCCGCTGCATCGTGAAGAGCGCAGCCGGCATGGCGACCCTGGAGCCCGACGAGGACGGCGGCCGCGGCGCCATCGTCAACACCGGCTCGGTGGCGGCCGAGGACGGCCAGGTGGGGCAGGTGGCCTATGCGGCGGCCAAGGCGGCGATCAAGGGCATGACCCTGGTCATCGCCCGCGACCTGGCCAACGAGGGCATCCGTATCAACACCATCCTGCCGGGCATCATGGCCACCCCGCCGATGCTGGGCGTCAAGACCCGCGCGCCGGCCATCTTCGACAGCCTGTCGGCCTCGGTGCCGTTCCCCCGGCGCCTCGGCCACCCGCACGAGTACGCGGACCTGGCGGTGACCATGCTGCGCAACGGCTACTTCAACGGCGAGACCGTCCGCCTCGACGGCGCCATCCGCATGCCGCCGCGCTAGAGCCCCAGCTGGCGGGCGATGATGTTCTTCTGGATCTCGGTCGCCCCGCCGTAGATCGTCTGGGCCCGGGCGAGGAAATAGGCGGCGGTGGCCGGCGCGGCGAAGGCGGGAATTTCCGCCAGGTTGGCGCGCCAGTCCTGCCCGCTCCGGTCCGGGAACTTCGGCAGGGCGTGGAGGCCGGCCAGCTCGACGAACAGCTCGGTAATGGCCTGCGCCGTCTCCGTCGCGGCGATCTTGATGATCGAGGCCTCGTCGCCCGGTGCCTGACCGGCCGCCAGCGGCGCGAGCGCCCGCAGGACGGTCATTTCCAGGGCGTCCAGCTGGACCTCCACGGCGGCCAGGCGACGGCGGAAGTCGTCCTGCCGTGACGCATCATCATCCGCCCACGGAGCATCGGCCAGCAGGCGTTTGATGTCCTCGATCTGCCGGCGTTTGGCGGCCACATGGGCATAGGACGTGCGCTCGTAGCTGAGCAGGTGTCGGGCATAGGTCCAGCCCTTGCCCTCGTCTCCGATGCGGTTGTCCACCGGAACGCGGACGTTGTCGAAGACCACACGGTTGAGGTGGTGGCCGCCGTCGATGGTGATGATCGGCACGACCTCGACGCCCGGCGTCGACATGTCGATGCAAAGGAAGGTGATCCCGTCCTGCTTGCGCGCGGCGTCCTCGGTGCGCACCAGGCAGAAGATCCAGTCGGCGTAGTGGGCGTCGCTGGTCCAGATCTTCTCGCCGTCGACGACATAGTGGTCGCCGACGAGGACAGCGCGGGTTCGCAGGCTGGCCAGGTCGGATCCCGCCTCCGGCTCGGAATAGCCCTGGGCCCAGAAGGTGCGGGCCGACAGGATGTCGCCCAGCCAGCGCTGCTTCTGCTCCGGGGTGCCGAAGGTGTAGATCACCGGCGCGACGTACAGCAGGCCCATGGGCGAGACGTTAGGCGCGCCGGCCCGCTCCAGCTCCTCGTCTAAGATGAAGCGCTGGGTGATGGTCCAACCGGGACCGCCGTACTCGGCCGGCCAGCCCGGCGCCAGCCAGCCCCGGGCGCTGAGCGCCTGCTCGGAGGCGACCATGTCTGCCTTCTTCAGGGTCTGCCCGTTGGCCAGCTTCGCGATGATGTCCTGCGGATAGGTCTCGCGGAAATAGGCGCGAACCGTCTCGCGGAAGGCCTCGTCCTCGGCGCTCTGTCGCATGTCCATGGGTCAGTTCCTCCGTCCTGGTCCAGGGTCTGTTCGCCCAGGCTGCAAGAGGGCCACAATGGCGCTGTTGCCCCTGCGTCCGGCCATAGATTTGGCGCGGCCCGGCTCATTTTCTTTCAGGGGACTGCATCGCTGCGACCATAGGCGCGGCTGCTCGCGGTGGCCCGAACAGGTCTTCCCCGGTTTGGGGCGGTCCTTGCCTGCGGATGCCGCAGTGCAGCATTATCCGTCAAGCATTCTCCTTCTGTCGGGAGATTATGTGCAAAATCTTGCCACGCGGTCGCGGCGCGTCGCCGGATGCCGAAAGAAATTACCTTTTGCGCGACCGCTCGCCTTACCGCTAATGCCGCCTCAAACCTGCTTCGGCTGTCTGTGACCGCCGTCAGGCAGACCTGTGTCTCTATCCTGAGGATCCCCTATGGGCGCTCCACAATCCCGCGGTCTGTATGACCCCCGCAATGAACATGACGCCTGCGGCGTCGGGTTTGTGGCCAACATCAAGGGCCGCAAATCGCACGAGGTGGTGGCCTGCGGTCTGGAGATCCTGATCAACCTCGACCACCGGGGCGCGGTGGGCGCCGATCCGCTGGTCGGCGACGGGGCCGGGATTCTGATCCAGATGCCGGACGCGTTGCTGCGCGACTGGGCCGCCAAGGCCGGGGTCGTGCTGCCGGCGCCGGGCGACTACGCCGTGGCCATGTGCTTCCTGCCGCAGGACGAAGAGACGCGTGGCGTCGCCGTCGCCCAGTTCGAGCACTCCTGAAGGTCGAGGGCCAGACCTTCATCGCCTGGCGCGATGTGCCGATCGACACCACCGGCCTGGGCGCCGCGGTGCTGGCCCAGATGCCCGTGATCCGCCAGGCCATCGTCGGCCGGGGCGAGGGCACGAAGGACCAGGACGCCTTCGAGCGCAAGCTTCTGACCATCCGCAAGCAGCTGCAGAACCCGCTGGCCGAGCTGGCGGTGAAGAAGAACCTGCCGGGCCTGACGCAGCTGTACCTGCCGTCCTTCTCGACCCGCACCGTCGTCTACAAGGGGCTGCTGCTGGCCGACCAGGTCGGCTCCTTCTACACCGACCTGAAGAACCCGCTGACCGAGTCGGCGCTGGCGCTGGTCCACCAGCGGTTCTCGACCAACACCTTCCCGTCCTGGAAGCTGGCCCACCCCTACCGGTTCATCGCCCACAACGGCGAGATCAACACCGTCCGGGGCAACGTCAACTGGATGAACGCCCGCCGGCGCACCCTGGAGTCGGACCTCCTCGGTCCCGACCTCAACAAGATGTGGCCGCTGATTCCGCATGGCCAGTCGGACACCGCCTGCCTCGACAACGCCCTGGAGCTGCTGGTCGCCGGCGGCTATCCGCTGGCCCACGCGGTGATGATGCTGATCCCGGAAGCCTGGGCGGGCAACCCGCTGATGGATCCCAAGCGGAAGGCCTTCTACGAGTATCACGCCGCCCTGATGGAGCCCTGGGATGGCCCGGCGGCGGTGGCCTTCACCGACGGCCGCCAGATCGGCGCCACGCTCGACCGCAACGGCCTTCGGCCCGCCCGCTTTGTCATCACCGACCAGGACCATGTGATCATGGCCTCGGAAATGGGCGTGCTGACCGTTCCCGAGGAGCGGGTGGTCCGCAAGTGGCGCCTGCAGCCGGGCAAGATGCTGCTGATCGACATGGAGGAAGGCCGGATCATCGAGGACGAGGAGATCAAGGCCTCCCTCGCCGACGCCGAGCCCTACGCCGAATGGCTGGCCCGCACCCAGTTCAAGCTGGAAGATCTGCCCGAGGCCCCGCCGGCGGAGGAGCTGCAGGGCGCCGATCCCCAACACCTGCTCGATCGTCAGCAGGCCTTCGGCTACACCCAGGAGGACCTGCTGTTCTTCCTCGAGCCGATGGCCCAGACCGCCGTCGACCCCCTCGGCTCCATGGGCGCCGACGTGCCGATCGCCGTGCTCTCCCGCCGCACCAAGCTGCTCTACGAGTACTTCAAGCAGAACTTCGCCCAGGTCACCAACCCGCCGATCGACCCGATCCGCGAAGAGCTGGTGATGAGCCTGGTGTCGATGATCGGGCCCCGTCCGAACCTGCTGGGACGCCAGGCCGGGACGCACAAGCGGCTTGAGGTCTCCCAGCCGATCCTCACCAACGAGGACATGGCCAAGATCCGCGCCATCAGCGAGCTGCTGGACGGCGCCTTCCGCACCGCGACGATCGACGTCACATGGCCGGCCGAAGAGGGCGGTGCGGGCCTTGAGAAGGCGCTCGACCGGGTCTGCCGCGAGGCGACCGACAACGTCCTGGCCGATATGAACATCCTGATCCTGTCGGATCGGGCGACCTCGCCGGACCGGATCGCCATCCCGGCGGCCCTGGCCACGGCGGCGGTGCACCATCACCTGATCCGTCAGGGTCTGCGCATGCAGACCGGCCTCGTCATCGAGACCGGCGAGGCGCGCGAGGTCCACCACTTCTGCGTCCTGGCCGGCTACGGCGCCGAGGCGGTCAATCCCTACCTGGCGTTCGAGACGCTGGAGCACCTGCGCGTCCAGAACGGCTACAGCCTGAGCGCCTATGAGGTCCGCAAGAACTTCATCAAGGCGGTTGGCAAGGGCCTGCTGAAGGTGATGTCGAAGATGGGCATCTCCACCTACCAGTCCTACTGCGGCGCGCAGATCTTCGACGCCGTCGGCCTGAACTCGCCCGTGATCGAGAAGTACTTCACCGGCACGGCCACGACCATCGAGGGCATCGGTCTGGACGGCATCGCCGAGGAGGCCGTGCGCCGGCACCGCGACGCCTTTGGCGACAACCCGATCTACGCCTCGATGCTGGACGTCGGCGGCACTTTCGCCTTCCGCCTGCGCGGCGAGGAGCATGCCTGGACGCCGGAGACGGTGGCGCGCCTGCAGCATGCCGTGCGCGGCAACCTGCCCGACGAGTACAAGGCCTTCGCGGCCGGGATCAACGAGCAGGCCCAGCGCCTGCTGACCATCCGCGGCCTGATGCAGTTCCGCACCGCCGCCACCCCGCTCAGCCTCGACGAGGTCGAGCCGGCTGGCGAGATCGTCAAGCGCTTCGCCACCGGCGCCATGAGCTTCGGCTCGATCAGCCGCGAAGCCCACACCACCCTGGCGGTGGCGATGAACCGCATCGGCGGCCGGTCGAACACCGGGGAGGGCGGTGAGGAAGCCGACCGCTTCAAGCCGCTGCCCAACGGCGATTCCATGCGCTCGGCCATCAAGCAGGTGGCCTCGGGCCGCTTCGGGGTCACCGCCGAGTATCTGGTCAACGCCGACGACATCCAGATCAAGATGGCCCAGGGCGCCAAGCCCGGCGAGGGCGGCCAGCTGCCGGGCCACAAGGTCGACAAGAACATCGCCCGCGTTC
>JBEIDC010000076.1:0-15264 GCA_040383665.1 Caulobacter sp.
TCTCCAGTGTCGTTTCGGCCCCCGTCGGGATTGGCAACGCGGCGCTGTCATGGGAGTTCCGATCTGGAACCGGTGCGGGCCGGTTCCTGTTTGCGGTGTGGCATTGAAGTCGGACGAGGCATCAGACGTGAACAAGGGACCGGAAAGGGTCGTGATCCGGCGTGTCGAGGTGGTGGTGAACCCGCTCTCGGGCGGCGCCGGCCCCGACGCGGTCGCCGAGGCCGAGCGCATCCTCGCCGAGGCGGGCGTCAGCGGCTCAGTCCGGGTTCCCGGCGACACCGGCCTGGAGGCCTGTCTGCGGGAGGCCCTGGACGCCGCTCCCGATCTGCTCGTGATCGTCGCGGGCGACGGTACGGCCCGCACAGGCGCCGAGATGGCCGGGCCTGACGGCCCGCTGGTCGCGCCTCTGCCGGGCGGGACCATGAACATGCTTCCCGGCGCGCTGTATGGGGCGCGGGACTGGAGGACGGCCCTGGCCGACATCCTGGCCGACGGCGTCGTCAAGCCGGTCGCCGGCGGCGAGATCGAAGGCCGCCGCTTCTATGTGGCGGCCATCCTGGGATCGCCGGCCCTTTGGGCGCGCGCCCGGGAGTCGGCCCGCAAGGGCAGGCTCATGTTCGCGATCGCGCGCGCGCAGCGGGCCTTGCGAAGCGCCTTCTCCGGTCGGCTTCGCTTCTCTCTGGACGGGGGCGAAAGACGCAAGACAGGCGCGCTGTTGCTTATGACGCCGCTGGTTTCGAGCGCCCTGAACGAAACCGATGGATGCCTTGAGGCTGCGGCGCTGGATCCGTCGAACGCCCTGGAGGTTTTCCGGCTGGGGTTCTATGCCGCACAGGGCAATTGGCGTGCCGATCCCGCCGTCGACGCGGGGCGCTGCCGGCGCGGCCGCGCCTGGGCCGCGGGCCGGATTCCAGCGGTTCTGGATGGCGAGCCGACCAGGCTCCGGGTGGTCGCCGACTTTCGCTTCCTGCCTGTCGCGTTCCGGGCGCTTGTCCCGGCGCCGCCGCTGGAGCCCGACGCATGACCGTCCGCCGCCTCGCCCATCTTTCCGACATTCACTTCGGCGGTGAGCATATCGAGGCCGTCGCCGGCGCCAAGGCCTGGATCGCCGAGCACCGGCCGGACCTGACCGTGATCACCGGCGACGTCACCCGAAAGGGTTCCCCGGCTGAGTTCGACGCGGCGCGGAAGTGGATCCACGGCCTCGCCTCGGAAGTCCTGATCGTGCCAGGCAATCACGACACGCCCTACTACAGCCTGGCGCAGCGGCTGTTTCAGCCGTGGAAGCGCTACGAGTCCTACTTCGGCGCCCTGCAGGACACGGCGGTCCAGCGGGCCGGTGTGGCGATCGCGCCGGTGAACACCGCCCGCGGGGCGCAGCTGCGGGCCAACTGGTCCAAGGGCGCCATCAGCCAGGGGCAGGCCCGGCGGGCGGTGCGGTCGCTGTCCCGCGCCCGGCCCGGCTCCCTGAAGATTGTCGCCTGCCATCATCCCCTGGTGGAGATGATCGGCGGCCCGATGAGCGGCCGGGTTCACGGAGGCCGGCAGGCCGCGGAGACCTTCTCGCAAGGCGAGGTCGACCTGGTGCTGACCGGGCACGTCCATGCGCCGTTCGCCCTGCCCTATCCCGGCGGCGACGGCCGCACCTGGGCGGTTGGCGCCAGCACCCTGTCCGTTCGCGAGCGCGGCGTCCCGATCGGCTTCAACGGCATCGAGGTGGCGGAAGACTGCGTGACGGTTACGGCGCTGGCCTGGACCGGTTCGCATTTCGAGCCCTGGCGAACCTGGCGGATCGACCGCAGACTCCCCTGAAACGAAAACGGCGGCGGGTCACCCCGCCGCCGCTTGAACTCCGTTCTCCACGCGCGATCTAGGGCGTGCGGCCTCGAACCAGATGCATGACGCCGGAGACGACGAACAGCACCAGGAAAACAAAGAACAGGATCTTGGCGATGTCGACCGCCGTACCGGCAAGTCCGCCAAAGCCAAGGACCGCGGCGACGAGCGCCACGACCAGAAAGATAAGCGCCCACCTGAGCATTCACGACTCTCCATGTCTGATCGCACCGGCCGGTGCGGCCTGTTGGCTGGAAAACGCCTGCCGGCGACCTGCGTTCCCTCAGGCCTTCGTGGCCGCAGGATAGGCCCAGGCCGGCCCGGCGCCCCGAGCGGCCGTCAGCTGGCGCTCCGCAAGGGACCAGTTCGCCAGGGTGTCGAACCAGGCCTGCAGGAAGCCCTTCCGGTCATTCTGGTGGTCCAGATAGTAGGCGTGCTCCCACAGGTCGCAGACCAGCAGCGGCGTTACGCCGTCGAGCGGCACGGTGTCGTCGGCGTCGTGCGTGGAGATCACCTTCAACGTCTCGCCTTCGGCGACCAGCCACACCCAACCGGAGGCGAAGTGGCCGACGCCCTCTTCGACGAAAGCCGTCCGCAGCGCCGTCAGGTCGCCAAAGGCGGCGTGGATCGCCTTCGCCAGATCCCCGGACGGCGGCTTGAAGGCCGGCGTCATGGCGTCCCAGAAGAAGGCGTGGTTCCAGCTCTGGGCGGCGTTGTTGAAGAGTTTGCGGCGGTCCGGGTCGTCGGCCGTCTCCCGGATGACCTCCTCCAGCGACGAGAGCCGATCGTCCGCCTCCGCCAGAAGCGTGTTGAGCGTCTCGACGTAGGTCTTGTGGTGCTTGCCGTGATGGAAGCCCAGCGTGCGGGCGCTGATCACCGGCTCGAGGCTGTTGGCGGCATAAGGAAGTTCGGGAAGAACAAACATGACTTCACTCCGGGAGCGCCCGGGAGGTCAGGCGTCCCTCATCGTTTGGGGGTGGGTGGCTTGTCCACGAAGGCGCGAAGCACCGCGGCGATCAGTTGCGGATTGCGCAAGGCGTAGATTCCGGCGGCCACGGCTGCGCCTGACGCCAGAAGCGGCCGTTCCCGAACCAGCGAAAGAATGGTGTCGACCATGGTGGCGTCGGGAGCCGCCGCCGCCATGCTGCGCTTGTCGCCATCTGCCTTGCGGGCCGCGATCAAGCCGGCCAGGGCCACAAGGATCGCCGCGCTGGCGGCGACGACGGCCGCCGCCCCGGGCGCGCCAAGATGGGGCTCAACGAGCGCGTAAAGCGCGAAAAAAGCCGAGAAGACGCCGACGGCCGCGGCGGCGGCAATGGCGGCGGCGGCCGCGACGGCCATCAGCGTCCGCTCCATCATCAGCGGCGATCGCCCCGGCCGGCCAGCAGAAGACCGATGAGCAGGCCGACGCCGATCCCGGCCAGGGTGGCGGTGACCGGGCGTTCCTTGACGCGATCGACGACGTAGCGCTGGGCAACCTCGAACTGCTCGCCGGCATTGTCGGTGTAGGCGCGGCTCTGGGCGCGAAGGGTCTCGATCCCTTCACGAACCGCCGCTTCCGTGCGGCTCGCCGCCTCGGTCAGCTTCTCGCGCGCCTGGTCGGCGGAGTCGATGAAGCTGCGCTCGGCATGCTTGGCGGCGTTTTTCAGAGCGGCCTTGGCCTGCTCGGCCTCGTCGGCGGCGGCTTTGGTGACATCGGTCGGGCTGTTGCTCGGCATCGGCATTCTCCAGGTTCGCGGGCGCGCCGGCTCCGGCGAACCCTCCATGGTCAGGGTTTCAGCACGGTCCAACGCTCGGTGGCGACAGGGGGTCCACCCTAGCCGGGCCGGCGCGTTCAGGGAACCGGGATTTGCATGCGGCGTCGTTCAGGGCCGTGCGATCCTCGCCGACCGAGAGCGATCAACGGCTCGCGCCAAGGGGAGCGCGGTGCTTCCGAGGGCGTCAAGGCCCAGGCCTCACATCGCTAGATTACGGCGCGCCGGCGGAGATCTTCGATTTCGTCGACCGACATCCCCAGCCGTTCCGTCAGAACCGCGTCGGTATGTTCGCCCAAGGCCGGGCCGGGCCAGCGGACGGAGCCCGGCGTCCCGGTGAGCTTTGGAAAGGCGTTCTGCATCCTCACCGCGCCGAACACCGGGTGGGGCACCTCGACGATGGCTTCGCGGGCCGCGAACTGCGGGTCGTCGAGCATGTCGGGGGCGCGATAGACCCGGCCGGCGGCGACGCCGCTGGTCTCCATCAGCGCCAACAGCGCCTCGGCGTCGAGCGTCGCGGTCCAGGCGCCGATCAGGGCGTCGAGCTCGGCCTGGTTCTCGCCCCGCGCGGCGTGGCCGGCGTAGCGGGGATCGGCCGCAAGCTCCGGACGGCCCATGGCGTCGCAGAGACGCCGGAACAGCGTGTCCTGGTTGGCGCCGATAACCACAAGGGCCCCGTCCCGCGTCGGATAGGCGTTCGAGGGCGCGATGCCGGGCAGGACCGATCCCGACCGCTCGCGGACATAGCCCGTAAGGCCATACTCGGTGATCAGGTTCTCCATCACCGACAGCACGCTCTCATAGATGGCGGCGTCGACGATCTGGCCCTTTCCGCTGCGATGACGGGCGTGCAGGGCCATCATGGTCCCGAGCGCCGCGTGCAGCCCGGCCAGACTGTCGCCGACCGAGATCCCGGCCCGGGCGGGCGCACGGTCGGGCTCGCCGGTGATGTAGCGCAGGCCGCCCATGGCCTCGCCGATCAGGGCGTAGCCGGCCCGCGACGAATAGGGTCCGGTCTGGCCAAAGCCCGACACTCGCGCCATCACAAGGCCGGGGTTGTCGGCGGAAAGCCGCTCGTAGCCCAGGCCCCATTTCTCCAGGGCGCCGGGCCGGAAATTCTCGACCAGCACGTCGGCGCCGCCGATCAGGCGGCGGGCGATGTCCTGCCCCTCGGCGGTTCGCAGATCGAGCGTCACCGAGCGCTTGTTGCGCCCGATCACCGGCCACCAGGGCGAGTGGCCCTTGGGCAGGGAGCGGCCCCACTGGCGCATGGGGTCGCCGGCCTTGGGATCCTCGATCTTGATCACGGTGGCGCCGAAGTCGCCGAGGATCTGGCCGCAGAACGGGCCGGCGATCAGGGTGCCCATCTCGATGACCGTCAGGCCGTCGAGCGGGCCCGGCTTCGTCGTGGTCGCGTCGGAATTCATCACGCCTCCCCTCGCCCGACCGGGCTTGCCGTCGGCTTGGCGGCGGCGGCGGGGTCTGTCAACGGGCCGCGTGGGTCGGGGGTGTCAGCCCCCGACCTTGGCGACGTTGTCATCGGAGTTGCGGTCGATCAGGTAGTTGTAGGGATCGACCCCGGCGTAGCGCGGCTCCCTGTCGACCGTGAAGGTCAGGGTCTGGGTTCCCGACCGGATCGGCCGCTTGACCATGGTGACCACGTCCTTGCTGGTGAAGGCCTTGTCGCCCGGCATGGCCGTGAACAGACCCACGTCGAGCACCTCATCGAGCGGCGCCTCCGTCTCCTTTCCCTTGCCGTCGGCGTAAAGCTTGCGGGCCTTCACGGTCAGGGTGACGTCGAACCGGCCGTCCGTCCGCTTCTTCACCGCCACCGACCGGGTCTGGATGTCATAGAGGGTGATCTTCTGGAACAGGTCGGTGATCAAATCCTGCTTGTCGGCCGGCGCCTCGGCGCGCAGCGCGCTGATCAGATCGATCGAGGTCGGATAGGGCGCGCCGTTGAAGGCGTGGATGCGCAGGATCCGCTGCAGAGCACGGTTCACCGCCGCCTCGCCGATCTCCCGCTGCAGCCGGTACATGACCAGCGAGCCCTTGCGGTAGTGGATGTAGCCCTGGTCCTCGACGCGGTAGAGCGGCAGCTCCTCGATGACCTCGCCGCCCCGGGCCCGCAGGTAGCTGTCGAGCTCGAACTTGAGGAATTTGCGGATCTGGTCCTCGCCGTACATCCGCTTCATGACCATCAGCGCCGAGTACTGGGCCAGGGTCTCCGACAGCGCTGTCGAGCCCTGCTGGTCGGCGCCGATCACCTGGTGCGCCCACCACTGGTGCCCGATCTCGTGGGCGCCGATGTAGGTGACCATGTCGATCTTGGACGGGTCCCGGTAGTCGGCGATGAAGCCGAGGTTTTCCGACCAGGGCATGGTGTTGGCGAAGGCCTGGGCGAAGTCCTCGTAGGCCGGGAACTCCAGGAAGCGCAGCTGACGGAACTGGTAGGGGCTCAAGTTGGCCTGGAAGTAGTCGAGCGAGGCCTTGGCGCCGGTCTTCATCCGCTCGACGTTCCAGGGATGGCGCGGGTCGTAGTAGACCGCGATGTCGATGCCCTTGTAGGTCTCGCGCGAGACCTCGTAGCGGGCCGACTGCACCGAGAAGAAGGGCATGACCGGAGCCTCGGTCACGAACCGCGCCGTGCGGCGGCCATCGCGGGTGACGTCCGAGACCTTGTAGCCCGGGGCGATCGGCGTCTGGTCCGCGACCGTGCTGACGGTGATGTCGGCGGTCACGAAGTCGGCGTCGTGGCGCAGGTAGTTGAACTGGCGTGAGGCGGCGTCGCCCAGCTTTGGCATGCGCTGCTCGACCGGCAGGCCATACTTGCGGCGCTTGGCGCGATCCTGCAGCAGGCCGATGCGCTCCATGCCCAGCAGCGGCGCGAACTCGCCGTTGTTGACGAAGGTGCCGTTGGGAACGATGCGGGTCTCCGCGCCGCTGTTGCGGAAGCCGCGCTGGGCCCGCTCTGTGGTGAAGCTGATCGTCCGCCGCTCGCCGGGCAGCATCGGGGTGTCGAGCGCGAAGATCCGGTAGTTGAACCGGTCATAGGTGCGAACCGAGCGTCCGCCCTGGATGTTCAGTGCGCTGACCTTCAGGTCGCGATCAAAGGCGACGTGAATTTCCTTGAGCGGCTGGTTGGTGCGGTTCTCGACCACATAGGCGCCCCAGGTCGTGAGGCGTGGTTCGTCCGGGTAGATGTCGACCTTGAGGGTCATCGACACGATCTTGGGACGCGGCGTGTCGACGTACTTGATCAGCTCGCGCTCGAAGTCGGCCTGCCACTTCTCGTTGTCGATGTTGGTGCGGTAGGTGTTCAGGACGTTGGTGTTGTAGAAGATGAATCCGCCGGCTCCGACGAAGACCACCGCCGCCGCCGCGAAGGTGAGGCCGGCCTTGCCGGTCAGCCGCCGGGGCAGCCGGCGCAGGCGGGGCCAAAGCCGGCTCTCGGTTCCGCGCCGCCACAGGGCGTAGCCCAGCACCAGCAGAATGACGGCGAAGGCGCTCCAGTAGAGCCGGAACCACCAGGCCCCGATCCAGAACTTGCCCATGCCGTTCATGTCGGACAGGGGCACGCCCGGCGAGCTGCCGTAGTTGTAGAGATTGTGCTGGAAGCCGAGCGTCACGAAGGTGATCGTGGTGACGAGGTACAGGACCATAAGGCCCCAGCCGACGAACTTGTGCGGCGACAGGACCTGCAGGAAGACCGCCAGCACCGCGACCATGATGTAGTCGACGCTTTGCGGCAGTACGTACCAGAGCAGGTACTCCGGAATCTGGAACTCGAAGAACCCCTTGAAGGCCTGGATGGCTATGGCGGCGAGCATGCTCACCACGAGGGTCGAGATCAGGACCAGCGAGATCGCCAGGACCTTGGGCGCGATGAAGGCCCAGTCCGGGACGGGGGTGGAATCGATGATCTCGTGCGTCTTCTTCTCGCGCTCGCGCCAGACCAGTTCACCGGCGTAGTAGATGGAGATGATGATCGGGATCAGGCCGAACGTGCCGGCCAGGGCCGGAATCAGCACGCGGGTGACCGGGTATATCTCGCCGCCGTACCCGGCCGCCTCCGCCGCGAACCACAGGCCTCCGAAGGCGTTGGCGAGGCCGATGAACAGCAGGACGCCGTAAGCAGGGCTTCCGAACACCTGCAACATGTCGAGGCGCGTTCGGGTGGCCAGCTGGGCCCAGGCGGTGGCGGCGTCGAAGCGGGGCTTGGGCAGGGCGGCGAGCGGCGGCGGCGGCGCGTCCGGCGCGGCGATCATGGCCAGCTTGTCGCGTTTGGCCTTCTTGCCGGACAGGCTGCCGGCCTGGAGGCTGAACAGGAAGTAGGCGAGCGTCAGGAAGCCGGCGCTGAGCGCCAGCGAGAAGATGCGGTTGAACAGCAGCGCGCCTTCCAGCACCGGCGTCAGGGTGTTTCGCTCGGCGGCGGTCCAGTACTTGGTCACAAGGCCGAAGGCGGCGGTGCCGAACGGCTCCCACAGGGCCGCCGACTTTTCGAACTCCGGCCGGTCCAGGGCGATCCCGGCGATGATCCAGATGACCAGCAGCGCGATCACCCCGACGTAGGTCCACATCAGCGACCGGGTGACGGTCGCCAGGGTGAAAAACAGCGACGAAGTCAGCAGAAGGGCCGGCAAGGCCAGGACGAAATAGGCGAAGAGATAGGCCTGCGGGATGAACGGGCCGATGGTCTCCGGATCCAGCCACGGCATGGCCGCGCCCACCGCGATGGCCAGCGGCACCGCCAGGAACGACAGGGCCGCGGCCAGGAAGGCGCCTGTGAACCGGCCGTAGAGATAGTCGAACTTGCGGATCCGCGTTGACCGGAGGATGGATCCGAACCCGGACTCGTCGTCCCGCACGATGACGTTGGCGACGAAGGCCGTCGTGACGAACATGTAGAAGATCGCCAGGATCAGGTGGGTCTGGGCGATGGCATAGGGCGAGTTCTCGTGGATGTTGCCGCCGCCGCCGATGCTGATCTGGTCAGTGGCGACAAACCCGAAGGTCAACAGGAAGAAGATGGCGATCGCGATCCAGAAGATCGGCGACTTGACCTGGTAGCGGAACTCGAAGGCCGCAATCTTGGCGAACATGCCGGGCCCTCCGCTCAGGCGGCCTTGCGGTGGGTCGAGAGGGTGGAGAAGTAGACGTCCTCCAGATCCCCCTGCACCGCCGCAAAGCCGTCGCCCGGATCGCTGTCGGCGATGATGTGGATCACGGTCCGGCCGGCGAACAGGCGGGTGGAGATGACCTGGTAGCGGGCCTTGCAGGCCTCGAGCTCGGCCTTGTCGATGGTCTTCATCCAGATCCGGCCCTGCAGCGAGGCGACCAGCGCCTGGGGCGCGCCCTGGCCGACGATGCGGCCGTCGCAGATGATGGCCATGGCCGGGCAGAGGTCGGAGACGTCCTCGACAATGTGGGTCGACAGGATGACCACCACGTTCTCGCCGATCTCGGCCAGCAGGTTCAGGAAGCGGTTGCGCTCCTCGGGGTCGAGGCCGGCGGTCGGCTCGTCGACGATGATCAGGGACGGGTCGCCGATCAGGGCCTGGGCGATGCCGAAGCGCTGGCGCATGCCGCCGGAGAAGCCGGCGATGGCCTTGTGGCGCACCTTCCAGAGGTTGGTCTGGTTGAGCAGGGTCTCGACGGTTTCCTTGCGGTCCTTGCGGTCGGAGACGCCCTTGAGGATCGCCATGTGGTCGAGCATGTCCAGGGCCGAGACGCGCGGATAGACGCCGAAATCCTGGGGCAGGTAGCCGAGCGTGCGACGCAGCGCCTCGGGGTCCTTGAGCACGTCGATCTCGCCGAAGCGGACGTGGCCGGAGGTCGGCGCCTGCAGCGTGGCGATGGTCCGCATCAGGGTCGACTTGCCGGCGCCGTTGGGGCCGAGCAGGCCGAACATGCCCTTGGCGACGGTGAGGCTGACCTCGTCCAGCGCCACGGTGCCGTTCGGATAGACGTGTGTGAGATTTTCGACGATCAGCATGACAAGACCCGCCCCCGCAGTGGATATCCTTAAGCCAGCACTCCCCGTGCCGACATGACAGGCCAAGGCCGCGGGCGGCAAGTGAAAGAACGTACAGGTCGGTTGCGCGGCGTCTCGCCATCGTCGCGATGCTCGGCTAGGAACCAGCGCCATGACCCGCAAACTTGCTTTCGAAGCCATCGAGAACTTCCGCGATTTCGGCGACTACGGCGCCGGTGAACGCCGCATCCGCAAGGGCGTGCTCTATCGCGCCGCCCACCAGGCCGAGGCGACCGACGCCGACCTGGAGGCGCTGGCGGCGCTGGGCCTGAGCCTGATCGTCGACCTGCGTCGCCCCAACGAGCGGACGCGCAGCCCCAGCCGGCGCTGGAACGGCTTTTCCGCCGAGGTCATCGAGAACGGCGAGGGCGAGGAGCACGACGATCCCTGGCACCGGTTCATCGCCGGGTCGGACCTGACCGCGAAGGCCTTCACCGACTACATGGTCGACTACTACCGCGAGGCGCCGTTCGTCGGCCGCCACGTCGACCTCTACAGCCGCTACTTCCAGCGCCTGGGCGATACGGACGGCGCGACGCTGATCCACTGCGCGGCCGGCAAGGACCGCACCGGCATCCTGGCGGCGCTGACCCATCACATCGCCGGGGTGCACGAGGACGACATCTTCGCCGACTTCCTGTTGACCAACGATCCGGCCCGCTTCGAGCGCCGGGTGCCGATGATGCGCCAGGTGATCCTCGACATGACCGGCCGCGAGGCCACCGACGAGGCGCTGATCACCGCCCTGGGCGTGGAACTGCACTATCTGGAGACCGCCTTCGCGGCCATCCACGACGCCCACCCCTCCATCGACCACTACCTGGAGACGGTTCTGGGCGTGGACAGCGAGACCCGGGCGGCCATCGAGGCGCGCATCCTGGAGTAGAAGTCGGGCGCGGCCGCGAGGTCGCCCGTGACAAACGCGCGTTTGACGTCCACCGTTGGGGCAAGGCCGCGCCACGACGGCCTGCCCAAGGGAAGGACGACATCCGCATGACCGAGCGCAGGCCGGGCGACGCCGAACACGATCTGGTCGTACTGGGCGAGGTGCTTCCGGACGGGATCGAACCGGCCGGGGGCGCGGCGGCGGCGCCGCCCGCGGCAGGGAGGCTGTCCCTGGGCGGCTGGAGCTGGTCGCTCTTCCAGGGCGGTCGCGACCCCTATGTCATCCTGATCACGATCTACATCTTCGCGCCCTACTTCACGACGGCCGTGGTCGGCGATCCGGTCAAGGGCCAGGCGATGATCGCCACGGTCAGCACCCTCAACAGCATCCTGATCGCGCTCACCGCTCCCATCCTGGGCGCGGCCATCGACCGCTACGGCGCGCGCAAGCCGCTGATGCTGGGGATCGTGGCGGCCATGGCGCCCCTGATCTTCACCCTGTGGTTCGCCAGACCCGGCGGCGAAGGGCTTTCGGTCATGGCCGGGCTGTGGCTGTTCGGGATCATCGGCGTGCTGTTCGCCTACTGCGAGGTGATCCACAATTCGATGCTGATCGGCGCCGCCGGTCACAGGCATGCGCCCCAGGCGTCCGGGCTGGCGCTGTCGGCGGGCAACTTCTTCTCGGTCCTGACCCTGACCTTCTGCCTGCTGGCCTTCGCCCTGCCCGGCAATCCCGCCGTCGCCGACTGGCCGCTGGTACCCGACCAGCCGCTGTTCGGGCTGGATCCAAGCCAGGCGGAAACGTCGCGCGTTGTCGCCCCGATCGCCGCCGTCCTCCTGGTGATCTTCGCGGTCCCGCTGTTCCTGTTCACGCCCGACGCGCCGAAGACCGGGCTGAGCTTTCCCACCGCGCTGAGGCAGGCCGGGGCCCAGCTGGGCGGCGTGGTCGCTTCGATCCTCTCGGCGGCGATGAAAGGCCCCGCCCGCCTGCGTGAGACCCTGGGCGTGCTGGTCACCGAAAAGGACGCGGTGATCTATCTGGGCGCCCGCATGCTGTTCAACGACGGCATGACCGCCCTGCTGATCTTCTCGGGCATCTACACGGCGGGGATCATGGAGTGGCATGTCCTGGAGATGCTCGCCTACGGCATTCTGCTGAGCGTGTTCGCGGTGGCCGGCGGGTTCGCCGGGGCCCTCTTCGACAATCTGCTTGGCCCCCGCAACGCCGTGCGTTTCGAGATTCTGGCGTCGCTGATCTTCCTGGTCGCCATGCTGGGCATGAGCCGCGACAGGATCCTCTACTTCTGGCCCTACGACGTCGCCGCCCATGCGCCGCTGTGGGATGGCCCGATGTTCCGCACCCTGCCGGAGGTCATCTATCTGGTGATCGGTTTCGGCGTCGCGGTGTTCGTGACCGCCCAGTACGCCTCGAGCCGCACCCTGCTCACCCGGCTGGTGCCGGCCGAGAAGCTGCCGGCCTTCTTCGGCCTGTACGCCCTGTCGGGGTCCATCACCGTCTGGATCGGTTCCCTGCTGGTCAGCGTGTTCACCACCCTGACCCAGAGCCAGACCGGGGGCTTCATCCCGATCGCCGGGCTGCTGTTGCTGGGCCTGATCGGCATGTTCTTCGTCAAGGGCGGCGGCAAACAGTTCTCCTGAGCCGTTTGCCGCCGGGTCCGGGGGGCGCTATCTCCCGCCCCATGCGCGCGGCGACCCTCCTGGAGCGACCCTGGCGACGACCGGAGGCGGTGCTGTCGGCCTTCGCCGACGAGCCGTGGGCCTGCGCCTTCCTTTCCGGCGGCGCCGGCGACAACGCCCGCTGGTCCTATGTGCTTCGCCGGCCCGATGCGACCCTGACCCTGGCGGCCGATGATCCGCGCGACCCCTTCGACCTGATCCGCGACCTGCTGGACGAGCCCTGCGACCGCCATCCCGACGGTCCGCCCTTCCAGGGCGGGCTGGCCGGGCTGGCGGCCTACGAGCTGGGCGACCGTATCGAGCCTCTGGGCCTGGCGCGCCACCCTGACTGGCCCGACCTGCTCCTGGGCCGCTACCCGGCCCTGCTGGCCTTCGACCACGAGCAGCTTCGGGTGCTGGCGATCGGCCGGACCCCGGACCAGGCCGCCGACGCCGCGCGCTGGCTGGAGGCCCCGGAACGCGACGTCCGGTCTGGCCGACTGACCGTCTCGGTCGGCGCTTCGTCCGCCGGGGCCTACGAAACGGCCGTGGCCGAGGTCGTGAGCCGCATCCACGACGGCGAGTGCTTCCAGGCCAACATCGCCCGCCTGTGGACCGGGCGGCTGGTTCAGGGCGCCCGGCCGTTCGACCTGGCGGCCCGGCTGGTCGGCCAGAGCGCGGCGCCGTTCGCCGGCTACCTTCGGACGCCGGGCCGGGCGGTGGTCTCCAACTCGCCGGAGCGGTTTGTCAGCGTCGGAACTCCCGGTGAGAGCGGAGAGCGGCGCCTCACCGTCGAGACCCGGCCGATCAAGGGCACCCGCCCGCGTGGCGCCACGCCCGAAGCCGACGCGGCCTTGGCCGCCGAACTGGTGGCCAGCGAGAAGGACCGGGCCGAGAACCTGATGATCGTCGACCTGATGCGCAACGACCTGTCCCGGGTCTGTTCGCCCGGGGCGGTGACCACCCCGGAGCTGTTCCGCGTCGAGAGTTTCGCCAATGTCCACCACCTGGTCTCTACGGTGCGCGGCGTCCTGGCGCCGGGCATGACCGCCGCCGACCTGCTGGAGGCCGCCTTCCCGCCCGGGTCGGTGACCGGCGCCCCGAAGGTCCAGGCCATGAAGTCCATCGCCCGGCTGGAGCCGCCGCGCGGTCCCTACTGCGGGGCGCTGTTCTGGGCCGGGTTCGACGGCGCCTTTGACTCCAGCGTCCTGATCCGGACTCTCGGCCTGGTCGAGGACGATGACGGCTGGCGATTCGAGGCGCGGGCCGGAGCCGGCATCGTCGCCGACAGCGACCCGCGGGCCGAACGGCTCGAGACTGAAGCCAAGATCGCGGCCCTGCTCCGCGCGCTGACCACGGAGTGACCCGATGACCATGCCGCTGGATGATCGTGGGCTGCTGCTCGGCGACGGGGTCTTCGAAACCATCCTGGCTATCGACGGGGAGCTGATCCTGTTCGACGCCCACATCGCCCGCCTGCGCCGGGCCTGCTGGACGCTGGGCCTGAACCAGCCCGAACCGGACGCGGCGCGCCGGCTGTGCGAGCTGGCGCTGGGCGATACCGGAGCGACAAGCGGACGTTTCGCGTTGCGGCTGACGCTGACCGCCGGCTCGGGCGGGCGCGGGCTGAACCGGCCCGAGGTGATCGAGCCGCACGTCTTCGCCACCACCAGCCGACATGTTCGTCCGGAAGGCGCGATCGGCCTGCGGACCAGCGCGATCCGCCGCAACCCGACCTCGCCCGGCGCGCGGATGAAGACCCTGTCCTATCTCGACAACGTCATGGCCCGTCGCGAGGCCGAGCCCGCCGAGGCGCTGATGCTGAACACAGGCGGCGACCTGGCCTGCGCGGCGGCGGCGAATCTGTTCTGGATCAAGGAGGGGCGCCTGTTCACGCCCTCGCTGGACTGCGGCGTGCTGGACGGCGTCATGCGCCGGCAGGTCCTGCTGGTCGCCGGCGAGTTCGGCCTGTCGCCACGCGAGGGCAGCTTCCCGCCGAGCGCCCTCACCGAGGCGGAAGCGGTCTTTCTCACCAACAGCCTGATCGGCGTGCGGCCGGTGTCATCGCTGGATGGTCTGGACCTGCCGACGCTTCCGGTCGTGCGGGACCTGGCCGACCGTCTGTCGGAGGTGTCCTAGTTTGACTTGGCGACCTCATCCGACTTGCGGGGCCGCAGGTAGAACTTGCGGTTGAAGGTCACGGCTTCGGGCATGAAGAAGTTGACCGGCGAGTCGTAGGAATAGGTCACCTCGGACAGGATCACGCTCTGGTTCGCGGCAATGACACCGGACGGCACCGACAGTGACGCGCCCGCCGCATGCGCGGCCAGGCCCGAGCCGCTGCTCCAGGCCACCGTCGTGGCGCCGGCCGCGTTGGCCTTCACGCTGGTCACCCGCAGCTTCAGGGTGTTGGTCGGGTAGGGCTGCATGATCGTCGTGGCGACCTGGAAGATGTCGGTGAGGTCGGCGTTGGAGACGGTCGAGGACTGGGCGACCAGGTCGCCGATGGCCGAGGCGGCGTGTCCGGCCCGACGCTCCGCCAGCAGGGCCTGGGTAATCTCCGCCAGCCCGAAGTAGAAGGCGATCATTGCCGGCGCGATTAGGGCGAACTCGACGGCGGATACGCCGCGGCGGTCGCGGCCCAGACGCTTGAGCAGGGTGATCATGAGTCGTACGGCTCGTTTCGGAAAGTCACCGTCGAATAGACGAGACGCTTCGTGCCCCCGAGGTTTGCAAGGCAGGCGTTCAGCATCGGCGTGATCAGGGTCCATTCGTAGTAGGCGCGGACCACGACGATGTCCTCGCCGCCGCCCGGCGTGAAACTTGTCTTGGCGTCGTCAATCTCGCCGTCGGTGACCGGGCTGGTCATGCTGACGTCGGCGAACTTGGGGAAGGTGCGGACATCGATGGTCAGCTTGTCGTCGCAACTCGACCCGAGCCAGGTCATGTTGTCGCAAACAGCGGCCTTGAAGGTGCCGGCGCTGCCGCCGCCGGATTGTAGCTGGCCGGTCCGGATGGTGCGAGATGCGGCCTCGGTGGCGTTGTCGAGCGTCGTCGACACCATGAAGACCAGGCCCA
>JBEIDC010000077.1:0-15001 GCA_040383665.1 Caulobacter sp.
CCGCCGCCCGAACGCGCTCTAAGTGTTTGAATCTAGAGCATGCTGATCCGGGTCAGATGATTCCATCTGACCCGGGCATGCTCTAGCGCTTGCGCACGAACACGGTGCCGGCCGAATAGCCGGCGCCGAAGCTGCAGATCAGCCCCGTCTCACCGGCGGCGAAGTCGTCGCAGGTCTTGTGGAAAGCGATGATCGAGCCGGCGCTGGAGGTGTTGGCGTACTCGTCCAGGATGATGACGTTCTCACCGGGCGCCGGATCACGGCCCAGTACGCGGCGGCCGATCATCTCGTTCATGTTGATGTTGGCCTGGTGCAGCCACATGCGCTTGAGGCCCGTCGGATCGACGCCGATGTCGCCGGCGTGCTCCAGGATCATGTCACTGACCATCGGCACGACCTCGCGGAAGACCTTGCGGCCTTCCTGGACGAACAGCTTGTCGGCCGCGCCGACGCCTTCGGGCGCCGCACGGTTGAGGAAGCCGAAGTTGTTGCGGATGTTGTTCGAGAACTGGGTCTTCAGTCGCGTGCCCAGGATCTCCCAGCCGCCGTCGGCCAGGTCCGCCCGCTCGACGATTACCGCTGTCGCCACGTCGCCAAAGATGAAGTGGCTGTCGCGATCACGGAAGTTCAGGTGGCCCGAGCAGATCTCCGGATTGACCATCAGGACGGCCTTCGCCGAGCCGGAGGCGATGAAGTCGGCGGCCGTCTTGATGCCGAAGGTGGCGCTGGAACAGGCGACGTTCATGTCGAAGGCGAAGCCGCCGACGCCCAGCGCCTGCTGCACCTCGATCGCCATGGCCGGATAGGCCCGCTGCATGTTGGAGGCGGCGCAGATCACCGCGTCGATCTCGCTGGCCGGCTTGCCCCAGCGCGCGATCGCCTGCCGGGCGGCCTCGACGGCGATCTCGGCCAGGATCGACAGTTCCTCGTTGGGTCGCTCCGGGATGTTGGGCCGCATGACCTCCGGGTCGAGGATGCCGGCCTTGTCGACCACGAAGCGCGACTTGATGCCCGAGGCCTTCTCGATGAACTCCGGCGACGACGGCGCCAGGGCCTGCGCCTCGCCGGCCGCTATTGCCTCGGCATTGGCGGCGTTGAAGCGTTCGACATAGCTGTTGAACGCGTCGACCAGCTCGGCGTTCGAGATGCTCTGGTCCGGGGTGTGAAGACCCGTGGCGGCGATGACGGCCTGATGCACTGTGGCGATGTCCCGACGATGGCCGCGTGGTCGCGGCGCTTTGGTGATTTGACGGATGATAGATAGCACGCATGGCCGCCGCGTCAGCCCACCTGCGGCCCTGTGGCTGTTCGGCAACGAAACAGGCTCGCCTCATTCCGTCCGCCGAACTGTCCCGTCGTCGCCGCGTTTGGCTCCTACCCCGATGGGCGGCTGGGGAGCTGAAAAGCGTCAAGGAGACTATGACGATGAAAACTCTCATGATCGCGGCCTCGGCCGTCGTGCTTTCTCTGGCCGCCCTTCCGGCCGCCGCCCTGGCCCAGGCCTACGGCACGGTCGGCTAAGCCGGAGTCGACGCCGACGGCGCCAACCTCGGCGCGCTGCAGGGTCGCCTGGGCTACAGGTTCAACCCCGTGTTCGGCATCGAGGGCGAGGCGGCTTTCGGCATCTCGGACGACACGGTGTCCGGCGTCGATGTCGAGATGAAGCATGAAGTCGGCCTGTTCGGCGTCGTCACCGCGCCGATCTCGCCAAGGTTCGACCTGTTCGCCCGCGCAGGCTACACCGGCGCCAGTTTCGACACCTCAGCAGGCGAGCTTGAGACTGACGGCTTCGCCTTTGGCCTGGGCGGTCAGTACAACGTGACCGAGAAGGACGGCGTCCGGCTGGACTGGACCCGCCACGACCATGACGACGCCGAGGCGGATGTGTGGTCTGTCAGCTACAGTCGGAAGTTCTAATCGTCCTGACCCTGACTTTTGGGCGGGGAGCCCCTCCTTTGGGAGGGGTTTTCTGTTGTCGACTGAAAAAAACGCCGATACCCGATTCCCAGGCGCCAAATTCTTCGGCGCAACGAAAACTGGGGAACCAAATCAATGAAAAAGACCATGATCGCGGTCGCCACCACCTGCGCCCTGCTCGCGGCGCCTGCGATGGCCCAGGCCCAAGTCTACGGCACCGTCGGCTATTCCAGCATCAACGTCGACGACGCCGGTGTGAAGCTCGGCGTCGCCCAGGGCCGCGTCGGTTACGACATCAATCCGAACTTCGCCGTCGAAGGTGAAGCCGGGTTCGGCGTCAAGGACGACAGCGTCGCCGGCGCCAATGTCGAGATGAAGTACCAACTGGGCGTGTTCCTGGTCGGCAAGGCCCCCATCGGCGACAAGTTCGAGTTCCTCGCCCGCGCGGGCTACGTCTCCTACGAGGTTGAAGCCTCCGCCGGCGCCGTGACCGCTTCCGAAACCGGCTCCGACTTCGCCTTCGGCCTCGGCGCGCAGGCGTTCATCACCGAGAACGACGGCGTTCGCGGCGAGTGGACCAACTACGGCGGTGACGCCAACCTGTGGTCGATCAGCTACGTCCGCAAGTTCTAGGCTGGTTCGCCGCAGGGCGAATTCACGACAGACAGAGCCCTCTCCCGGCGACGGGGGAGGGCTTTTTCCGTTGACGCGGGAGCGCGCCGGTAGAAACTCCGCGCCGGGGAGAAGGCGAACGCCGTGGAAGACCTTTACATCGCGATCGGCTCGGCCGTGGCCGTGGCCATGATGGTCGCCGTGGCGGCCTGGGCCCGCATCGCCCGTCCGGCGCCGGCGCTCGATGAGTCGTCCGCGCGCGCCATGCTGGCGGAGGAGTTCCCCGATGACGCGCCCGGACAACTGTGGATCGCCGCCGACGGTTGCGGGGTCATCGCCCGCGACGGAGCCCGGGCGCTGGTGCTGTTCCGGCTGGGTGATTCCTGGGTGTCGCGCGCCCTGTCCTGGGAAGACGCGGTGAAGGCCCCCGTCCGGGGCGGCAAGGTGCGCCTGCGCCTGCGCGACCCGGCCGCGCCGGTCGCGGCCCTGGCCGTCAGCGGGGTCAATCCCTGGCCGCCTGAATCCGACAACGAGGCCATCGCCGCATGACGCTCGACCCGCTTGTCCCGCCGTTCGATCCGGTCACCTGGGCTATCCCGGTGTTCGTGATCACCATCCTGGCAGAGATCGTGCTGGGCAGACTGCGCAAGGCGAAGGCCAACTACGAGGCGAGGGATACGGCGACGTCTCTGCTGATGGGCCTCGGCAGCACCATCGCCGGCGGCTTTACCGCCGCGATCGTCGTCGGGACGACGGTGTGGATCTGGCAGAACCACCGACTGTTCGATATCCCGATGGCCGCCTGGTGGGCCTGGGTGGCGATCTTCTTCCTTGAGGACCTGACCTATTACTGGTTCCACCGCCTGTCGCACGAGCGCCGGTTCTGGTGGGCCAGCCACGTCAATCATCACTCCTCGCAGCACTACAATCTGGCCACGGCCCTGCGCCAGACCTGGACCGGCGGCGTGAACGGCTCATGGTTGCTGTGGCTGCCCATGGCCTTCCTCGGCTTTCCGCCGGCGATGATCGCCGTGCAGAAGGGGATCAGCCTCGTCTACCAGTACTGGATCCACACGGAAGCGATCCATCGGATGCCGCGCTGGTTCGAGGCTGTGTTCAACACGCCCTCGCACCACCGGGTGCACCACGCCCGCAACCCGCGCTACCTCGACGCCAACTATGCCGGCATCCTGATCATCTGGGACCGGCTGTTCGGCACCTACATTCCCGAGGACGACAAGGAGCCGCCGCGCTACGGGCTGGTCCATAACCTGGGCGATTTCAACATCCTGCGCGTGGCGTTTCACGAGTGGATCGGCATCGGCAAGGACCTCGCCGGATCGCGCTCGATCCGCGAGGTGTTCGGTTACCTGTTCGGCCGTCCTGGCTGGAGTCCCGACGGTTCGCGCGAAACCTCCGCCTCGTTGAAGGCGAAGTGGCGGGCGCGGGAAGCGGCGAAGGCCCCAACAGCGCCGGAGCAGATCGCGGCGGAATAGGCTGCGCGCCTAATCCCTCTGCAACGGCAAACTCAGCCCGCCGGCCGGCCGTTGCGTCAGCAGCTCTCGCCGGAACCGGAACAGCTCCGCCGGACGGCCGCCGGTTTCGGTGTCCATGCGGCCCAGGCCCTCGACCAGGTCGATGCGCTCGACCACGCGGCGGAAGTTCTGCTTGTGCAGCGGTACGCCGGCGATGGCCTCCACCGCCCGCTGCAGCGCCGAGAGGGTGAACTCCGCCGGCATCAGCTCGAACACAACAGGGCGGTACTTCAGCTTGCCGCGCAGGCGACCGAGGCCGGTGGCCAGGATGCGGCGGTGGTCCGACAGCATCGGCTCGCCGAGGGCGGCGGACAGGGCGCGCGGCTCGACGGCGTCCTCGCCGCGGTCACGACGCTGGTCGCGGCCTGCCTCCGGGGCGAGTCCGGCCTCGTAGAGCAGCTCGTAACGGTCCAGCACCCGCTCCTCGTTCCAGCCGGCGCCGTCCAGCGCGAACAGCAGGCGGGCGCGGGCCAGCCGGCTGTCGTCGCGTCCCGCCCAGCGGTGAAGCGCCGGCGCGATAGCCTCATCGATCAGGGCCGGGCGACCCTGGCGCCAGTCCTCCCAGGGAAAGAACCGTGACCAGGGCGCCCAGGCGGTGTCCAGACCGTCGGTCTCGACCGCGGCCGGCGTCAGGGCCAGATAGCCGACCGACACGACCCGCGCCGCCCCGGCCCCGACCTCGGCCCGGGGCGCGTCGCGGCCCTTGTCGCCAAAGGTGTAGAGTTGTTCGACGTAGCCCAGGTCGAACCCGGTCTGCTCGGTCACAAAGGCGCGCAGGGCGATTTCGAAGGTGCGATGGTCCTCGGGATCGAACGGACCGAACGGCAGGCCGGGCAGGGTGGTGGCGCGGTCGGTCGCCGCGTCGTGCGGGCGCACTGTCAGGACCACGGCCTCGCCATTGCGGACGGCCATGGTGACGGCGGACAGGCCGATGACGACGGACAGGGTCATTGCGGCCCTGACTAGCATCGACCGGCGGCGTCGGGGAGGGCGCGTCTAGAACTTCAGGCCCAGCTCGAACGGCGAGCCCGGATAGGCGTAGACGCCCTTGCCGATGCCGGCGACCGCGTCGACCATCTTCCCCTTGCGCCCCATGATGTCGTCGGCCAGTCGGATCAGCAGCGGATTGGGCATAGCCGAGGCCGAACCCTTGCGCAGCGCCTGGGCGATCTTCGCTTCGTCGACCTCGGGCAGACGTTGGCAGGCCAGGATGAAGGCGGTCGCGGTCGAACGGCTGACGCCCGCCCAGCAGTGAACCAGCATCGGCGCCTGGCCTGTCCAGGTCTTGCCGAAGGCGAGCACGTCCTCGAAGACGTCCTCCGCCGGAAGGGTCTTGCCGGCCTGCGGCTCCCAGACATCGTCGACGGCGATCTTCAGGTGCCGGTCTGGGCGGAATCCGCGCGGGCAGTCACCCATCAAGTGCGGGTCGAGTAGCATGATCAGGTGCGACGGCTTCCTGAACCGGTCCACCGTATCAACATCGCGCAAGGGACTGACGATCAAGGTCACGCCAGCCTACTTCGTATCGAACGCCGCCTTTGCCGGTTCGAACCCCGCCGCTTCCGAGAGCAGGTGGAACCGGTGGACGTAACGGTCCTGGGCTTCACGCGCCGGCATCGGGGCGAGAACAATGGAAAGTCCCGTGGGAAGCGGGCCAAAGAATCCTAGCGACTCATCATGGCCAAAACCCGCCAACTGGGTCGCTTCGAAATAGGCGCAGGCCCTGTCCGCCTGCTTGATCAGCTTCTTGATCGCCGTCGGGGTCCTGGCAGGCAGGCCGAAACGGGCGTGGATGGCGTGCTCCAGCCGCTCCTCGAAGTCCTTGTAGCTGACGCCCAGCGCCGCCTTGAACGGGCTGATCATGTCGCCGATCACATACTCCGAAGCGTCATGCAGCAGCGCGGCCAGACGCCACTTCGGATCCACCCCGGGCTGGATGTGGGCGACGATGTCCTCGACCACCAGCGAGTGCTGGGCGACCGAAAAGCCGTGTTCGCCGATGGTCTGGCCGTTCCAGCGGGCGACGCGCGCCAGGCCGTGGGCGATGTCCTCGATCTCGATGTCCATCGGCGAGGGATCGAGCAGGTCCAGACGCCGGCCGGACAGCATCCTTTGCCAGGCCCTGGGAGCATTCTTCGGCGAGCGCAGCCCTTTCGCCACCTGTTCGTTCCTTTGACTCGGGAGGGCGCTTCAACTGGCGCATTGGTTGACAAAGATCAATGACCGGTTCTGCCTGAGGCGGCCACTGTGCAGGTGAAGGAGATCCGAATGAGTTGGGCCAGGATCATGGCGCCGCTGGCTGGCGGCGCGCACGACGTGCGGGTGCTGGAGTTCGCCGCGGCGATCGCCACGCCGTTCGGAGCCGAGGTGGCGGCGGTTCACGCGCCGGCCGACATCGCCGACCTGATGCCCTGGATGGGCGAGGGGTTCATGGGCGGGGTCCAGATCACCGCCATGGACAGTCTCAAGGAAGCCGCCGCCGAGGGCGAGCGCGCCGCGCGCGCCGCCTGCGCGGCCTGTGGCTATGCCAGGACGACGTTTGTGGGCCTGGAGACGCCGGTCTGGGCCGGGCTGTCCATGGAGAGCCGGCTGTCGGACGTCGTGCTGTTCGACACCGAAGCCGCCCGGGGTCGCGGCCCGCTCGCCGAAGCTTTCCAGCAGATGGTCGCCGACGAGCAACGTCCCACGATCGTCGCCCGGCCGGGCCTGCGCGCCGACGGCGTGGTGGCGGTGGCGTGGGACGGCGGCAAGGAGGCCTCCCGCGCGGCGCGCACGGCGCTGCCGCTGCTGGAAAAGGCCTCGCGCGTGGTGATCCTGGCCGCCCCGGGCGCCTCCTCGCGCAACTTCGATCCTGACCGCCTGAAGGCCTTCTTCGCGGCCCGCAACGTCACCGCCGAGGTCAGGCTGATCAACGGAACCGGCGATGCGGCGCAACTGCTGCTCGACGCCGCCGGCGCTGTTTCCGCCGATATCCTGGTGGCCGGCGCCTTCGGGCACCCGCGCCTTCAGGAATACATCTTCGGCGGGACGACCCGCACGCTGCTGAACAACGACGGTCCGTCGCTGTTCCTGTCCCACTAAGTCCAGGAAGACGAGAGATACCCATGACGCTGTCGCGTATCGTTATGCGCCTTGCGCGCAATCCGGGCACCGAGTTCGCTGAAGGCGACGACCACCGTGGCTACACCGTGGTCGCGCCCCTGCTCGAGGACGGCAAGCTCGACGTGGACGCCTTTCAGAAGGCGCGGGCCGACTGTTCGGTGCGCCGCTTCGCGCCGGACGAGGAGGCGGTCAACGGTCGACTGGCTCGTCGCGGCCAGACCTGGTTCTTCGACTACGACGACGCCGACGACGCCGACGACGAACCGGTCCACCGCCTGGGCGATCACCGGTTCACGGTGGGGGAGTACGTCTCCGTCGCCGACGAGGACGGCCGGATGCTGGCCTACAGGGTGACCGAAGTCAGTCCACTTTGATCGCGGTCTTGCCGTCGCGACCGCCGACATTGTGACGGATGAGATCGCCGACATCCTTGAAGATGTCGTCGTGCTCGCCCTCCTTGTCGCGAACCTTGACGACGCCCACGACCAGCGGGCCGCCGATCGGGCCCCGCGCGTCGTAGCCGACCACCTTCCACTCGCCGGTCGCGGTGTCGCTGGCCAGAATGTAGCGAGCCGAGACGCCGTCGCCGCGATCCTTCTCGGTTGACTGGATAGTGGTGACATTTCGCGTGGCGCGGACTTCGGCCCCGCCGCCATCAACCGCGTTCACCTCGACGCCCGGCGCACGGACCTTGGCGCCGGACTCGCCGGCCTGGATGCTGACGCCCGGCAGGCGGATGTCGACCTCTTCGGTGTCGGAGGCGGCCGGGGTCGTCTTCACGTTCGGCAGTATCGTTTTCAGCTCCGCCTCGATCGGCGCCAGGGCGTCTGACGGCGTGCCCCCGCCGACCTGGACAACCCGAAGCGTCACCTCCGCCCGGTCGCTGGCGTAGACGCAGGACAGACCGTCGCTGGCCGCCGTGCTGCGCTTCAAAGCGCCCTGGCGCTCCGGACAGTCGAGCTTGTTGACCACCTTCAGGGCGTTGGCCTCACGTTGCCGCGCGGCGTCGGGATGGTCACAGGCGCCGAGGGCCAGGACGGCGACGCCGGCGAGCAGCAGGAGGGGGCGGTTCATGGGAAGGTCCTTATCGGCTTGTGTCCGAACCGTGGAGCAGGGCCGCACGGGGGGCCAGTGAAATCGCGGTAAGGCGCGGCTTTCAAACATGAAAAAGGGGACAGGTGCGATGCCCTGTCCCCTCGATCAAACGGCGATGCCGCGATCTTCTACTGTCCCGGTCGCGCCCCGCTGCCTTCGCGGCGGGCCAGGAAGGCAAGGCGTTCGAACAGGTGGACGTCCTGCTCGTTCTTGAGCAGCGCGCCGTGCAGGGGCGGGATCAGCTTGGTGGGATCCTTTTCCTTCAGCATGGCCTCGTCGATGTCCTCGACCATCAGCAGCTTGAGCCAGTCGAGCAGCTCGCTCGTCGACGGCTTCTTCTTCAGGCCCGGCACCTTGCGCATGTCGTAGAAGATGCGCAGCGCCTCGGCGACCAGCTTCTGCTTGATGCCAGGGTAGTGGACGTCGACGACCTTCTGCATGGTCTCTTCGTCGGGGAAGCGGATGTAGTGGAAGAAGCAGCGGCGCAGGAAGGCGTCCGGCAGTTCCTTCTCGTTGTTGGAGGTGATGATGATCACCGGACGGATCTTCGCGCTGATCGTCTCGCCGGTTTCGTAGACGTAGAATTCCATCCGATCGAGCTCCTGGAGGAGGTCGTTGGGGAACTCGATGTCGGCCTTGTCGATCTCGTCGATGAGGAGCACCGGGCGGGCGTCGGACTCGAACGCTTCCCAGAGCTTGCCCTTCTTGATGTAGTTCTTGACGTCCTTGACGCGCTCATCGCCCAGCTGGCTGTCGCGCAGGCGCGTGACGGCGTCGTACTCATAGAGGCCCTGGCTGGCCTTGGTCGTCGACTTGATGTGCCAGGTGATCAGCTTGGCGCCGAGCGCCCTTGCCACTTCCTCGGCAAGCACGGTCTTGCCGGTGCCCGGCTCGCCCTTGATCAGCAGCGGACGCTGCAGCGCGATGGCGGCGTTGACCGCGATCTTCAGATCATCGGTCGCGACGTAGTTTTCAGTGCCTTCGAAGCGCTGGCTCATCTTCATCCCCCGAGGCGGCGTCGCCAGCCTCAAACAAACGTTCAATTCACGGCCAGCCTAATGCGCTCCGCCGGACATTCAAGCCGGTTTCGGCGGCTCGTCCGGTTCACCCGGAAGGGACGACAGCGGATCACTGGCGGGGAAGGTCTCGCCGAGCACCTTGACCGGCGGCGCGGCGGCGGCGGCCTGCTCGATCGCTTCGGGGGTCTTGCGGCGGGTGATGGGCATCTTCTTGCGGCCGGGGCAGGCGCTCATGCCGAAGGGCTCAATCAGCGCCTGGGTTGATCGACACCGGATCACTGGCGGGGAAGGTCTCCTTCAGCGCCTTGTCCAGCTGGCGATCGACATGTGGATCGGCGCCGTCATCCACATCGTCAGCAGGGTTGGCTCCGCGATCATCAACGACCGGCGCGGTCTTTTCTGCGGCGGCGTCCTCGTCGGTCTCGCCGGGAGTCTGGTCGTCGGAAGCGTGGGTCATGGGATCTCCGGCAAGGCAGGGCTGAGGCGCCAGCGCCGGAGTCAACCCGTCAGGCGGGCCGATGTTCCGCTAGACCGCAAAGCCCCGGGCGCGCAGGCGATCGGCCATGTCGCCGCGCCGCGCCGCCCAGTCCTCGGCCAGAAGACCCAGACCGATGACGTCGACGGGCTCGCCGTTCTTTATGACATGCCGGCGGAACAGCGCTTCGCGTTCGAAGCCGTGCAGCATGTGCAGCTTCCAGACCGCCTCGTTGGTGGCCAGGACCTCGCACCACAGCTTGCCCAGCCCCAGCACGCCGAACACATGCTCGATGACGTGGAATTCGACAAAGGAGCCGACGCCCAGGCCGCGAACGGACGGACTGGCGAGGTAGTAGGCCCAGGCGCAGCGCCGATGTGTCCGGTCGATATCGGCCAGGTTGGCCAGACCCACCGGCTCGCCGTTCACCTCGATGATCCAGTAGCGACGGCGTGGATCGCCCCCCAGGCCATCGAACCAGCGGTCATGCTCGACCTGGCTGATCGCATGGTCCGAGTACATGTAGGCCGCGACCTCGGGACTGTTGCGCCAGCCCAGGATGCGCGGGCGATCCTCCGGGGTCAGATCGCGCAGGATTATGGTCGGGGCGGTCACAGGCGGCGGTCTCCCCCGAGGGTCAGGAGGTCCGGTCGGCGCCGGACGAAGGCGCGGATGTCGTCGCTGGTGAAGGCCGGCGTCTCCGGATAGAGCGCCGCGTACACCGCCCTCACGAAATCCAGGTCGTCGGGCCGGTCCACGGTCCAGCGCACATCGCCCTCATCGACGGCCTGGTGGTGGAAGGCGAGGGCGAAACGCTCCGGCCGTCTGTAGAGGAAGGGCGTGACATGCTCGCGGTCGTAGGGATCGCGCGTTTCCGCGGCGGCGGCGCGCAGCGCCTCAACCCGGAAGACCTCAACATCCAGTCCCTTTGGAAAGGTCCGCCGTTCGCCGGCGTTCGCGGCATAGTCGGCCCCGGTCGCCTCGCGCAGGGCGATGGTGGCCTCGATCACCCCGGGGTCGGCCAGTGGGCAGTCAGCGGTCAGGCGAACGGCGACCTCCGCGGGTCCAAAGGCGTCGAGCGCCCCGATGTACCGCCCCAGCACGTCGTTCAGCGATCCCCGAAACACCGCCACCCCGGCGCCGTCCAGGGCGCGGGCGAGGGGATCGTCACTGGCCTGGTCCGACGTCGCCACCACGATCCGGCCAAGCCCGGGGGTGCGATCAAGCCGCTCGATCTGCCGCAGGATCATCGGCGCGCCGGCGAGGTCGGCCATGACCTTGCCCGGCAGCCGGGTAGAGGACATGCGCGCCTGCAGGATGGCCAGGACCATGGTCGTCAGCAGGGGCTCGCGGCGTCGACGCGAACCTTCAGGGCGTCCGCGACCTGGCCCATGATCGGCGTCCAATCCTGGTAGTCGCTCGAGGCGAAGCAGCGCGCCTGTGGATACCAGGGGTAGACGTCCGTGCCGAGGCAGGTCCAGGCGCCCTCGACGGTTATCAGCCAGACCGGCGCGCCGCAGGCCCCGGCCAGGTTGATCGTTGCGTTCGAGAACCCGACCATCAGGTCCGTTGCGCAGCAGAGCGCGGCGATGTCATCCAGGTCCTGCTTGAGGTCGATGCCCGGCGGCTGGAAGATCTCGATGCCGAACTCGCGCCGGGCGAACTCCAGTTCTGCTTCGCAGTCGCCGTACTGCAGGTTGATGAAGCTCAGGCCCGGCGTCTTGAGGATCGGGGCCCACTGTTCGAACGGCGAGTAGTAACGGTGACGGGCGCTGTTGATCAGCAGGCTTTTCCACAGCAGACCGACCTTCAGGCCTGGCAGGGGGGAGAGCGTCGCCCGCCAGTGCTCGACGCGGGCCGGATCGGGCGTCAGGAACCGCGCACGCGGAGGGAAGGCGTCCACCGTCCGCCGGAACCGGCGCAGCAGCGAGCCGATCGGCGTCCAGAGGTCGACCGTTTCGAGGTCTTCAAGGAAGGTCAGGCCGCGCACGGAGCGCGCGTCGACCTTGAAGGTGGCGTGCGGCTCGACCAGCGCGTCGGGAAACGAGCGCTGGAACAGCGGCGCGAGCCGAGGCTCCACGGCCAGGATCAGCTGTCCATCCGGGCCCAGCGCCTCGATCAGGTCCGGCAGGACGTTGGCGAACATAACCTCATCGCCGAGCCCCTGTTCGCCGACGACCAGCAGGGTGCGGCCGGACAAGTCGCTTTCCGGCGTCCACTTCGGACGGTCGATAAGATAGTGGGTGACGTCGGCGAACGCCGGGTGCAGCCGCGCCTCGTAGGCGTCCCAGCCCTCGCCCACCCGCCCCAGGGCCATGAGGATGGTCGACCGGGCCAGCTCCATCATCTGCCGCTCATCGGGCGCCATGGCTGCCTGCATCGCCGTCTCGCAGTCCTCGAGCGCGCCCTGCCGGTCGCCGCGTGAGAGACGGGCGTTGCCGCGGTTGTACCGGGCCTTGCTGAACTGCGGGTCGAGGCGCAGGGCTTCGTCGAAGAAGGTGGTGGAGGTGGCCGGGTCGCCCTCTTCGCCAATCACGGTCCCGAGCGTGTTCCAGAGCAGGGCGCTGTCGGGCGTCGCATGGATCGCCGGACGCAGAATCTCGATCGCCTCGGCGAACCGGCCCTGGTCGCGCACGGCGCAGGCCAGATTGTTGGCGGCCTCGAACGAGTCCGGGTGGCTGGCCAGATAGTGGACAAACAGCTTCTCCGCCGTTCCCACCATGCCCATACGATAGGCCAGACGACCCAGGTCATTGGCGATTTCCGCATGATCCGGGATCAGCGCCAGCGCAGACTCATAACACTTGACCGACATTGCGAAGTCGCCGGCCCGTTCCCGGGCGATGGCCAGCAGATACCAGCCAAAGCCGCTCTTCTCGTCGATCTCAAGGGCCTTGATGGCCAGGTCGCCGCCGGTCTTGAAGTCATCGGCCTGCAGCGCCACCACCGCCTGCGACAGCAGGGGTTGCGCCGCCACGGCCTTCAGTTCGGCCACCGCTGTGTTCAGGCGGTCCAGCGCGGCGCGGGACCCGGATTCGCCCGCGATCTGACCGGACATGCGTGGCGCGGCCGCGGCCACCTGCGCCGGCTCCATGCCCAGCGCGATGGCCGAGGTCTGGGACTTGATCCTGGGCTTCGGCATGAGCGCGCGACTCCGTTGGGTGGACGACAATGCCCCTTCCCGATGCCCCGATTATGCCTAACGGCGCATTAACCAGCGGCGAGAGGTCGCGGGCTGGGCAATGTCCCGTTAACCGTGCGACCTTAGCCTCCCGTTCATAGGGCCGGTTGGATTCTCGGGAGCAGCCGCTCCCCGGACGGGCGCGCCCCAGACTTCGGAGTGAGACGCCGTGCCGTTGAAACTGTCACTGAAGCCCGGAGAGAAGTTCGTCCTCAACGGCGCCGTCGTGCAGAATGGCGATCGACGTGGTGTCCTGGTCCTCCAGAACAAGGCGTCCGTGCTCCGCGAGAAGGACATCATGCAGCCGGAAGAGGCCGTAACCCCGGCCCGGATGATCTACTTTCCTGTTATGATGATGTACCTGGATGAGCCTGGAGCGCTCCGCCACTACGACGAGTTCGTGCGCAGGCTATCAGAGTTCATGGGCGTTATCCGCAACCCGGACGTCCTGGCCGACTGCGTTTCCATATCCAAGCACGCCATGAGCAAAGATTACTACAAGGCCCTTATGCTGTGCCGGAAGTTGATCGAGTACGAAGACGAAAGGTTGGGCAATGTCCCTGCAGGCGTACCAGAAAGCCGCAGCGCGGGCTGAAAACCCCCGCGAGGCGGAGTACCGCCTCTTCGGTCAGGTCACGCGCGCCCTCATTCAGGCTGCCGAGTTGCCGGAAGAGGATACAAAGGGGCGGATTGACGCCCTGGACTGGAACCGCCGCCTTTGGTCGGCATTGGCCAGCGACTGCTCTGCGCCTGAAAACCAGCTGCCCATGCCGCTTCGCGCCCAGATCATCTCGCTCAGCCTCTGGGTCAGCCGTTACACCAGTTCGGTGATCCGGCGCGAAGATGACATTGATGCCCTGATCGACATCAACCGTATCATGATGAATGGCCTGTCGGGCGCCCCTGAGGTCGCCTGAGCCCGCCAGGCCCTCCGTTTTTCCGGCAAACTCTGCCGCCCGGCCATTCGAGCCGGGCGGTTGTTGTCCTGGGGCCGGTCAGTGTCGGTAGGCGCTGAAAAATACCTATAAAATACAAAGGTATAAACGTGAGCCGGCCGGAGTTGGTCTGGCCCGGCCTTTGCGATGTTGCCGGGTGAGCAAGAATGCTCTGCGGCTAAAGCCGCACCCCTCATCCCGACCAGAATGGAAGGAAAGCCGATGAATTCGGTCAATACGAACGTGGGCGCGATGGTCGCGCTCAATAACTTCAACGTGACCAACAAGGAGCTCTCGCAGACGCAGAACCGCATCAGCACGGGCATGAAGATTTCCAGTGCGAAGGATAACGGCGCTATCTGGGCTATCGCCCAGTCGCAACGTGGCACTTCGCTGGCTCTGAATGCCGTGAAGGACTCGCTCGGTCGGGCTAGCTCAACGGTCGACGTTGCGCTCGCTGCCGGCGAAAGCGTCTCTGATCTGCTGTTGAAAATGAAGGAAAAGGCCCTGGCGGCGTCGGATACCAGTCTCGATACCTCCAGCCGGTCCGCTCTCAACGAGGACTTCAAGGCCCTGCGTGAACAGATCACCAAGGCTGTCTCTAACGCCGACTTCAATGGGGGCAACCTCATCAAATCCGGCGCCGCGAGTCTCCAGGCCCTCGCCAATGCGGACGGATCGTCCAGGCTCACCGTGGCTGCTGAAGTCTTGGCCCTGGGTGGAACCATCGTGACCGTCGCCGCGACGGCCTCGATCGGAACGTCGACTCTGGCTGCGGCCATGGTCACGACGGTCTCAACCTCCATCATCAACACCGGCGCGGCTCTCGCTCGCCTTGGCACCAGTTCCAAGGCGCTCGAGGGGCACGCGACCTTCGTCGGCAAGCTGCAGGACAGCCTCGACGCGGGTGTTGGGAATCTGGTCGACGCCGACCTCGCGAAGGAAAGCGCCAAACTTCAGGCTCTGCAGACAAAGCAGCAGCTCGGCATTCAGGCGCTCTCGATCGCGAATAGCTCGACCCAGATCCTGTCCCGTCTGTTCCAGTAGGCCGCGACGCCGGGCGGGGCTCCAGAAGCCCTGCCCGGCAGCCTTTTCCTCCGGGTCGCCCGGCAGGAATTTCCGCGCTCGCC
>JBEIDC010000078.1:0-14952 GCA_040383665.1 Caulobacter sp.
GTCAGCGAAGACGACTGGATCGACCTTGAAGAACCGTCCGGGACGTTTCGCGCCCTCCTGACCGAGATTGGTCGGGTCTATGCGCCGTTCATGCTGGCCAATGCAGACGCAGTGGCGCGCGGTGCGGAGCAGGTTATGTGTGAAATCGATGGCCAGCCCTGGAGACAGGCCCCCTTCGTCTACCAGGCCAAGTGCCTGCGGTGGCTACGCGAGGCCTATTCGGCGCTGACGCCTGCTGACAAAGGCCGCGTTGACGCCATCCTTGCGGGCACTGGCTGTGCAGCGCTGTTCGAACGAGCGTAGGCAGCCGGCGGATTGAGGTCACATGATCTATTGCCCGCGTGGCAAATGCGCCAAGAGCACTATGAGCGTATGTCCGCCTTGGGCCCCTCTTCACGGAGGGTTCTGTCAGGGTACTGACTGCGGGCCGAACAGCGCCATCCCCCACGCCGCCGAACAAGCAGCAGCGGTCGCAGCCGCCCAGGTCCGACGAGCGGCGGCCCGGAGGTGGCGTAGGGTCGGTCGGCGGATCAAATGGGGCTGGAGATTGAAGGTATCGTCGAGCGAGGCGTGACGGTCTGGGAACGTCCGCTTTGGGTCACTTTGCGAAGTTGGCGCCCCGCCCGAAAGCGGACATCTGGCGGCCCCTGCAGGGAGCGGACGTTCCGGAGATCGGCAAGGGGTCAAAGTGGCCATTGGCTTCGTGGCCTAAAGCGGCCTCGCCGGACTTATGAGTTCACACCCTAGGTCGGGCCGGCGTCGGCGGGGTCAGCCCTTCGGCGCCGCCGTCGATTCCCGGACCATCAGCGAGGGCATGCGCCATTCCGGGTCGCGCTTGTCCCCTTCGGTCACGCCCAACAGACGTTCCGCCGCCAGCCGTCCGATCTCGCGGGTGGGCGCGCGGATGGTGGTCAGGGGCGGCCAGACGCGCGAGGCGATCTGGAAGTCGTCGAAGCCGATCACCGACAGGTCGCAGGGCACCGAGAGTCCGGCCCGCCGGGCGGCATGCAGGACGCCCGCGGCCATCTCGTCGTTGCCGGCGAAGATCGCCGTCGGGAGGTCGCTCAGGGCCATGAGCCGCGCCGCGGCCTCCATGCCGGACTCGAAGGTGTAGGCGCCTTCGGCCACGCAGTCGGCGTCCAGGGCGACGCCGTACTCCTTCAGGCCTTCCTCGAACCCGCCGCGCCGTTCGTGCGAGGAGCGGAAGCGGTCGGGGCCTGAAATGAAGCCGACGCGCCGGTGGCCCAGCCCGGCCAGGTGCCGTCCGGCCAGCAGTCCGCCATGCCGGTCGCGGGTGACGATGCTGTGGACCTCGGAATCCACGGCGACGGAGGCGACGCGCACGTATTCGCAGCCGATCTCGCGCAGCATCTCCGCCACCGCCTCGTCCTCCGACACAGACGGGGTCAGGACAACGCCGAACAGTTTCTGGCGCTCGATGAAGGCGCGGATATCGGGGACCAGGGTCGTGCTGCCGCGGTCGCAGGGGTGGACGACCAGCTCGAAGCCGGAGCCGCGCATGCCGTCCAGCAGGCCCAGCTGCATGTTCACGACATACTGGGGATTGGGGTTGTCGTAGATCAGCCCGATCAGGAATGAGCGGCGGAAGGCCAGCCCCCGCGCCTGGGGGTCCGGGGCGTAGCCGTAGCGGGCGATGACCGCCTCGATCTTCTCGCGCGTCTCCGGACGCACCGACGGCGAACGGTTGATGACACGGGAAACCGTCTTCTTCGACACCCCCGCCAGACGGGCGACGTCGTTGATCGTGGCGCGACGGCGCCCGCTCTGCAGCGCCTCGTCATCGGATGGTCTGGGCGTCTTCGAACTCACGGCGTCTCCCGGCGCTCCCTCGTTCCCTGTCCGTGATACCGTGCGTCGCGGGGCGGCGCCAGCGTTCGGGGGCGCCGCCGTTGACACCGGTGTCTCGTCCGGTCATTGCGTCGGCATGGTCCGGAACGCCGCATTTCACCGCATCCATCCCGATGACGACGTCGCCGTGGCGCTGCGCGACGCAGACGCCGGCGAGAAGATCGGGGCCGTCATCGCGACCGGCCCGGTCTCCCGCGGCCACAAACTGGCCCTGCGGGCGATCGCGGCCGGCGCGCCGGTCCGCAAGTTCGGCTTTCCGATCGGCGTCGCGACGACCGCCATCGCCCCCGGCGAACACGTCCACAGCCATAACCTCGCCACCGGGCTGGCCGGCGAACTCAGCTACGCCTTCGAGACCGCCGCCGCCCTGCCCGCCCCGGTCGACGACGGCCGCCGGTTTCTCGGCTATCGCCGCGCCGATGGCCGCGTGGGGACCCGCAACGAGATCTGGATTCTGGTCACCGTCGGTTGCGTGGCCGAGACGGCGCGGCGGATCGCGGCCGAGGCGGGCGAACGGTTCGCGGGGCGAGTCGACGGCGTCCACGCCTTCCCCCATCCCTTCGGCTGCTCGCAGCTGGGCGACGACCTGTCGGCCACCCGCGCGATGCTGGCCGCCCTGGCACGGCACCCCAACGCCGGCGGGGTGCTGATCCTGGGCCTGGGATGCGAATCCAATCAGCTGGCCGGACTGCTGGCCGACGTCGGCGACCGGGGCGGCCGCCTCCGCGCCTTCGCCGCCCAGGGCGAGGACGACGAGCACGAGGCGGGCCTGGCCGCCGTCGAGGCGCTGGTCGCCCTGGCCGAAGGGGACCGGCGCGAGCCATGCCCGTTGTCGGACCTGGTGCTGGGTCTCAAATGCGGCGGATCGGACGGCTTCTCCGGGCTGACCGCCAACCCGCTGGTCGGGGTGATGGCGGATCGGGTGGCCGCGGCTGGAGGCACGCCGATCCTGACCGAGATTCCCGAGATCTTCGGCGCCGAGCATCTGCTGCTGGCCCGCGCCGCCGACAGGGCGGTGTTCGACCAGGCGGCGGCGCTTGTGAACGGCTTCAAGCGTCACTTCCTCGACCACGGCCAGCCGGTCAGCGAGAATCCCTCTCCGGGCAACATCGCCGGCGGCATAACCACCCTGGAGGAAAAGTCGCTCGGCGCGGTCCAGAAGGCCGGCCATGCGGTCCTGACCCAGGCCCTGGCCTATGGCGAGTCCGTCGGCCGCCCGGGCCTCGCCCTGCTGGAGGCGCCCGGCAATGACGCGGTGTCCTCAACGGCCCTGACGGCCGCCGGGGCGACGGTGATCCTGTTCACCACCGGTCGCGGCACCCCGCTGGGCTTTCCCGCCCCCACCCTGAAGATCGCCAGCAACGCCGATCTCGCCGCGCGAAAACCGCGCTGGATCGACTTCGACGCCTCCGCCGCCCTGACCGACCCCGACGACGCCGCCAACGGTCTCATGGATCTGGTGCTGGCCACGGCGTCGGGTCAGATGACCCGGTCCGAGCACAGTGGCGAGCGGGGCATCGCCCTGTGGAAGCGTGGCGTAACCCTTTGAAGCGACTGAACAACGCCACACTCACCGAGACAGGCCCCGATGTGCTCCGCCCGAACTACAGGCGGGCCGCTGTCGCTGCCGGGGTCGTCCACTTCGGCCCCGGCGCCTTTCACCGCGCCCACCAGGCCGCCGGTTTCGACCGTCTTCTGGCCGAAGACCCGCGCTGGGGGATCTGCGCGGTGTCCTTGAAGAGCCCGGGCGTGCGGGATGCGCTGGCGCCGCAGGACGGGCTCTACACCCTGATCGAACTGGGCGAGGCGACACGCCTTCGGGTGATCGGCGCCGTCAAGGAGGTGCTGGTCGCCGCCGAGACGCCGGACCTGGTCGCCCTGCGGCTGGCCTCGCCACAGACGCGGCTGGTGACCCTGACCGTGACCGAGAAGGGCTACTGCCTGGGGCCGGACGGCGCGCTGGACCTGCGTCACCCCGACATCCTGGCTGACATCGCCACGCCGGCGCAGCCGTCCAGCGCCATCGGCTGGCTGGTCAAGGGGCTGGCCCTGCGCCGCGCCGCCGGACTGCCGCCCTTCACCACGCTGAGCTGCGACAATCTCCCGTCCAACGGCCGCAAACTGCGGGGCGCGGTGATCGCGCTGGCCCGGCTGCGCGAGCCGGCGCTGGCCGACTGGATCGAAGCCCACGCCCGGTTTCCCTGCACCATGGTCGACAGCATCACGCCCGCCACCGACGACGCGCTGCGCCTGAGGGCAGCCGCGGCGCTGGGGCTGGAAGACGCCTGGCCGATCCAGCGCGAGCATTTCTCCCAGTGGGTCATCGAGGACGACCTCGGCCCGGACCGAGACGCCCTGTCGGTGATCGCCACCCTGACGCCGGATGTCGAGGCCTGGGAGCGGGCCAAGCTGCGCCTGCTCAACGGCGCCCACTCGACCCTGGCCTACGCCGGGCTTCTGCGTGGCTGGGAGTCGGTGCGGGACGCCATGGGCGATGTGGCCCTGGCCGGGTTTGTCCGGCGCCTGATGCTGGAAGACATCGCGCCGACCGTTCGGCCGCCCGCCGGTCTGGACGTCGAGGCCTATATCGAGGCCCTGCTCGAGCGGTTCCGCAATCCGGCCATAGAGCACCGGCTGTCGCAGATCGCCTGGGACGGCTCGCAGAAGATCCCGATCCGGGTGCTGGCCACTGTCGCCGACGCCATCGCGGCGGGCGCGGCGCTCAACCGGCTGGCCGTCCCCGTGGCCGCCTGGATGCGGTTCGTGGTGCGTCAGGCGCGCGCGGCGATCGTGCTGACCGACCCGATGCAGGCCCGGTTGGCCGTGATCGGTCACGCCTGCACCGGCGAGACCGGTCCGGACGTCGCCCGTTTCCTGGCCCTGGAGACGGTCTTCCCCCGGGGGCTGGCGTCTCACGACGGATTCGTGGAGGCCGTCGAGCGGGCCTACAGCCGGCTGCCGGACCTGCCGGCCTGAACACCATCGCGCCGGATGGCCTGGTCGGTGTAGAGAGCCGGGCATGGAAACAGCCGAGATCCTCGTCGACGCCCGGGGACACCACTGTCCGATCCCGACCCTGCGGCTTCGCAAGGCGCTGGAGGCGGCCGGCCCTGGTGCGCGGGTGCGGCTGCTGGCCGACGATCCGATGGCGCGGGTCGATGTGCCGCATTTCGTGCGGGAGAAGGGCTACGCCTTGCTGGAGAAGGACGAGGTCAGCGGCTGGCTGATTTTCGTCGTAGCGAGATCGGAATGATCTTCCGGGTGTGCAGGGCGATCTCCATCTCGGTCGCCAGCGCCCCGCCGAAGAACAGCGCGTTCACATTCCAGCTCAGCCAGATCAGGAACACCACCACGGTGGCCACCGAGCCGTAGGTGGCCCCCAGGTGGGCGATCTGCTCGACGTAGAAGGCGCAGAGCCAGGAAAAGCAAAGGCCGAGCACCGCCGAGGCGACACCCCCGGCCAGGGACGCGCGCCAGGCGACGGGCTCCCGCGCCATGGCGAAGCGGTAGATCAGGGTCATGGCCAGCACCAGGCCTATGCTGGTCCAGGTCCATTCGCTGAACAGCCAGCTCATGCCGGCCAGCGGTTTGAAATCCAGCGCCAGGGACATCACCCGGATGCCGAGGAAGGCGAAGGACACCACGCCAATCAGCACCAGGGCCGCGATCAGCACGACCAGGGCCATGATGTTAAAGCTGATGAAGCCGCGCTGGTTTTCCTCGTCGTGGATGAACGACAGGCCGGCGAGCAGGGCCTTGAAGCCCCGGTGGGCCGCATAGGCGCCGATGACGAGGGCGACGATGCTCTGGGAGCTGAGGGCGACGGACGGTGCGTGGGCCAGGCGCTCGAGCTCGCTGCGGAAGATGCCGCGGGCGCCGGCGGGCAGCATCCCGGCCAGCACCTCGGCCTGCCCGGCCACCTGCTCGGGCGCCGAGAGCATGCCGTACAGGCCGATGACGATGACCAGCAGCGGAAACACCGCCAGCATGATCCAGAACGACACGCCGCCGACGTAGAGCATGACGTCGCGGCCCCATAGGCGCTTCAGCGCCTTGCCGAGCACCTCCAGCGTCGCCCGCGCCCAGTGGACGGGGTCAAGATCGATCTGGGGGGAATGACCCTGCGGGCCGGCGTCTGACATGGCGCGGAAACTGCCCTCCCCGCACCTCATGCGCAACGACAACGGCGCGCCCCGCTTCGCGGGACGCGCCTGACAGGATGACCTTGCCTTCGTCCTGGGCAACCGGCCGACACAACGAGGGACGGGAGTGCGTGGCGGCCGGTTACGAAGCCACCATTGTATCCGCTGCCTGAGCGGTGGCTGAACAGGATTGGGGACATGTACTTCAGTACGTGTCCCCCGCCGCTGCGCGCTAATGGGGACACGGACTGAAGTGCATGTCCCCGGCGCGATCAGAGCGCGCCCTTCTCCTTCAGCGCCGCGACCTCGGCGGCGGTGAAGCCCCAGTCGGCGAGGGCCTCCTCGTTATGGGCCCCGATCTTCGGCGGCGGGCCCTGGATGGCGCCCGGCGTGGCCGAGAAGCGCGGCGCGGGCGCCGGCTGGATGACGCCCTCGATCGTGACGAAGGTTTCGCGGGCCACGTTGTGGGCGTGTTTGGGAGCTTCCTCGAGATCCAGCACCGGCGCGAAGCAGATGTCAGTGGCGTCCATGATCGCGCACCACTCGGCCTGGGTCTTCGTCCGCAGCACGTCCTGCAGCTTGGCCTTCAGCGACGGCCAGGCGGAGCGGTCCATCTGGTTGGCGAATTCCGGATCGGTGATGCCGGTTTTCTCCAGCAGCAGGGCGTAGAACTGCGGCTCGATCGAGCCGATCGAGATCCACTTGCCGTCAGCGCACTGGTAGGTGTCGTAGAAGTGAGCCCCGCCATCGAGCAGGTTGGTACGCCGCTCGTCCTTCCAGATGCCGGCGCCCTTGAAGCCGTAGAACATGGCCATCAGCGAGGCGGCGCCGTCGCTCATCGCGCAGTCGATGACCTGGCCCTTGCCGGTCTCGCGGGCGCTGATGATGCCGGCCATCAGGCCGAACGCCAGGTAGAGGGCGCCGCCCCCGAAGTCGCCGACCAGGTTCAGCGGCGGCACCGGCTTGTCCTCGGTGCCGATGGCGTGGAGCGCGCCGGTGATGGCGATGTAGTTCATGTCATGGCCGGCGGCCTTGGCGTAGGGTCCGGTCTGGCCCCAGCCGGTCATGCGGCCGAAGACCAGCTTGGGATTGCGCGCCAGCACGACGTCCGGACCCAGGCCCAGGCGCTCCATCACGCCGGGGCGGAAGCCTTCGATCAGGCCATCGGCGCTCTCCAGCAGCTTGAGGACAGCCTCGATGGCGTCGGGCGACTTCAGGTCCAGCGCCACGGAGCGGCGCCCGCGGCTGGTGACGTCGGCGGGCGAGGCGCGGCCCGAGCCCTTGCGGTCGACCCGCACCACGTCGGCGCCCAGGTCCGACAGCAGCATGCCGCAGAACGGTCCCGGCCCGATGCCGGCGAACTCGACGATCTTCAGACCCGAAAGCGGACCACCACCCATGACATATCTCCCGTTTGGGAGTGAGTTAGAGTCGCTGACGCACGGTCAGGCAAGCGGCCGGTCTTCAAGGCTGTGGAAGATACGGGCGACGAACACCACCCAGTCGTCTCGTGGAAACTGCACGATGTACGCTCCGGATCCGAACGGGACGATCAGTTCGCGATAGGGGCCAGGACCAGGTCTGGCGCGATCCGGCATGTCAGACAGGCTCTTGATTGCTGCCTCAAGCGTATCGGCGGCCCGTCGGGCGGCGGCGGCGTCGCGACCACCCAGAAAGGCGAACAGGCGCTGGACGTCTTGTCGAGCCTCCGTCGAAACGCGGACCCGCTACGCTAGCTGCCCTGGCCCTGCTTCTCGCCAAGCCGAGCCGTTAGTGCGGAAAAGACCTCTTCAACAGAGTATGAGACGCCGGTCCGTTCGTACTCGGCGAAGCTGGCCTCGGCCGGCGCCCAGTATGCGGCCTCGACGGCTTCGGCGAATATGCGGGCGGCAAATGCATCAGGCGCCTCGCCGCCCGTCCGCGCGGCGATCTCCAACCGGAATGCCGTGTCCTGATCGATGTCTAAGGTCAGCGAACCCTTGGCCACGCCGAACAGTAGCTCAAGTTCGGGGGCTCGAACAGTCTCGTTCTGATTGATTCTACAGCGTCTGCCCGTCTTCGATGCTGATCGTCGTGCCGGTGATGAAATGCGCCCGGCGGCCGGCCAGCATGAGTAGAGCCTCGTCCAGCACGTCCTCGTCCATCAGGCGGCGGCGCGGGAAGCCCTTGATCTGCTTCTGGCCGCCTTCGGTCTGGAACCAGTCGCTGTTGATCTCGGTCTCGATGTAGCCGGGGCAGATGGCGTTGACCGCGATCCGCGGCCGCGCCCACTCGCGGGCGAGGCCCTTGGTCAGCGAGGCGCAGGCGGCCTTGGACGCACAGTAGACGGTCAGGCCGGGCAGCTGGTTGAAGGCGGCGATCGAGGCGATGTTGATGATCCGCGCCTCGCCGGCCTCGGCCACGCCGCTGGCGATCATCCGCTTCCCCGCCTCGACAGCGCCGAAATAGACGGCACGGACGTTGACGGCCATGGTCTGGTCGAAGGTCTCGACCGTCATGTCCATGGCCATGCCGTCGCCGCCGACACCCGCGTTGTTGACCATGATCGACAGCGGGCCGAGGGCGGCCTCCGCCTGATCCAGCGCCGGGCCGATGGCGGCGGTGTCCGCCACATCCAGGGCGATGGCGACCGCCTTGCCGCCGGCGGCGTTGAGCTCGGCGACCAGCGCGTCGAGCCGGTCCGTACGCCGGGCCATAACCGCCACGCTGGCGCCGGCCTCCGACAGCACCCGCGCGAACCGCGCGCCCAGCCCGCTCGAGGCGCCCGTAACGACGGCCATACGGCCCGCCAGAGGTTTGTCGCTCATCGTCCTGTTCCCGTTCGAAATCCGAGTCTTTGTCGCGCTATCCCCGGCGGCGGCCTCTGCTATGTTGCGCCCGACGAATCCTGACGCGCAATCAGCAGCCGACGGGGGCCAGCGGCGTCATGGGCGGGAGTTCGAGCGGGTTGTCAATTCAGGCCCGGATTTTGATCGTGGCGCGCGACGACGCGCTGGCCGGCCCGTTGGCCGAGGGGCTGGACCGACTCGGCTGGCGCACGATCACCGCGCGCGGGCCCTACGCGGCCATGGCGGCCCTGGGCGATCTGGCCATCGAGGCGGCCATCGTCGACGTCGCCAGCGGCGGCCATGACGCCCTGCAGCTCGCCCGTCGCCTGAAGGCTGCCTGCGCCCCGCGCCGCCTGCCGGTCATCGCCATCGGCGATCCGGACCCGCAGCTGGACAGCTACGCCTTCGACCTGACCCTCGCCCCGCCGCTGCATCCGGCCCAGGCCGTGCTTCGTCTGGAGTCGCTGGTCCGCATGGCCGTGGCCGAGGAGGAGTTCGAGCTGCGGCTCGAGACCTTCGCCGAGCGCGGCCGCCGTCTGGACCTGCCCGAACCCAATCCCGAGCCCTATCGCGTGCTGGCGGTCGGCGAGCCGGCGCCGCAGTTCCTGGCGCTGAGCAACGCCCTGACGCGTAGCGGCGCGGACGTGGTCGGCGCCTTCACCGCCTTCACCGCCTTCGACTACCTGCACGAGCGGGCCTTCGACTCGGTGGTGCTCTGGGCCGGCGACAACAGCGCCGAGGCCCTGTCGATCGCGGCGGGCATGCGTCGCAACACCCGGCTCTACCACATCCCCGCCCTGCTCTATCTGCGGGCCGAAAGCTACGTCACCACCTCCGAGGCCTTCCATCGCGGCGTGTCCGATGTCGCCTCGCCGGAGACGGCCGAGACCGAGACGGCCAAGCGCGTCATCGAGCTGGCCCGCAGCTACCGCCGCCAGACCGCCATCCGCCGGGCGCTGGAGAAGGCGCGCAGCAGCGGGCTGATGGACGCCGCGACGGGTCTGTTCACCCGCGACCTGTTCGCCGGCCATCTGGTGCGGCTGGCCCAGGCCTCCCGCATCCGCAACCGGCCGATGAGCGTCTGCGTCCTGCGGGTCGCCGACCGGCCGGAGGTTCACGCCGCCCGGGCCGGCGGCTGGCTGGATCGGGCCATTCCGCAGATCGGCTCTATGATCGGCCGCCTGGTCCGCGCCGAGGACACCGCGGCCCGCCTGGGCCCGGAAGTCTTCGCCCTGGCCCTGCCCGCCACGCCTCAGGGCGCCGGTCGCTCCGCCGCCGAGCGCATCGCCGCCGTCATCGCCTGCACCGCCTTCGAGTCCGGTGATGGCAAGACGCCCTTCACCGTCGACTTCGATATCGGCGTCGCCCAGATCGAGCCCGGCGAGAACGCCGCCGTAGCGCTGGAACGCGCCGCCGCCCGCGCCCAGCAGCGTGAAGCCAGCTGAGCATTTTCAGGCGAAGTGGATACCGGTTCGCCGCCAGAAAATGCGACAAAGCAAAAGACCACCCGTGTAAGGAGCGCCCCATGCAGATCGACTTCATCGCCGACGTCGTCTGTCCCTGGTGCTACCTCGGCTGGCGGCGGCTGAACGCGGCGCTGGCCATGCGCCCGGACATTCAGGCCACGGTCGTCTGGCGCCCCTATCAGCTGGATCCGACGCTTCCGGAAGAGGGCGTCGACCGCAAGGCCTACATGGCCGCCAAGTTCCCCGACTCGTCCCGCCGGGCCGAGATCACCAGGGTGCTGGACGACAACGCGGCCCAGGACGGCATCAGCTGGGATCTGACCGCGATCAAGGTCTCGCCCAACACCAACGCCGCCCATCGCCTGATCCGCTGGGCTCAGACGGCCGGCTGCCAGGAGCCGGTGCTGGAGGGCGTGCTGGCCGCCTACTTCAGCGAGGGCAAGGACATCGGTGACCCGGTCGTCCTGGCCGACATCGCCGGCGCGGCGGGCATGGACCGGCTGCTGGTCCTGCAGCTGCTGTCGGAAGGCGCCGACAAGGACACGATCACCCGCGAGCACCAGCTGGCCCATGAGGCGGGCGTCTCCGGCGTGCCGTTCATGATCTTCGACGGCAAGCTGGCCGTTTCCGGGGCCGAGCCGCCGCAGCGCCTGGTCAAGGCGCTCGACAAGGCCGTGGAGATGGCGGCCTGAGCGGCCCTTGCCGTGACGGCGCGGAAGGGTGCTAGCGTTCCGCAAAACAACGGGAGAGGCGACCATGAAACTCGAAGGCGGATGCTACTGCGGCGCGCTGCGCTATGTGGCCGAGGGCGAGCCAATGATGCAGGCCCAGTGCCATTGCCGCGAGTGCCAGCACATCACCGGCGGCTCGCCCAATGTGTTCATGGCCATGCCGATCCCGGGCTTCAGCTACACACGGGGCGAGCCGAAGAGCTTCAGCCGCAAGGACATCCCCAACCCGGTGACCCGCGAGTTCTGCGCCGAATGCGGCAGCCACATCATCACCCGCTCGCCCGGCTTCCCGGCGGTGATCCTGAAGGCGGGGTCTCTGGACGACCCGTCGGTGTTCGCACCGCAGATGGCGATCTACACGGTCGACAAGCAGCCCTTCCACTGCATCCCCGAAGGGATACCGCAGTTCGAGCGGCTGCCGGGGTAGCGGTCGGGCCTGGGCCCGGCTAGCGCCTGTTCCAACAACGCTACGTCATGGCCCGACTTGTTAGGGCCACCCAGGGACACCGGCGAAACCAGCAAGTGCGCGGATAGACTCCGCGCCCTTCCCCGTTGCCTCACCACGCATGGCTGGCCCGAACAAGTCGGGCCATGACGCGTAACAGGGGGAAGCGGAAGCTGTTCGCCCCCTACCCCGCCAGCGTCGCGCTGATCGGCAGCTTGCGGATCGGCTTGCCGGTCAGGGCGAACAGGGCGTTGACCAGGGCGGGCGTCGCCGGCGGAACCGGCGGCTCGCCGACGCCGCCGATGGTCTCGCCGTTCTCGATGAACACCGTCTCCACCGCGTGCGGCGACTCGTTCATCCGCAGGATCCGGTAGCCGTCGAAGTTGGTGTTGGTCGCCCGGCCGCCGCTGATCTCGATGCCTTCGAACAGCGCCGTCGACAGGCCCTGGATCATGCCGCCCTCGACCTGGTTGCGGGCGCCGTCCGGGGTGACGACGCGGGCGCAGTCGAGCACGCAGATCGCCTTGTGGATGTTCACCACGCCGCCGTCGCCGAGCGAGACCTCGACCACCTGGGCGCAGAGGCTGCCGTAGCTCTCGACATAGGCAAAGCCCCGGGCGTGGCCCTTTTTCAGCGGCTTGCCCCAGTCGCCGGCCTTCGCGGCCTCGTCGATGACCTTCAAAGCCCGGGGATCGTGAGCCAGCAGCTCGCGGCGCAGGGCGACCGGATCCTTCTTCAGGAAGGCGGCCAGTTCGTCGACGAACGCCTCCATGAAATAGCCGTTCTGGGTCGCGCCGACGGCGCGCCAAGGCGCCATGGGCACGGGCTGATCGACCCGGACCCAGTCGACGCGATAGGCGCCGGTTCGGTAGCGGGTGTCGGTCAGGGTCTGGACCGAGGAGACGTCGAGTTCGCCCTGTTTCAGGCCGCCGGGCGCGAAGCTGTCGCGCATCGAGGGGCCGGCGGTGCGAATGTGGAGGGCCGTGACCTTGCCGCTGGCGTCGATGCCGGCCTTCAGCCGCGCGACCTGGGCCGGGCGATACCAGCCCTGGCCGATCTCGTCCTCGCGCCGCCAGAAGAACTTCACCGGCTTCTTCACCGCCAGCGCCGTGACCACCCCGCCCGGGGTGCCGTCGTCGCCCAGACGCCGGCCGTAGCCGCCGCCGAGCATCAGGGTGTGGAGCGTCACCTTGGAGGGATCGATGCCGGCGGTCCTGGCGGCGGTGTTGCGATTGCGGTCCTGGGTCTGGAACGGGCCCCAGATTTCCAGCCCGCCGTCAGCCGTCGGCTCGACGGTGATCGACCAGGGCTCCATCGGCGCGTGGCAGAGGTAGGGCGCCTCGTAGTCGGCCTGGAAGGTCTTCGCCGCCCCGGCCAGGGCCGCCGCCGTGTCGCCCTCGACCTTGCCGACGATCGCCTGGGCGTCCTTGCCGAGGCCCGTGTGCATCGCCGCCGAGATCGCGGCGGAGTCCAGACCGTCGTTGACGGTGGGTTTCCAGCGCACATTCAGCGCCGCCGCGCCCTTCATGGCCGCCCACTGGCTCTTGGCCACCACGGCCGCGCCGCCGGGGATCTTCACCACCTGCTCGACGCCCTTGACCGCCAGGGTGGCCTTGTCGTCCCAGCTCTCTGCGTCGCCGCCGTAGACCGGCGACAGCACGGCGCAGGCGTAGACCATCCCCGGGCGCGTGAAGTCCGCCGAAAACACCGGCTCGCCGCGCACCTTGGCCGGCACGTCCACGCGCGGGGTCGCCTTGCCGACGAGGCGGTAGGTCGCCGGATCCTTCGGCGCGCCCTCGACCAGCGGCTTACCGGCCGCCAGGGTCGCGGCCTCGCCCAGGGTCACGGCCAGCGGTTTGCCCGCGCGCAGGAAACGGCCGTCTTCCAGCGTGATCTCCGCCGCCGGGGCGCCGGCCTTGCTCGCCGCCGCCGCGATCAGGCTGGCGCGGGCGTTGGCCCCGACGGTCCGCAGCGCGCCCCACCAGGCGCGCACCCCGGCCGAGCCGCCCGAGCCCATCGACCCGCCGCGCCGGAAGGGGTCCGACGGCAGGGCGGTGTCGACGCTGACCCAGCTGAGCGGCACGCCGATCTCGTCGGCGATGATGGCGGCGTGAGCGGTGTGGGTGCCCTGCCCCATCTCCGTGGTCGGCGAAAGCAGCGCGAGCTTCCCGTCGGCGCCGATGGACAGATAGGCGGTCCAGGGCGCGGCCGGCGCGCCGGTCTGCTGCGCCTTCGCGTTCGGCACGGCGAAGCTGAGCGTGAAGGCGCCTGTGGTGGCCAGGAAGGCGCGGCGGTCGATCATCGGCTTGTTCATGATCCCGGTCCTCAGGCCTTCGCCGCCGCCTTGATGGCGGCGCGGATGCGCGGGTAGGTCCCGCAACGGCAGATGTTCCCGGCCATGGCCGCGTCGATGTCGGCGTCGCTCTGGGCCTTGATCTCGCTGAGCAGCGCGGCGGCGCTCATGATCTGGCCGGGCTGGCAGAAGCCGCACTGCGGGACCTGGGCGTCGATCCAGGCCTTCTGCACCTTGTGGCCGCCGTCGAAGCTCTCGATCGTGGTGATGCTCTGGCCGTCCAGGTCGCCGATGGCGATCGAGCAGGACCGCACCGCCTGGCCGCCGACATGCACCGTGCAGGCCCCGCACTGGGCGATGCCGCATCCGTACTTGGCGCCCTTGAGGTCGAACTCCTCGCGCAGCACCCACAGCAGCGGTGTGTCTGGCTCGGACATCACCGTGACGGATTTGCCGTTCAGCGTAATCGTGGTCATGCGCCCTCTCCCGTGGCCTCGCCGAACAAGGCTATGCGTTGTGTGAAGGATGCGCCACCGGGCGAGGATGACAAGTTCGTAGGTGTGGGCGCTTCGGCGCCTCAGATCAGCCTGACCTGTGTCGCCCCCGGCGTTTCGGCTCTGAGGCACGCCGTGTCGAAGGTGGCGAAATGCACGGCGCCGCCCGAACCGGCGACGTGCAGGGCGTCAGCGAAATCCGCTCCGGCATGCAAGCGCGCCAGAGCTGCCGCTATGCGCTCGGGGTGCTCCAGCTGGACATTCGGCAACCCTGCGATTGACCCTATGGCCCGCGCCAACGGCTCACGCCCGTAGCGGTAAACCCGTCGCAGGACCCACTCGGTTTCTAGGAGAACCGTGGTGGCGATCCAGACCTCGTTCTCTTCGAACAGCGCCAGGGCTCGCGACGACTGCACGATATCGTCGCCGACGATCAGACGGATCAGGACGTTAGTATCGACCGCGAGCATGCCGATCCAGAACCTCAGCGGTAATCGCCGCGTCCATCTCTTCGAGCGAGATGGGCGGACCTTCCCACTTCAGGCAGCCGTAGACTTCGTCCAGGGTTGTGGGCGGAAATAGCGGTTCGGGCTTCAGGATCACGCCATCCGGCGTCTGTTCGACCGTCAGTTTCGTGCCCGGCTTCCAGCCGCGCTGGTCGCGCACCGCCTTCGGCAGGATGAC
>JBEIDC010000079.1:0-14884 GCA_040383665.1 Caulobacter sp.
CGGCCTCGGCGGCGGCGCGGGCCGCGGCCTGTTCGGCGGCCTGACGGCGGGCCTCTTCCTCCGTGCGGGCGCGGGCCTGGGCGGCCTGGCGCTCCTGGGCCTCACGCGCGGCGTCGATGGCGCGCTGGCGGGCGCGCATCTCCTCGGCCGACAGATTGCCGGACGGATCGGCGGCGGACGGACCCGAGGGACGCGGCGCGGCGGGACGCGGATCGTAGGTCGTGCGCTTCTCGGCGGCGGACGGACCGGCGAGGTTGCCGCCTCCGGCCGGGCCGTGCGTCCGCACGCGCTTGGTCTCGACCACCACAGTCTTCGACCGGCCGTGGCTGAAGCTCTGCTTGACCACGCCTGCGCTCACCGAGCCCGCGCGGGGCTTCAGGGTGAGGGAGGGCCTGGGGGCATTGGGCCGGCCGTTGTCGTTCTCGTCGCTCATGCGTCTCGCTTAACTCACTGCCGGCGTATCCGGCGCATACGTAACGTTCAAAACCTGAAGGGACCGCGGCGCGATCCGCCCGGCCCTTCTATTCCTCGCGCCAACCCTCGGGAAGAAGCGGACGGAACCCCGCCAGTCTGTGGACATCCTTTGTCCAGTGACCGGAGGCTCGCCCCGCAAGGAAGGCGGTGTGTATCACATTCTCGCCCCCCAAGGCCAAACCCAATTCGGTCGAGGAGAAAACGCCAACAAGCTGTGGCGGCGAGGGCGAGGTCCGGAAGGCCGACAGCAGCTTGCGGCGCCCGTCGGCGGCCCCGTCGGAGGCTTCCACCAGCCAGGCGGCCTTGCCGCCCCGGATGCTGGAAAGGACCTTTTCGAAGCCCGAGATGATGTCGCCGCCACGCCGTGCAAGGCCGAGGGCGTCCAGGCATCTGCGGTGCAGAAGCGCATCGACCTGGTCGGCGAGGCCGGCCGGCGCGACCAGCTTCGTCTTCGCCGCCCGGGAGAACAGGCCCTTCCTGGCGGCGGTCTCGACGCTGACGCGGTCGGCGGCGACCCACAGGCCCCTGCCCGGCAGCTTGCGCGCCAGGTCGGGCGTGACCACGCCGTCCGGCCCGGCCACGAACCGGATCAGCTGGTGTTCCTCCATCACCGAGCCCGAGACGATGTCCCGGCGCTCGCGAGAGGCTTCCCCATGGGTCCGGGGGGTGCGGGGTTGAGGGGCGGCCATGTCGGTTTCGCCCTCAATGAGCAACGCCCTCAGGCGTCGCTCGCCTCGCCTTCGGCCACGGCCACATCGTAGTCCTCGGGGTTGTCGAGACCCTCGGACACGAACTCTTCCTCGTACTCCGGCTCCGGCGGCGCCTCGACCCAGCCCATGATGACGCGAGCCCGCATGATCAGCGCCTCGGCATCGTCCGGCGACAGGTTGAAGGCCTCCAGCACGCCCGGCTCACGCACGCGCTCGCCGTCCCGGGTCTCGAACCAGCCGCGCAGGTCGTCCGGGATCAGGCCGGCGAGGTCCTCGACGGACTTCACCTCGCCCTCGCCAAGGGCGACGGCGATTGGCAGGGTGACGCCCTCGATCTCCAGCACGGCGTCCTCGACGCCCAGCTCGACGCGGCGGGCGTCCTGGGCGGCGGCTTCCTTGTCCAGGAACTCGCGGGCGCGGGTCTGCAGCTCGTCGGCGGTGTCGTCGTCGAAGCCTTCGATGGCCGCGATCTCGTGCGGTTCGACATAGGCCACGTCTTCCACCGACATGAAGCCTTCGGTGGCCAGCAGCTGGGCGATGACCTCGTCGACGTCCAGGGCTTCCTGGAACAGGGCCGTGGTCTCGGCGAACTGCTTCTGGCGGCGCTCGCTCTCCTGGGTCTCGGTCATGATGTCGATCTGCCAGCCGGTCAGCTGGGAGGCGAGACGGACGTTCTGGCCGCGGCGGCCGATGGCCAGCGACAGCTGCTCGTCCGGCACCACCACTTCGACGCGCTCGTCTTCCTCGTCCATGACGACCTTGGAGACTTCAGCCGGGGCCAGGGCGTTGACGATGAAGGTCGCCTCGTCGCCGTTCCACTGGATGATGTCGATCTTCTCGCCCTGAAGCTCGGCCACCACCGCCTGCACGCGCGAGCCGCGCATGCCGACGCAGGCGCCGACCGGGTCGATGCTGGAGTCGTTGCTGACCACGGCCATCTTGGCGCGGCTGCCCGGGTCGCGGGCCACGGCGCGGATCTCGATGACACCGTCGTAGACTTCCGGCACTTCCTGCGCGAACAGCTTGGCCCTGAAGCCGCCGTGGGCGCGGCTGAGCATGATCTGCGGGCCCTTGGTCTCGCGCCGGACGTCGTAGATGTAGCAGCGAATGCGGTCGCCGAGGTTGAAGTTCTCGCGCGGGATCGACTGGTCGCGGCGCATGATGCCTTCGCCGCGGCCCAGATCGACGATCACGTTGCCGTACTCGACGCGCTTGACGGTGCCGTTGACGATTTCGCCGACGCGATCCTTGTACTCTTCGAACTGACGCTCGCGCTCGGCCTCGCGGACCTTCCCGGTCACCACCTGGCGGGCCATCTGGGTCTGGACGCGGCCGAACTCGAAGGGCGGCAGCTCCTCCTCGGTCACCTGGCCGACGAAGGCGTCACGGTCGAGCGCCAGGGCGTCGCTCAGCCGGACCATGCCCAGCGAGGTCTCGTCCAGCTCGGCGTCGTCGGGCACCACGGTGACGTAGCGCTTGATCGTCGTCGCACCGCTCTTGGTGTCGATGTGCACCCGGATGTCGTGCTCGGCGCCATAGCGGCTGCGGGCCGCCTTCTGGATCGCTTCCTCGATGGAGGCGATCACGATCTCCTTCTCGATGCCCTTCTCGCGGGCGACCGCGTCGGCGATCTGGAGCAGCTCAAGGCGGTTGGCGGAAATGCCGGTGGCCATGGTGGTTTCCTACTCTTCTTCGGATTGGATACGGGCGGCGCGCTCGTCGGCCCCGTGTTTCATCAGTTTGTCGTTGAAGACCAGCTTGGCCTCCACGATCCAGTCGAACGGTATGTAGAGGGTGGTCTCGGCCTCGCCCTCGACGTTGATGCCCACTTGGCCGTCTTCGACACCGGCCAGCTCGCCGCGGAAGCGCTTGCGGTTCTCGGCCAGGCGGTCGAGTTCGAGGCGGGCCTCGAAGCCTTCCCAGACCTCGAAATCCTTCAGCCGGGTCAGCGGCCGGTCGATGCCGGGGCTGGAAACCTCCAGCGTATACTCGCCGGTGATCGGATCGGCGGCGTCCATCACCTCGGACACGGCGCGCGACAGCAGCGCGCAGCCTTCCACCGTCATGTCGCCGTCCGGCGTCTCCGCCATGATCTGCAGCCGGCGGCTCTCCTTGCCGGCCATCAGGCGCAGGCGGACGATCTCGTACCCCGCCGCTTCCGCGACCGGATCGAGCAGTTCGAGCAGGGTGGCGTCTTCCGCCGTGCGTGCGCGCATCCGTTCAGAACCCAAACAAAAAGCGGCGGCCCGAAGACCGCCGCTCGACTGCGCTATCCAGCGCGATCAAACGATGTTGCGTGCTCTATAGCGCGGCCCGGAGAGCTTGTCAGCCCCTCAGACCGCGCTTGAGCCCGGGCCTATCCCTTCGTCGGGACGCCGCCCAGGAAGTCCATCTTGCCGATCGGCGCGCCGACCGACCGCAGCAGGGCGTAGGCGGTGGTGAAGTGGAAGAAGAAGTTGGGCAGGGCAAAGCCTGTCAGGAAGTCGCCGCCGGTGAACTTCAGCTCCATGCCGGGGAACTTCAGAACCACCTCGCGGTCCTCCGCACCGTCGAAGGCGGCGGCGTCGACGCTTTCGATGAAGGCGATGGTCGCGGCGATGCGGGCCTTCAGCTCGGCGAGGGTGGTCTCGGTGTCGGGCATGGACGGAACCTCGACCCCGGCCAGGCGGGCGACGGCGCCCTTGGCCGCGTCGGAGGCCATCTGGATCTGCCGCGGGAAGGGAAGCATGTCCGGCGCGAGCCGCGCCTCGAGGATCGCCGCCTCCGACAGACCGGCGGCCAGCGCCTTGTCGATGAAGGCGGCGGTGTTGGTCAGCGCGCGCACGAAGACCGGCGCGGACGCGGCGTGGACGGAAAAGCTCATCGGTGGTGCCCCAGGGAATTGATCAGGCCCGACAGATCGGGTGCGCCGCCGCCAATTGCCAGAGGGTCGGTTGCGGATTGCTCAGGTCCGGACAAAGTCCAGGAACACCGGCGCGCAGTCGCCCAGCTTCTTTTCCTCGTAGCGGGTGGTCAGGTGGTCGGCGGGCGGGACGGCGGTGTCGCCGAGGGGGCCGGTGAACAGGCCGCTGGCCGTCATCCGGTCCAGGGTCCAGTCGGCGTAGGCCGCCCAGTCGGTGGCGAAGCGCAGGCGCCCGCCGGGCTTGAGCAGCCGGTGCAGCTCGACCAGGAACCCAGCCTGGATGATCCGCCGCTTGTGATGGCGCGACTTGGGCCAGGGGTCGGGAAACAGGATGAAGATGCGGTCCAGGCAGCCATCGGGCAGCCGGCCGGCCACCTCGCGCGCATCGCCCTGGTGAACCTTCACATTGGTCAGGCCGCCCTCCTGCACATGGCGCAGGGCGCTGGCCACGCCGTTGAGGAAGGGCTCGACGCCGATGATCAGCAGATCCGGATCACGCCCCGCCTGCCCGGCCATGTGCTCGCCGCCGCCAAAGCCGATCTCCAGCCAGACCTCACGGGCGTCGGGCTTCAGATCGCGCGGATCGAACGGGCCCTCGGGGATGTCGACTTCCGGCGCCACGGTGTCGATCAGCGCCGCCTGCCGCGCCTTGAGGACGCGCGCCTTTACGCGGCCGTAGCTGCGCAGGGCCCCGTGGGGCTGCTGGGGAGTGAGGGTCATGGCGGCTCCTCTAGCGTTTCCGCCCCGCGCCCGGAAGGGAGTCCCTTGAGCCTGAGGCCAAGACCGGCGATCCTGCGCCGCTTCCGGGGCCTCGCCGGCCCCCGCCACGGTCATGGAGGGCTCCGTGTCGACCCGTTCCATCCTCGCCGTCCCGATCGCCGTCGCCCTTCTGGGCGCCTGCGCCTCGACGCCCGATCGCGTCGCCGTGGCCCCCGCCTGCGCGGCCGAGCGCCAGGTGACCGTCACCACCCAGGGCACGCGGCTGGCGCTGCGGCCCGGCGCGACCGCCCGGCTCCAGAAAGTTTCCCTCAAGCCCGACGAAAGCGGCGTGGTCCTGTCCTGCCGGCCCGGCGGCGGGTCGCTGAAGCGCTGCGTGGTGCTGTTCGAGGACGCGCCGGGGCAGGGTTACGGCAAGGCCGCCCGCGCCTGGGCCCACGGGGTCATCTATCCCGCCTATGAGGATTCCCGCACCGTCGAGGTCCGGGTCCGGTTCGGGCCGTCGCCCGCCGGCGAACGACGCTGCAGCTGACGGCGCCCCATTTCCGCCCCGAGCGGACGCGAAGGAGGCCGACATGATCCGCACTTTCGCCATCCTGGCCGCACTGGCACTGACGCTGTCCGGCTGCGCCACAACCGCGCGGTATGACGCGGCCGGAGACGTCCACGCCCTGCTGGTCGCCATCCGCGACAACGACCGCGTCGCCTTCGACCGCCATGTCGACAGGCGGGCGCTGAAGAACAATCTGGAATCCCGCGTCATGCGCGAGGTCGGCCGCCGGGAGATGGACGACGGCGCCCGGGCCCTGGCCGCGATCATCGCGCCGGGGCTGGCCGATGTGGCGGTCGAGGCCTTCCTGCGGCCGGAGGCCTTTCGGGCCGCGGCCAGCTACTACGGCTACACGCCCGACCAGCCGCTGCCGAACCGCCTCATCATCGGCGGTGCGCTCCGCTACCGCGACGACGGATCGGTCTGCGCCACGAAGAAGAAGGACGGCCCCTGCCTGCTGGTGTTCGCGCGGCGGGACGGCGTCTGGAAGCTGTCCGGCTTCGAAGGCGACCTGGCCGACCTGCGCGGCAAGCCGGGATCGAAGCGGTAGGGAACGGGCAGAGAGTGATGACGCCTGTCTTGCGCCTTCTCGCGGCGGCCCTGGCCGGCATGACCGCCCTGGTCGCCGCCGCGCCGTCGACGGCCGCCACCAAACGGATGGTCACCTATGATTCCGCCTCCCCCAAGGCCCGGCGGCTGACCGGCGCGGGCCTGACCTTCGTCTTCACCAGGACCCTGCTGCGACAGCGGGTGCTGGCGGTGCGGGCCACGGCGGTGCCGGTCGGGGTCATTCCCGAGCCGCTGCGGGATGCCGACACCATTCGCCGGCTCGACGGCCTGATGGGCGAGGACGCCGGAACCGGGACTCTCTACGCCATCGACCCGGCCAGAGCCGAAGGCAGGGTCATGGTCCAGGCCTTCTGTCCCGGCGCGACCAGCGGCTGGCTGGCCATCAGCCCGATCGCCCACAACCGCCCCTTGCGGGTCCATGCCTTCGGCGCTGACGCCGCCGGCCAGACCCGCCTCTGCGCGGTGATGGACTTCGCCTGGCGCGGCGAATGGCGCATGCCCAACCCCAACACCTCGGACGTCACCGCCCGGGTGATGGCGCCGGACTACCTGAAGAAGCCGGGCAGCTAGACGCCGCCGATGCCGGGGACATGTTCCGGCGAAAGCCGGTACGTGTCCCCTCAAGGGTTGCGGGGACACGTACGCTTCGCGAACATGTCCCCGGGGGGACCTGACATGACCGACATCGACATCCTGAAGGACTACGAGCGTTTCGACTTCGCCGACGGGCCGTGGACGCGGCCGGTGTTCCGGCGCGGATCGGGACCTGCGGTGATCATCATGCACGAGATCCCGGGCCTGCATCCGCTGGTGGTGCGCTATGCCGACGGCGTGGCGGCGGCGGGGTTCACCGTCTACCTGCCCAGCCTGTTCGGCGAGCCGGGTCGGCAGGTCTCGAACGGCTATGTCATGCGCGAGATGTTCCTCAACATCTGCATCCGGCGCGAGTTCAATGTCTGGGCCAACGGGAAGTCCTCGCCCATCGTCGACTGGCTGAGGGCCCTGGCGCGCCAGGCGCACGCCGACTGCGGCGGGCCGGGCGTCGGGGCGCTGGGCATGTGTTTCACCGGCGGCTTCGCCCTGGCTATGATGACCGAGCCGTCGGTGATCGCCCCGGTGCTGAGCCAGCCCTCGATGCCGATCGGCAAGGGTCGCGAGCGGGCCATCGACTGCTCGGCCGCCGAGATGGGCTGTGTGAAGAAGCGGCTGACCGAGGAGGACCTGAGCGTTCTGGGCCTGGCCTTCCACGGCGACCGTTTCGTTCCGCCGGGCCGGTTCGAGATGCTCAAGGAAGAGCTGGGCGACCGCTTCGAGGCCTGGCAGCTGAAGCCCGAGGACGGCCAGCCGGGCACCGGCGTGCCCAGCCACTCGGTGCTGACCATCCACCTGGCCAACAGCGGTCCGACCCGCGAGGCCGAGGCGCGGACGATCAGCTTCTTCAATCAGCGGCTGCGGACAGCGGCCTCGGCCCCCACGGCGTGAAGTAGACAAACGCCGCCGTCAGGCCGCCCATCACCACCATGCCCAGCGCCACCAGCGCGAACAGCGCCCAGGCGGGGGCCTCGACCGCCACCAGGATCAGGCCGCCGACGCCGACCACCACCAGTCGCGCCGTGCCGGCCACAAGGGGGCCGACGATCTTGCCGGCCCCCTGGGAGGCGAAGTAGAGCGCCAGGCTCAGGCCGAAGAAGCCGAACACCGGCCCGACGAAGTGCAGATAGAGCGCGGCGGCCTTCCGAACCCCCGGCTGGTCGGTGAAGATCGTCACCCACAGATCCGGGAACAGGCTGAGCAGCAGGCCCACGGCGCCCAGGCCCGCGGCCGCCAGACCCCCCGCTGTCCAGGCCACCTTTCGGGCCCGCGCCACCTCCCCGGCCCCGATGGCCAGACCGACCATCGGCAGCGAGGCGACCCCGACCGAGAAGGCGATCGGCACCAGCAGGAACTCCAGCCGCGAACCGATGCCATAGCCGGCCAGGGTTTCTGGCCCGAAGCGGGCGGCGATGGCGGTGATGACCAGGATCGTGGCCACCGTCTGGATCGGCGACAGCAGGGCCGGACCACCGACCCTCAGAATGTCCTCGAAATGCGCCCGGCTCAGCGGCCCGCGCAGGCGCAGCTTCACCGGCGCGCTCGCCCGGCGCAGGAGCAGGTAGAGGATCACCGTCACCAGGGTGGCCGAGATCGCCTGGCCCAGGCCGACGCCGACGATGCCCAGCCGTGGCGCCGGGCCCCAGCCGAAGCAGAGCGCGCCGCCCAGAACCACCTGCAGCGCCGCCCCGGCCAGCATGGCCGCCGAAGGCCCGACCATGTTGCCCGAGCCGCGCAGCACCGAGGCGAGCATGTTGCTGAGCCAGATCGCCCCGGCGAAGGAAAAGACCACGGCGGAGTAGATCACCGCCTGGTGCAGGGTTTCGCCCTCGCCGCCCAGCAGTGCGAACACGCTCCGCCCGAAGAGGGTCAGCAGAATGGTGAAGCCGAGACCGAGCGCCAGACCGATCACCGCCGCGTGACGGGCCAGGGCCTCGGCCTTGGCGACGTCGCCGGCGCCGAGCGCGCGGCTGACGGCGGAGGACACCCCCCCGCCCATCGCCCCGGCGCTCATCATCCCCATCAGCATGATCAGCGGCAGCACCAGGGCCGCGGCCGCCAGCGGCTCGACGCCCAGCCGGCCGATGTAGGCGGTCTCGGCGATCGACACCGCCGTCGCGGCCAGCATGCCCAGCAGGTTGGGCGCGGCCAGCTTGACCAGGGTCGGCGCGACCGGCGCGACCAGCAGGGGGTGGGGAGCCGCCGCCCCGGTGCCGTCCGTCATCCCCCGTCTCCGCCCGTTCGTTTCGATTCACTACGCATAGTGACAGGAGACGGCGTGGCCGCAACCTAGACCTTGATCCCGTCATCCTCGGGCTTGTCCCGAGGACCCCTGCGTCGGTTCGCAGGTGCGGATGTGATCACCCTCTCACCTGGAAGCGGAACGAGGGGTCCTCGCCACAAGGGCGAGGATGACGGAGGTGGGAGCGGCGCGAAACTGGACATCCCCGCGCATCGCGCCTAGAAGCCCGCCCTTCGTTTTCGCCCGCCCCGGGTTCGATCCCCGCCGCCGGCCAGAGGTAGACCGCCATGTCACGCGCCAGTCCCAAGCACGGGAAGTCCCGCCACCAGGCCCCCGCCGGTCCGACCCAGCGCCAGCTGCGCGCCGGCGAGCTGATCCGCCATGCGCTGGTCGAGGTGCTCCGCGAGGAGAAGTTCCAGGAGCCGGCGCTGCAGGGCGTCTCGGTGACCGTCTCGGAAGTGCGGATGAGCCCGGACCTCAAGCACGCCATCTGTTTCGTCGAACCGCTCGGAGCCGGCGTCACCGGCCAGGCGACGGCCGAGATCGTCAAGGCGCTGAACAAGGTCAGCAAGTTCCTGCGCGGCCGGCTCGGTCGCCACATCACCATGAAGTTCACGCCGGACCTGAAGTTCTTCCACGACGACAGCTTCAACAACGCCGCGCGGATCAACAGCCTGTTCGACAACCCGCGCGTCCAGGCCGACCTGCACCCCGACGACGACGGCGAAGCCTGAGATGGCCCGCCGCAAGAAGGGCGACGCGGTCTCCGGCTGGGTGTGCCTGGACAAGCCCTACGACTTCGGTTCGACCCAGGCCGTGGGCCGGGTGCGCTGGCTGTTCAACGCCCAGAAGGCCGGCCACGCCGGCACCCTGGACCCTCTGGCCACCGGCGTTCTGCCCATCGCGCTGGGCGAGGCGACCAAGACCGTCCCCTTTATGATGGACGCCGACAAGGCCTATCGCTTCATGATCGAATGGGGCCGTTCGACCACCACCCTGGACCGCGAGGGCGAGACCACCGGGACCTCCGATGTGCGCCCGACCGTCGCCCAGGTCGAGGCCGCCCTGCCCGCCTTCGTCGGCGAGATCCAGCAGATCCCGCCGCAATACTCGGCGATCAAGGTCGACGGCGAGCGGGCCTATGACCTGGCCCGGGCCGGCGAGGCGTTCGAACTGGCCGCCCGGGCCGTTGTCGTCCACGCCGCCCGCGTCAGCGCCGCCCCCGACGCCGACCATGTCGAGATCGAGGTGGAGTGCGGCAAGGGCACCTATGTCCGCTCCATCGTCCGCGACCTGGCCGCCGCCCTGGGGGCCGAGGCCCATGTCAGCGCGCTGCGTCGAACCCGGGTCGGACCCTTCGGGGAGGATCGTGCGATTCCGCTGGAAAATCTGGAAGATATGAGCCATAAGGCCGCGCTTCCGGAGGTATTGCTCCCGGTCGAGACCGCGCTGGACGACATCCCGGCGCTGGCCGTGACCGCGGAGGACGCCTTCCGGCTGGCGCAGGGAAGACCCATCGTTCTCGTTCCCCGACAGGTCGAAAACCTCAAGGCCCGCCTCACCGGCGGCTCGCGACTGGTTTCGGCGATGGACGGAGACAGGCTGGTGGCCCTCGCCGAGATGCGCGCGGGAAAGCTCAATCCCGTCCGGGTCTTTCTTCAAGCCTGAGCGGAGACCACACGATGTCGATCACTCTCGAGCGCAAAGCCGCGCTCATCGCTGAACACGGCCGCACCCCCGGCGACACCGGAAGCGCCGAAGTCCAGGTCGCGATCCTCTCCGAGCGCATCGCCAACCTGACCGAACACTTCAAATCCCACAAGAAGGACAACCACAGCCGTCGTGGCCTTCTGCTCATGGTTTCGCAGCGTCGTTCGCTGCTCGACCACCTCAAGAAATCGGACGTCGCGCGCTACCAGAGCCTCATCGAGAAGCTGGGCCTGCGCCGCTAGGCTGACCAACCAAACCGGGGCGGGATCTTCATCGAGGGTCCCGCCCCGATGCTTATCCGCCGAAGGTTCCTCCAGGCCTTGGAACCGCCGGCGCGAAGTCCCCAAGCCGGACTTCTGACGCATGAACGAGGGTTCAGACGAAATCCTCATCAGGCCTGACATCTGGAGAGGATTTCGGAAACGACACCTGTCCGCCCCCGCGGGAATACGCCCTCGGGACACGAGAGAAAGAACCCTTATGTTCGATATCAAACGCAAGACCATCGAGTGGGGCGGCAAGACGCTCACGCTCGAGACCGGCCGCATCGCCCGTCAGGCTGATGGCGCCGTTCTGGCCACCATGGGCGAAACCGTCGTCCTGGCCACCGCCGTGTTCGCCAAGACCCAGAAGCCGGGCCAGGACTTCTTCCCGCTGACGGTCAACTATCAGGAAAAGACCTTCGCCGCCGGCAAGATCCCGGGCGGCTTCTTCAAGCGTGAAGGCCGTCCGTCGGAGAAGGAGACCCTGGTCTCCCGCCTGATCGACCGTCCGATCCGCCCGCTGTTCGTCAAGGGCTTCAAGAACGAAGTCCAGGTCGTCTGCACCGTGCTGCAACATGACCTCGAGAACGATCCCGACATGCTAGCCATGGTCGCCGCCTCGGCCGCCCTGGTCCTCTCCGGCGCCCCGTTCATGGGCCCGATCGGCGCCGCGCGCGTCGGCTGGATCAACGGCGAATACGTGTTGAACCCGACGCTCGACGAGCTGAAGGACAGCAAGATGGACCTGGTCGTCGCCGGCACCGCCGACGCGGTGATGATGGTCGAGTCCGAGATCCAGGAACTGGACGAGGAAATCGTCCTGGGCGGCATCAAGTTCGCCCATGACGGCATCCAGCCGGTGATCGACGCGATCATCGAACTGGCCGAGCACGCCGCCAAGGAGCCGTTCGACTTCGCCGTCGACGACACCGACGCCATCAAGGCGGAAATGAAGACCCTGGTCGGCGCCGACATCATCGCCGGCTACAAGATCCAGAAGAAGCAGGACCGCTACGAAGCGATCGGCGCCGCCAAGAAGAAGGCCATCGCGGCCCTCGGCAAGAGCGAAGCCAATCCGGACGGCGTCGACCCGCTGAAGCTGGGCGGCGTGTTCAAGGAACTGGAAGCCGACGTCGTGCGTCGCGCCATCCTCGACACCGGCATCCGCATCGACGGCCGCGACGTGCGCACCGTGCGTCCGATCATCGGTGAAGTCGGCGTCCTGCCGCGCACCCACGGCTCGGCCCTGTTCACCCGCGGCGAAACCCAGGCCCTGGTGGTCGCGACCCTCGGCACCGGCGACGACGAGCAGTTCATCGACGCCCTGGAAGGCACCTACAAGGAGTCCTTCCTGCTGCACTACAACTTCCCCCCCTACAGCGTCGGTGAAACCGGCCGCATGGGCTCGCCCGGCCGCCGCGAAGTCGGCCACGGCAAGCTCGCATGGCGCGCCATCCGCCCGATGCTGCCGGCCAAGGAAGACTTCCCCTACACGATCCGCCTGGTCTCCGAGATCACCGAGTCCAACGGCTCGTCCTCGATGGCCACGGTCTGCGGCTCGTCGCTCGCCATGATGGACGCGGGCGTTCCGCTGATCCGTCCGGTCAGCGGCATCGCCATGGGCCTGATCCTGGAATCGGACGGCTTCGCGGTCCTGTCGGACATCCTGGGTGACGAAGATCACCTGGGCGACATGGACTTCAAGGTCGCCGGCACCAGCGACGGCATCACCTCGCTGCAGATGGACATCAAGATCTCGGGTATCACCATCGAGATCATGGAAAAGGCCCTCGCCCAGGCGAAGGAAGGCCGTGACCACATCCTCGGCGAGATGAACAAGGCCATGGACGCGCCGCGCACCGAGCTCGGTGAGTTCGCGCCCAAGATCGAGACCATCAAGATCCCGGTCGACAAGATCCGTGAAGTGATCGGCACCGGCGGGAAGGTGATCCGCGAGATCGTCGCCGAAACCGGCGCCAAGGTGGACATCGGCGACGATGGCACCATCAAGATCGCGGCCTCGGAACAGTCCAAGATCGACGCGGCCAAGGACTGGATCAAGTCCATCGCCAGCGAGCCGGAACTGGGCGCCATCTACAACGGCAAGGTCGTGAAGGTCGTCGACTTCGGCGCCTTCGTGAACTTCTTCGGCGCCAAGGACGGCCTGGTCCACGTCAGCCAGATCAGCAACGAACGCGTGGCCCGCCCCGCCGACGTGCTGACCGAAGGCCAGATGGTCAAGGTGAAGCTCCTGGGCTTCGACGATCGCGGCAAGACCAAGCTGTCGATGAAGGTCGTCGATCAGGAAACCGGCGAAGACCTGACCAAGAAGGAAGAGGCGACCGCCGAGGCGTAAACCTTCGAGCGTCATCGCTGAAAGATCAGGGGCGGTTCCGGCGACGGGGCCGCCCTTTTTCTATGGATGCTGTGTGGCCGCGGCGGACGGCCTTGCTGTTACCGTCTCGCTGACGGATCGGCGCGCAGCTTGCCTAGAACATGTCTGCACGCTTCGTCTTCGGTGGCGAACGCCGTGAGGCTTCGTTCCAATCCCCGCTCGGCATAGTAGGCAACCCACCCGCCGTCTCTCTCAGTCACAACGTAGCACTCCGACTGCCACGGGGTGCCGGTATCGATCAGATCCGCTCGAATACCCTCGCGCCCCATAAGTTGGCGAAGCTCTCTAACATCCATAGCGCAGCAGCTCACTCCGAGTGGTTGAACGCAGCCCGCATCGACTTCGAGAACAGTCCAACCCCTTCATTCCCCCAAACCCCATGCCGAGATCATCGCCGGGCGTTCCGGGTTGCTCAAGGGCGCTTCGCGTCGCGGAGCGATGACCCCGCAGGGGTCACCCTTGACCAACCCGGCACGTCCGGCACGCATGGCCTGCATGGGTTTTGGTGATCGATCCTTCTCCTGGGGAGAAGGACCCCCCTTCTTTCACCGCTCATCCTCGCGGAAGCGAGGACCCAGGCTTTGTTGAACGTGCACGCATTGTGGGGGTCTGGCCGCTCACAATCCCTGGGGCTGATTGCGTTGGCCGTAAACCTGGGTCCTCGCTTCCGCGAGGAGGAGCGGAGTGTTGGGAAGGCTGGACCGGGGACATGCACTTCAGTGCGTGTCCCTCGCCGCGTGACGGGAGGGGAGAAGGAAACATCGCCCCCCTTTCTGGCGGCGCGCGGCGCGCCGACTCCGCCGTAACATCCTCCCATCCGGAGGTCCTCCCATGCGTATACCCCTCTTCACCACGGTCGCCCTGGCGCTCGCCCTGCCCATGGCGACCCCGGTCGCCGCCCAGACCCTTTCCCCCGACTACTTCGCCATCGAGCGGTGCGCGGCGACCTATCGCCGCCTGTCGCAGATCGATGGCGAGGCGATCGAAGGCCGTCCCGGCAAGCCGCCGGTCTGGGAGAAGAAGACCCAGGCCGCCGTCGCCCGGCTCAAGGCGCGCGGCGAGGAGCCTGACGAGACGGAGATGTGGATCGGCATCGGCTACGTGAACCTCAACTTCGAGAGCGCGATCCTGGCCGGAACGATGAAGCGGCCGGACATCGTGAAACTGGCCGACGCCTGCACCGCGAAGTGGAAGTTCTGAGCACATCTATCCTCTCCCTGTTGGGAGAGGGGGACCCTGCGGAGCAGGGTGGAGAGGGAGGCGCAGGCGGTCGGTGACTGGTCGCCGTGTCCGGCCTTCATCCCTGTCCGCGCAAGGAGTCCAGGCACAGGAGCTTCCCGCTCCACTCTCCGTCGCCTTCGGCTAAGGAGGGTCCCCCTCTCCCAAGAGGGAGAGGAAGAAATAGGGGGATAGATCACGGCTTATCCCCCTCGCTCCAACCCCGACCATACTCATCACGTCCCCGTCGCGGGGGAGGGCGCCTGGTACCAGCCCGATGCGGCGGCGGGGAGTGGTTGAGCGGGACCAGGCGGAGGGGACGTAAGCCTCCGTTCCAGGCGTGCGCTGGTTCAGCGCGCCTGCCCGTTCGTGGGCAGCAGTTCGAGCCGTCCGGAGAGGCCGGGCGGGGAGAGTCCGGGACAAAAGGGTGAACAGCCCTGCGCGTCCTGGGCCTGCGGGAGAACGACCACGCGGAGCGCCAACCTTCGTCGAAACGGCCCATGACTACCCCTATGCCGGGCGGAGGCCCGGCGCTCCGCCCC
>JBEIDC010000080.1:0-14882 GCA_040383665.1 Caulobacter sp.
ACGGCCAGCTCGGAGCCATGCTCGGCGATCAGGGCCTTGTTGGCGGTCACGACAGGCTTGCCGGCCTTAAGCGCCGCCTCGACGGCGGCCTTGGCCGGGCCGTCGGAGCCGCCGACCAGCTCGACGAAGATGTCGGTCTCCGGCGAGGTGGCCAGGGCGACCGGGTCGTCGAACCAGGTGAGGCCCGAGATGTCGACGCTGCGCGGACGCGAGCGAGAGCGGGCGGAGACGCCGGTGACCACCACCCTGCCTCCGGCCGGCGCGAACTCTGGCCGCTCCGACAGGAACTGCAGCAGGCCGCCGCCAACGGTGCCCAGGCCCGCGACCCCGATCTTCCAGACCTTCTGGCTCATTGTCCCGCCATAGCGTTGTGGGCCTTCGCGAGAATGGTCTCGGAGTCGGCCAGGAACTTCTTCACGTTGCGGGCCGCCTGCCGGATGCGGTGCTCGTTCTCGACAAGCCCGATGCGGACATAGCCCTCGCCGTACTCGCCAAAGCCCGTGCCCGGGGCCACGGCGACGCCGGCCTCCTCGACCAGCAGGCGCGAGAAGAGCATCGAGCCGGCCTCCCTGTACTGCTCGGGCAACTTGGCCCAGGCGAACATCGAGGCGGGCGGCGCGGGGATGTCCCAGCCGGCGCGCTTCATCGAATCGACCAGGGTGTCGCGGCGGCCCTTGTAGATGGCGCGGATCTCGTCGACGCAGTCCTGCGGACCGTTCAGCGCCGCGGCGGCCGCCACCTGGATCGGCAGGAAGGCGCCGTAGTCGAGGTAGGACTTCACCCGCGCCAGCGCCGCGCAGATGCGGGCGTTGCCGACCACCATGCCGACCCGCCAGCCGGCCATGGCGTAGGTTTTGGACAGGCTGTTGACCTCGACGGCGATGTCCTTGGCGCCCTCGACCTGCAGGATCGACGGCGGCGGATTGTTGTCGAAGTAGATCTCGCCATAGGCGATGTCGCTGATGACCAGCAGGTCGTGCTTCTTCGCCAGCGCCACCGCGTCCTTGTAGAAGTCCAGGTCGACCCACTGGGCCGTCGGGTTGGACGGGTAGCTGAGGATCAGGATGTTGGGCGGCGGCACCGAATGCTTCACCGCCCGGCTTACGCCCGCCAGATACTCCTCCGGCGACAGGGCTGGCACGTGGCGGATAACGCCGCCGGCCATGATGAAACCGAAGGCGTGGATCGGGTAGGCGGGATTGGGGCAGATGATGACATCGCCCGGCGCGGTCAGGGCCTGGGCCAGGTTGGCGAAGCCCTCCTTGGAGCCCAGGGTGGCGATCACTTCGGTGTCGGGGTTCAGCTTCACGCCGAAGCGACGGTCGTAGTAGCCGGCCATGGCGCGGCGCAGGCCGATGATGCCCTTGGAGGCGGAATAGCGGCCGGCCTTGGGGTCGCGGGCCGTCTCGACCAGCTTGTCGACGATATGCTTGGGCGTCGGCATGTCGGGATTGCCCATCCCGAAGTCGATGATGTCCGTCCCCTCGGCGCGCAGCTTCGCCTTGATGCGGTTCACTTCTTCAAAGACGTAGGGCGGCAGGCGCCGGATACGGTGGAATTCGGTCGTCATTCTGGGCTCGTCTGCGCCATCCGGCGCGCTCTGGAGCGAAAGTCGCGCATGGATAGCCCCCGGAGCGGATCGTCGCAAAGGGGTGAAGCCCCTTTTGTGGTTCGATCCGCTTCCAAACCCGGAATTCTTCGATGCTTCGCATCGGAGAAGGGCTTTGTCCAAGCAGGTTCAGGGAAAATCATGCCCCCGCCGCGCCGGCATCACCTCGGCAGCGGAGGCGGGGTAGCTCGTGCGCGCAGGGCGCGGGCGTAGGCGTCCGACTCGGCCATCTCCGCGTCGGTCGGCGCATGGACGTCGAATTCGGCGACCCTGGCGCGAAGGTCGGCGGCGAAGGCTTCTGTGCCGGCGAGGCTCCAGCTGTCCTCGGCGCCATTGCGCTGGGTGAAGAGGCGGTCGGCCTCCTGATCCTCGACGGCCTGACGCCAGGCGGACGCAGGGCGGACGTCGGTCGGAATCTCGGGGATGTTGGCGAAGGTCGGCCGGGGGCCGGGATCGGCCACGGCGGCGGCCACGGCGGCGGCGGCCGGCGAAGACGGGTCGATCGCCGCGTTGGCGCCGGGCTCGAACACATCGACGCTCACGCAGGCGGCGAGGCTCATCGCCGCGCCCGTCAGGAACGCCAGCCGGCCGGCTCGCCAGAAAATGTGCGTCTCGCCTTCCATTTGCAGCCCGGTCTAAGCCATGATCACGGCCAGCGAAAGGCCGCTCGAAGCGGCCACGCCCCGGGAAGGAAACGACATGGCCGGCACTGACGGCAAGACCCCGCGCAAACGCAAGGCTTCGGCCACCCCGGTCGCCCTGGCGAAGAAGGCTCAAGCCTCGGCCGCCCCCGCACCCGGGAAATCTCCGGTCAAGGCCGTCAGCAAGCCGAAAGCCGCGAAGCCGAAAGCCGCCCCCCGGGCGAAGGCCGCCGCGCCGAAGCCTCAACCCGCCCCTGAGCCGGCTCGTGAGGCGCCGCGGGCCGCCGCCCCTTCCGCGGCCTCCGCCCCCTTCGAGACCCCGGGCTTCACGGACCCGGCCGCCTTCATGTCCGCCCAGCAGCGCGAAGCGATGGAGAAGCTGTCGGCGAATCTGGCCCGCGCGGCGGTGACCGCCCAGGGCGCGATCGCCGAGGCGGCCCTGCGGCAGGCCGACAGCCCCGCCGCCCTGACGCCGGACCCCTTCCACGTGGGGCCGGCCCTGACCGACGTCATGGGCCGCCTCGCCGCCCAGCCCGACCGGCTGCTGCGCGCCCAGGCCGACCTGTTCAGCCGCTATCTCGACCTGTGGCAGAACACCGCCCGCCGCATGGCCGGCGAGACGGTCGAGCCGGTGGTCGAGCCCGCCAAGGGCGACAAGCGCTTCAACGATCCGGACTGGGGCTCGAACCCCATGTTCGACGTGATGAAGCAGTCCTATCTGCTCAGCTCCAACTGGCTGAACAGCCTGGTCACCGAAGTCGAGGGCGTCGACCCGCTGGAGAAGCGCCGGGTCGAGTTCTTCATGAAGATGCTCACCGACGCCATCTCGCCCTCGAACTTCCTGCTGTCGAACCCCGCCGCCCTGCGCGAGGCCATGGCCACCGGCGGCGAGAGCCTGGTGCGCGGCATGGAGAACTTCGCCGAAGACCTGACCCGCGGCGGCGGCCAGCTGGCCATCAGCCAGACCGACATGGAGCAGTTCAAGGTCGGCGAGAACGTCGCCACCACCCCGGGCAAGGTCGTCTACCAGAACGATATCCTGCAGCTGCTGCAGTTCACCCCGACGACCGAGCAGGTGCACGAGATCCCGCTGCTGCTGTTCACGCCGTGGATCAACAAGTTCTACATCACCGACCTGCGACCCGATAACAGCCTGGTCCGCTGGCTGACCGGCCAGGGCTTCAGCGTCTTCGTGACCAGCTGGGTCAACCCGGACGAGACGCTCGCGGCGAAGACCTTCGAAAGCTACCTCAAGGAGGGCATCTACGACGCCACCGCCCAGGTGATGAAGCAGTGCGGCACCGATCGCGTGAACACCGTCGGCTACTGCATCGGCGGCACCCTGCTCTCCTGCGCCCTGGCCCATATGGCGGCAAAGGGCGACCAGCGGATCAGCTCGGCCACCTTCTTCGCCGCCCAGCAGGACTTCGAGGAGGCGGGCGACCTGAAGCTGTTCGTCGACGACGCCTGGCTGCGGGACATCGAGGAGACCATGGACCAGTCGGGCGGCTTCCTGCCCAGCAAGTCGATGGCCGACACCTTCAATTCGCTGCGCGGCAACGACCTGATCTGGTCGTTCTTCGTGAACAACTACCTGATGGGCAAGGAGCCCAAGCCGTTCGACCTCTTGTTCTGGAACAGCGACCAGACGCGGATGCCCAAGGCGCTGCACCTGTTCTACCTGCGCAACTTCTACAAGGACAACGCGCTGGCCAGGGGCGTGCTGGAGCTGGACGGGGTGAAGCTGAATCTGGGCGACGTGAAGACCCCGATCTATGTGCAATCCTCGCGCGATGACCACATCGCGCCGTTCCGCAGCATCTATCGCGGCGCCAAGCTGTTTGGCGGGCCGGTGACCTTCACCATGGCCGGCAGCGGGCACATCGCCGGGGTGATCAACCACCCGGACGCGAAGAAGTACCAGCACTGGACCAACCCCGACCTGCCCGCCACCGTCGACGAATGGCGCGCCGCCGCCGTGGAACACCCGGGCAGCTGGTGGCCGCACTGGAGCGCCTGGCTGAAGGAACGCTCCGGCGGGCTGGTCCCCGCGCGGGATCCGTCAAAGGGCCCGCTCGGCAAGCCGCTGGAGGATGCGCCGGGGAGCTTCGTTAAGGTGCGCTCCTGACGCCTGCGCCCGTCACTGCGGAAGCTCTGAACGCCGCCCTGCCCGGCTGGGCGGCGCTGCTGGAGGCCTGCGTGGCCGACGGCGCCTCGATCGGCTTCCTGCATCCAATGCCGGCCGACGAGGCGGAGACCTACTGGGCCAGCGTAGCCCAGGGCGTCGCGTCGAGCGAAATCCTGCTGTGGGCCATCCTCGATGACGAGGGTCCGGTCGGAACGATCCAGCTGCACCCGGTTGGGAAGCCCAACGGCGCGCACCGGGCAGAGATCGCCAAGCTGATGGTGCATCCTCGCGCGCGGGGGCGCGGTCTCGCCAGACAGCTGATGGCGACCGCTGAACAGGCCGCTCGGGACCTCAGCCGCCGCCTGCTGGTGCTGGACACCGTCGAGGGCGGCGTCGCCGACGGCCTCTACCGCCGCCTCGGCTGGACCGAGGCCGGCAGAATCCCCGATTTCGCGCTTAAGAGCGGCGGCGGGTCAGAGGCGACCGTGGTGTTCTGGAAGTCGGTCTGAAGTCCTCCCTCCCCGCACCCCCATTCCGTCATCGTCGGAACAGGTCCGACGATGACGAGGGTTGGGGGACGAGGGTTAGAGCATGAGGTTCAGCTTTGGCCGCTCCCAGGCGATGTCGTCCCCCGGCGGCGTGACTCCGACCTCCACCGCGCCCATGCGGCGGTAGAAGCCGGTGGCTTCCGGGTTGGACGAGATAACCACAGAGGATGCGCCGAGCGCCCTCGCCCGCTCGGCCATGTGCGCGAACAGCCGGCGGCCGAGGCCGGTGCCCTGGGCGGCGTTGGCGGTGAAGAAAAGGTCCAGCTCCTGGTCCGCGCCGTGCGGGATCAACGCGTAGAAGCCCGCCACCGCGCCGCCCGCCTCGGCCAGCCAGACCGCGTGCGGGCCGTCCGGTACGCTCCAGGTCTCCGCGAACGCGACGATCATCGCCCGCGCGGCCGGTCGCTCATAGCCGTTGCTTGTCGCCATCAGCGTCCGCAGCGCCGCCGTGTCGGCTGGAACGGCCCGCCGAACGGTCACAGGCCGTCGGCCTCGGGCAGGCCCAGCATCAGGTTCATGTTCTGAACCGCCGCGCCGGAGGCGCCCTTGCCCAGGTTATCGAGCAGCGCCACCAGCCGCGCCTGGCGGGTCGCGTCGGAGCCGAACACGAACAGCTTCATCCGGTTGGTGCCGTTGAGGCCTTCCGGATCGAGCGTCTTCAGCGCCGCCGCCTCGTCCAGCGACGCCACCTCGACGAAGGCCTCGCCATGGTAGGCCTCCGCCAGCGCAGCGTGGATGTCCTTGAGCGACGGAGCGCTGCCCATCAGGGAGAGGTGCAGCGGGACCTCGACGATCATGCCCTGGCGGTAGCGGCCGACCGCCGGCGCGAACAGCGGCCGGGTCAGCAGGCCCGAATGAACCTGCAGCTCTGGCACGTGCTTGTGCTCCAGCCCCATGGCATAGATCCGGAACGGGGCGGTGGTGTAGGTCGCCGCACCCTCGTCCTCGAACTCCGCGATCATCGGGTTGCCGCCGCCGGAATAGCCGCTGATGGCGTTGACGCTGACCGGCCAGTCCTGCGGCATGAGGCCGGCGGCCACCAGCGGCCGGACCAGGGCGATGGCGCCGGTCGGATAACAGCCGGGGTTGGAGACGCGCGTCGAGGCCGCCACGGCCGCCCGCTGGTCCCGGCTCATCTCCGGGAAGCCGTAGGCCCAGCCCGCCGCCGTGCGGTGCGCGGTGGAGGCGTCGATGATCCGGGCGGCCGGGTTGCTGACCATGGCCACCGCCTCGCGCGCCGCGTCGTCCGGCAGGCAGAGGATCGAGACATCCGCGGCGTTCAGCAGCTCGGCCCGGGCGCCGGCGTCCTTGCGCTTCTCATGGGCGATGGACAGCAGCTCGATGTCCGTTCGGCCGGCCAGCCGCTCGCGGATCTGCAAGCCCGTGGTGCCGGCTTCGCCATCGATGAAGACCTTGGGAGTGGACATCCGGTGTTTCCTTGCGTGGTTCGAGACGCGCTACGCGCTCCTCACCATGACGAGCTTTGCTGGAGCCCACCCACCTACGTCATCCTGAGGAGCGAGCCTCAAGCGAGCGTCGCGAAGGACGCACGGGGCAATGAAAAAGGGCGCCTCGGTTTCCCGAAGCGCCCTTTCGCAAAACAGGTTCGCGAACGACTAGCGCTTCGAGAACTGGAAGCTGCGGCGGGCCTTGGCCTTGCCGTACTTCTTACGTTCGACGACGCGGCTGTCGCGGGTCAGGAAGCCGTGCGGCTTCAGGACCGGACGCAGGGTCGGTTCGAAGTAGGTCAGGGCCTTGGAGATGCCGTGACGCACGGCGCCGGCCTGGCCCGACAGGCCCGAGCCTTCGACTGTGACGATGACGTCGAACTGGCCAACCCGATCAGTGACCTGGAAGGGCTGGGCGATCATCATGCGCAGCACGGGACGGGCGAAGTAGATCTCCTGGTCACGACCGTTGATCGTGATGGAGCCCTTGCCCGGCTTGATCCACACGCGGGCGACCGCGTTCTTGCGCTTGCCGGTCGCGTAGGAGCGACCCTGGGCGTCGACCTTGCGTTCGGCCGGCGCGACGTCGGGGTTCGACGAGAGGCCTTGCAGGGCCTCGAAACCTTGGGCTTCGGCCATGACTTATTGGCTCCGGGTGTTCTTGCTGTTGCGTTCGGCGAACGCGACGGGCTCAGGGCTCTGAGCCTGATGAGTGTGCTCGGCGCCGTTGAAGATGCGCAGGTGCGTCATCTGGGCGCGGGCCAGCGGGCTTTCCTTCGGCAGCATGCGCTCGACGGCCTTCTCGAGCACGCGCTCGGGGAAGCGGCCGCTCAGTTGCTTGCCGGCGGTGATCGACTTGACGCCGCCCGGGTGACCGGTGTGGCGGTAATAGATCTTCTGCTCGAGCTTGCGGCCCGTGAACTTCACCTTGTCGGCGTTGATCACGACGACATAGTCGCCGCAGTCGACGTGCGGGGTGTAGTCGGGGCGGTGCTTGCCGCGAAGACGCATGGCGATAAAGGACGCGAGACGGCCGACAACGGCGTTCTCGGCGTCGATCACGATCCACTTCTTCTCGACCTCGGCGGGCTTCAACGAAGCCGTGGTCTTCATCATGGGACAGATCCGTATTGCGGGCGGGAACGAGCGGTCCCCGACGTGAGGGCGGGGCAATACCCGCGCCCCGCCGGCCTGTCAACACATGATGCTCGGCAACCGGGCGCAAAGGCCTGTGTGACAAGGGTTTGCGATGAGCGGTATTATAATACCGAAGGCATCATCCCTGCCCTAAGGCCGTCGCACCCGCCAGGCAAAGGCCGTCGCCGCCGCCAGCAGGAAGACCGCGCCGGCCTGATGCAGGATCCCGAGCCAAAGCGGGACGCCGGTCATCAGGGTGGCGATGCCCAGCAGGGCCTGCATCACCGTGACGCCCAGGGTGACCACAGCTAGCACACGCGCCTCCTGGGGCAGGTAGCGGGCGCGCCAGGCCATCACCGCCATGACGATAGCCCCGGCGAACAGGAGGTAGGCGCCGAGCCGGTGGTTAAACTGCACGGAGGCCTGATTGTGTGCGATCGTCGCCCAGAGGGTGTCGCCGGCGTAGTCCCGAGGGATCAGGGCTCCGTTCATCAGCGGCCAGTCGTTGAAGATGAAGCCAGCGTCTGACCCTGCCACCAGGGCGCCCAGAAGGCTCTGGAACAGCACAGCGCCGAGGAAGACCAGGCCGACCGTGCGCCAGCGCGTCGGGCTTTCCTGTCGTGGCGCGCCGTTCCAGGCATCAAGGCCCGTCCAGACCAGCATGACGAACAGCACCAGCGCGAGGCTGAGGTGCGTGGCCAGCCGCTCCGGCGCCACCGAGACCCGGTCCGCCAGACCACTGGACACCATCCACCAGCCGATGGCGCCCTGCAGTCCGCCAAGGCCGAGCATGACCCCGCAGCGCCAGATCAGGCGATGCGGAATCTCGCGACGGATCAGGAAGACCGCGAACGGGAGGGCGAAGGCCAGGCCGATCACGCGGCCGAGCAGCCGATGGCCCCACTCCCACCAGTAGATGCCCTTGAACTCGTTGAGGCTCATGCCGCGGTTCAGCTGGGTATACTGGGGAATGACCTTGTACTTCGCGAACTCGGTCTGCCAGGCCTGCTCCGACATCGGCGGCACGGCGCCGGTGACCGGCTTCCATTCGGTGATCGAAAGCCCTGAGCCGGTCAGACGGGTGGCGCCGCCGACAACGACCATGGCCAGAACAAGAGCGGCCACGGCGAACAGCCAGACCGCGACCGGACGGGACCGGTCGGAACGCAGGAACGAAGTCATCGCCGCCTCTGCTGGGCCCCTGGGCGGGGCGTAATTTCGGCAGGCATTACCTAGGCCGGTCCCGTGCCCGGGTCCAGAGCGGTGACGTCATCGCGATCCGCTGTCATGGTGGCGGCGATGTCGGGACCGGGCCTCTTCGCCGTTGCTGTGATCGGGCTGCTGGCCGGGGTGCTGGCGCGCGCCCTGATTGGCGGCCGCCGTTCGGTGTTCGCCTGTCTGGGCCTTGGCCTGGCCGGCGCTCTGGTGGGCTGCTCGGTTGCCGGCCTGCTGGGACTGGACCTGGTCAGCCTTCCGGCCTTTTCGGTCGCCGCCCTGGCAGGCGCTGCGGCGCTTCTCGCCGCCGGCGGTCTGTTGCCCGGGCGCTGACCCCGCGCTGGAACGGGAACCCCCGACGCCACGGCGGCGTTTCCCCACACCCCGATCACCGGGCTGGAGGAGGAACACATGGGCTGGATCGCCGCAATTCTCATCGGCATCGCCGCCGGCTGGCTGGCCGAGAGGCTGATGGGTCGCAACCACGGCCTGCTGACCAACCTGGTGGTCGGCGTCATCGGCGGCCTGATCGGCGGATTCATCGCCACGCAGCTGAACATCGGCGTCAGCGGGCTGCTGGGGACCCTGATCTTCGCCACCCTGGGCGCGGTGATCCTGCTCTTCGTCGTCGGCCTCTTCAAACGCGGCTAATCGCGCTCTATGTCGAAGGCGGCGCGACCCGTCGCGCCGCCGGAGGCTGCATGAACCCGCGACTGAAGAAGCTCATCGGATCCCTGGCGATGCTGGTGTTCCTGTTCGTCTATGTGGCGGCGGCCCTGGCCGTGGCTGATCACCTGCCGGCCCACTGGGCCGCCCAGCTGCTCTTCTATGCTGGCGTCGGCACGGCCTGGGGTCTGCCCCTGATCCCGCTCATGAAGTGGATGAACAGGTAGAGGGGGAAAGGTGGTCGGAGCGACAGGATTCGAACCTGCGACCCCTTGACCCCCAGTCAAGTGCGCTACCAGGCTGCGCCACGCTCCGACACCTTTTACGACCGGCCGCGAACGGCCCGTCGATGGGGACGGCCCTTATAGGCGCCGCCTCCCGGCCCGGCAATGGGGCATTTGTGGAAGTTTCAGCGGCCCTTGAGCAGGGCGTCCAGCCGCGCCTTGACGCTTGTCAGGTCTTCGAGTGCAAAGACCAAGCGATCCCTGGACCCGGCATCGAGCCGGCCTGTTGCGACCGCTGCGGCGAGCGCCTCTCCGCCAACCGTGGCGGCGGCCACCTCCCCGGCGCCCACCCCGATCAGCCGGCGCACGCCCTGCTCCTTGTGGAGCTTCTGGACGCCCTTGATCGTCAGGCCCTCGTCGTGCAGCAGCGCGCGAACCCCGCGCAGCACGGCGATATCCTGGGGCCGATAGAAGCGACGGCCACCGGCGCGCTTCATGGGGCGGATGAAGGAGAACTTCGTCTCCCAGAAGCGCAGCACATGCTGCGGCACGCCAAGCTCGTCGGCGGCTTCAGAGATGGTGCGGAAGGCGTTCGGGCCCTTCGCCACCGGCGCGCCCTAGTCGCTCAGCGCGCGATCGATGCGCGCTTTCATGACCTGCGAAGCCCGGAAACCGATGACCCGGCGGGGCTCGATCTCGGCCGGCTCGCCGGTCTTGGGATTGCGGCCCATGCGGGCCTTCTTGGCGCGGACCTGGAAAACGCCGAACCCGGACAGCTTGACGGTCTCGCCGTTCTCGAGCGCCTCGGCCACCAGATCGAGCGTTCGCTCGACCAGCCCGCCGCAGTCCTGCCGCGTGAGGCCGACCTCTTCGTGCACCGCTTCAGTCAGGTCGGCTCGCGTGAGGGTCTCGCCCTTCATGCCCCCGGTCTCCAAGACACCCCTAGAACAAGTCAGGGTGCATGGCCCGATTGCCACGTCAAGTCAAAGGGTTCCCGGCGTCAGCGGAATCCGGAGCTAAAGCCGTACGACGCAGGCGCCCCAGGTCAGGCCGCCGCCCATGGCCTCCAGAAGCAGGAGGTCGCCCTTCCTGATTCGCCCGTCGGCGACGCCCTGGGCCAGGGCCAGCGGGATCGAAGCGGCGGAGGTGTTGGCGTGGTCGCCGACCGTCTGGATCACCTTTTGCTCGTCAATGCCCAGCCGGTTCGCGACCCCCTTGAGGATTCGCTCGTTGGCCTGGTGAGGGATGAACCAGTCGACGTCGGAGACCTCGACGCCGGCCGCAGTCGCGGCGGCGATCACGGCTTCGGAGATGTTGATCACCGCATGCTTGAAGACCTGGTTGCCCTGCATGCGCAGTTTGCCGACCGTGCCGGTCGTCGACGGGCCGCCGTCGACATAGAGCAGGTCCTGCTTGGTCCCGTCGCAGCGCAGCGCGAAGCCGAGCAGACCACGGTCGGCGGTGGTTCCCTGCCCTTCCATCGGCTCCAAGACGACCGCCCCGGCCCCGTCGCCGAACAGCACGCAGGTGCCGCGATCGGTCCAGTCCATAAGCCGCGTCATGGTCTCGGCGCCGATGACCAGCGCGCATTTCGCGTGGCCCCGCGCCACGAAGCCGTCGGCGACGCTCATGGCGTAGACGAAGCCGGAGCAGACGGCCTGGACGTCGAAGGCGATGCCGATCGGACAGCCGAGCTTGCGCTGGACGATCGCGGCGGTGGCGGGGAAGGTCAGATCGGCCGTGGTCGTCGCCACGATGATCAGATCGATATCGGCCGGCGTCCGGCCCGCGCTGACCAGCGCCTGTCTCGCCGCCTCGACGGCCAGGTCGGACACCGCCTGGTCATCGCGCGCCCGGTGCCGCTGGCGAATGCCCGTACGCTCGCGGATCCAGTCGTCGGAAGTGTCCACGACCCGGGAAAGGTCCTCGTTGGAGACCACGTCCTCCGGCAGGTAGCCGCCGACGCCGGTCACAACGCTACGCACAACGCTCACTCGCTCGCTCCTTCGGCCGGCGCGAGCGCCGGCTGCGACAGGGTGGCCGTCAACCGTGACATGTTGCGGTCGATCTCGGCGGAAAAGTCGCTTCTGGCCAGGTCGACCGCCACCCGGATGGCGGCGGCGTACCCTTTGGCGTCGGCGCCGCCGTGGCTCTTGACCACGATGCCGTTCAGCCCGAGCAGCGGGCCGCCGTTGACGGCGCCCGGGTCCATGCGCTTGCGCATCTTGCCCAGCGCCCCGGCCGCGAACACAGCGCCCAGCATCGACAGCGGACTGGACTTGAAGCTGGCGCGCAGTTCATTGGCGAAGAACCGGGCCAGGCCCTCGGCGGTCTTCAGCGCGATATTGCCGGTAAAGCCGTCGGTGACGATGACGTCGACGGTCCCCTTTGCGATATCCGTGCCCTCGACGAAGCCGTGGTAGTCGAGGTCCAGTGTCGTGGCCCGCAGCAGGGCGTGGGCCTCGCGCACATCCTCGTGCCCCTTCTGCTCTTCCGAACCGACGTTGAGCAGGCCGACGGTCGGACGCTTCGAGCCGTGCACCGCGTGGTGGAAGGCCGCGCCCATGATGGCGAACTCCACCAGCTGACCGGCGTCGCTCTCGACGTTGGCGCCGACGTCCAGCACCGCGGTGATGCCCCGGCTGGTCGGCCAGCTGGCGACGATCGCCGGTCGCTTGATGTGCTCGGCCATGCGCAGGATCAGCATGGAGATGGCCATCAAGGCGCCGGTGTTGCCGGCCGAGACGGCGGCGGCGGCCTCTCCGGCCTTCACCGATTCGATGGCGTTCCAGACGCTGGAGCCCTTGCCGCGGCGCATGGCCTGGGCGGGCTTCTCGTCCATCGAGATGGCCTTGTCGGTGTGGCGCACCGCGCTGACCGCCTTCGCGGCCGGATGCCGGGCAAGCTCGGCGTTGATCAGGTCCGCGTCGCCGTGGAGCAGGAAGGTGACGTCCTGCAGCGCCTTGGCCGCGAGGTCCACGGCGGGAACGATCACGGCGGGACCATGGTCGCCGCCCATGGCGTCGATGGAGATGACGAGAGATTGGGGCAAGGCCGGTCGCGATTCCGTCACGGGCGCCCCGCGGGGCGCAGCGGCCGGAACTTACCCCCGCCGGGTGAGGATGCAACCCCGGGCGCCGGAAACCGTCATTCCGGTGCGTCATCCTTCCGCAGCAGCTTCAGCACCGCGAAGGGCGAGGCCGGTTCGGTCGGCTCGGGCGGCTGGAATGTCGCGCCGGGCTTGCGGGGGAACGGGTCCAGCTCCAGCGACAGGTGCTCGACGACATAGCCGCCAAGGTCAAAGGCCCCGCCCTCGACGACGTCCGGCGGATCATCGGCCTCGGGATCGAGGTCCACCTCCTCGCCCATCGGTTCGGCGGGCGCGTTCGGGCTGCCCTCGGCAAGGACCCGGACCATGAACTCCCCATCGACGGACTCGTCGAAGAGCTCGGCGCTCACGCTGCACAGCTGCGTCATGACCGCGCGGAATCGTCCGCGGACCTCGGCGCCGTCCAGCCAGGGGCGAACGGTCAGGTCGGCGGTCAAGGCGCCGATGGCCTCGACATCCAGGTGCCGCGCCACGGCCCGGCAGGTCACGACATCCGCTCCGAGCGCTCGCTTTACCGGCCCTGCGCCGATCTCGATGAAGCGGAACGGTACGGTCCAGGGGGACTCTCCGATCATGCCAGGGGCTCCCAGGCGACGACGCCTTCGCACAGGCGCTCCAGCGGCTGTGCGGAAAGCGCCTCGCGGCTCTTGATGACATAGGCGGTCAGGGCGTCCGCATCGCCCTCCCCGCCTTCCAGGGCCGTCCTGGCCACGACATCCCGCAACGCCGCCGCCTCGGGCAGGACCGCGAACGCCTCGCTGTAGGCCTTCAGCCGGCCGTAGAACGCCTGCCCCAGGGCCTTCATCCGCTTGGCGAGCCCGACGTCCCCGATTCCCAGTTCCCGGAAGGCGTCGTCGAGACCGCGCACATAGCGCTCCGACAGCGCCTGGCTGGTCTCGTCAGCCTCGGCCCCCTGCCCGCGCAGCCGATCCATCAGCAGGATCACATGCAGGGTATAGAGCTCGAACCGGCCCTCACGGGTGTCCTGCACCCCGAGTTCGCGATAGAAGCCCGGCGTTCGCGCCTGGGCCGCCGCGGCGGCGTACAGGGCTTCCCCCGCGATCCGCGCGGGTCGTGGTTGGAAGAAACGCTTCAGCATTGCAGACATGTCGCCTCGATTTCGCCGCCAGCGGGAGCTAAGCGAGGCATTGAACTAAGCGCCCGCGGGCGATAGGTCAAAGCACTGCGCCGCGCGATGCGCACCCGGGAGCCGAGATGTTTCGTAAAGTCGTCCTTGCCGCAGCTGCCGCGACCGCCGTTCTGGCGACCGGCGCCTGCACGCCGATCACGACCTACTCCGGTTTTCAGGCCGTCGAGGTCGACCCGGCGAACGTGAAGCCCGGCGAGGACACTAAATCGACCGTCATGGGCAAGCTCGGCTCGCCCTCGGTGCAGTCGACCTTCGATCCCAACCTCTGGTTCTACATGAGCCAGGTGACCGACCGCGTGGCCTTCTACCAGCCGCGCGTGGCCCGCCGCGACATCGTGGCGATCGCCTTCGATCCGGCGACCGAGCAGGTGGCCACGGTCAACAGCTACTCGCTCAAGGACGGCAAGATCATCGCGTTCAACGATCGTGAGACGCCGACACGCGGTCGCGAGATGACCATTCTCGAGCAGCTGCTCGGCAACGTCGGCCGCGGCGGCATGCTGCCGCGCGACGAGGAAGAGCGCATCCCGGGCAACCGTCCGGGCGACCGCTAGACACACGACATCGCCGCACGGCTCAAGCGCCCGTTTCACCTTCAAACGACGCTGGGGCGGGCGTTTTGCTGTCTCCGAAGTCTCGCTTCGATGGCGAGGGCGCCCTTCGCCTGGAGCATGCCCGGGTCAGATGGAATCATCTGACCCGGATCAGCATGCTCTAAATTCAAACACTTAGAGCGCGTTCGGGCTACGGAACCGCGTACACTTCCGCCTAACGCGCTCTAGCCCCTGGCCAGCGCGCGGGCCGTCTTGCCGTCATACCGGCCGCCGAAGGTCTCTTTCAGGTGGGCCATGATCGCGCCGACGTTGGCGTCCGGGTTGCCGGCCCGGAAGGCATTGATGGCCTCGCGCAGCTCCGCTTCCGTCATCTGTTTCGGGCTGTATGAGGACAGGATCGCCTGTTCGGTTTCCGCCGCCGTGATGCGTGCGTCGACCTTGGCGGCATCGCTG
>JBEIDC010000081.1:0-14529 GCA_040383665.1 Caulobacter sp.
AATCAAGGTAAACAATTTGTCAGCCATGAATTTGATTTGAAGAAAACAAAAAAATGCCCAGTTACTCAGGCATTGCATGAGGCATTTATTTGATTGATTATTACTTTTTTTGTTTCCCCCCTGGTATCTATTCTCAGCCCGGGGTTCCGCCGTTGGGGGGCGCCCCGGCCCGGTCATGCCGTAAAGCCGTCAGTTCGGGCTGTAGGGCAGCGACGAGTGATGCAGGACAATGCGCAGGCCGCCCTTGGCGTCGCGCACCCAACCCTAGGTCTTGTCGACCTTGGTCACTTCGCCGCGCTCGTTCGTCAGCATCACGTTGCCGGTCGAGATCGCGGTGGAGCCGTTGATGACAATGGCCGCGTTGTCGATCTCGTAGGATTGCCAGCCCTTCAGCGCGAAGCCCGTGTCGGTCGGAAACCGCGTGTTCCCGCCGACGAAATAGGCCAGTGCGCCTTCGCGCGTGGTCCGGAAGGTGGTGTCGCCCGACGTCAGGGTCGGCTTGAAGGCCACCGGACCCAGGTTGTAGCCGTAGGCGCCGTCCAGGACCTGACCGGCAAGGCGAGCCGCCGCGGCCTGGCCATTCTTCTTGTACTCGGTCGAGATGGCCACCAGGGCGTCACCCCAGGCGCGCTGCGCAGCCTCGACTTCAGCCACCGTGATCGGGGCCGCGGCCGGCGCGGTGTTGGTGAGATTGGCGACGGCGTACGCGTCCTTGGGGGCGGCGCCTCCAGCGGCCGGCTGGGCGAAGGCGGGAGCGGCCAGCAGGCTGGCGATGGCGACGAGGGCGAGGGTCTTGCGCATGGGGGCGTCCGTTCATCTGTGCCGCTGGGCGGCGATCCCCCGAAGATGCCGGGCCGAACGCGCGCCCGCATCGGCGGCCTGGCGCGCCTGTGGGCCTATGCCGTTCGGCATAGGGCGACGGAGCCCGGCCCGGCCGTTCCAGCCCGCGCCGCCCCGCCAGTACCCTCGCCGCGGCTTTTCCCGAACGTCATCCGCTCTATCTGAGCGCGTCGGACTACCGCGCGTCTGACCAAACACCCTTCAGTCTGAGGATAGAGCCCATGCCGACCGACACCGCGTCCGCACCGCCGAACCGGGTGCTGGGATACGGCCGCCTCGGCCTGGTTCCCTTCCTGGCGCCGGCTCCGCTCGCCCTGCTCGCGCCGGATCTCGCCGAGACGGCGGGTCTGGCCCTGGCGGTCTATGCCGCGCTTATCCTGTCGTTTCTGGGTGGCGGGCGATGGGGGATGGCCGTCGGGCAGGCGGAGGTCGACAACCGCGTCGTCACCCTGGCCATGCTGCCGAGTCTGGCGGGGTATGCGCTGCTGATGCTGCCGGCCGAAGGACGCGGCTGGCAGCTGGCGGGACTTGCGGCCGCCCACATCCTGCAGGGCCTGTGGGACCTGCGCGCGACCTCGGTTCCCGTCTGGTACCGCGGCCTGCGGGGCCAGCTGACCCTCGGCGCGGTCGCGGGACTGGTGCTGGGCGTCGTCGTTTTCGGGCTCTAGACTCGGCCTGGGGCCGGTACGCCGAGGATCCGCGCGGCGAGGGCCTGGCCGGAGTCCCAGGCGCATTCGACCCGAGGGCCGATCAGCCAGTCGCCGCAGCAGCCCAGGCCGATCGACGGAGCCCATAGCGCCTGGTCATGGCCCTGGGCCGACCGGGCGTACCGCCAGCGGTGAGCCTGCGTCGTGACCGGGTCGGGCAGTGCGACGCGGGCGGCGGCCCGCAGCGCCTCCAGCAACGCCGCGCAGACGGACTCCGGAGAGTCCTCCAGATGCGCTCGCGACCAGTCCGGACTGGCCTGCAGCACCCAGGCCTCGATGGCCGTTCGGCCCGGCTTTGCGCTGTTGCGCGCCGCCCAGCCGAGGGCGCCCTGCTCCCGCAGGGTGTCCGAATCGATGGGAAGCCGCTGATCGAAGGCGGCCATGACGGTCCAGCAGGGGTCGGTCCGCGAGGCGGCGGAAGCGGTCGCCATCGCCGGGTCATGGCCCTGCAGCAGGATGGCTGCCTGCTCTGCCGGCACAGCCACGACCACGGTCTCGAACTGACCGATCTGCCCGTCGGGCCCGTCCAGGCGCCAGGCCGCTCCGTCCCGGGTCAGGCTGTGGATCTGACGCCCCCAGGCCACCGACAGGCCCGAGGCCAGCGCCCGAACCGGCGCGTTCATCCCGGGGACGCCCACGAAGGCATCGGCTCCGGCGGCTGACCACGGCGCGACGATCCCTGCCTTGACCCATTGTTCGACCTGGGTGCGGAAACCCGCGCCGCGCGCCGTGAAATACTGGGCGCCGTGGTCGAAACCGGTCTCGCCCAGGGGGGGTCTCGACCCGCCGGGTCGACATGCGCCCGCCGGGGCCGCGCGCCTTGTCGAACAGCGCGACCTGCCGTCCGGCCCCGCTGAGACGGGCCGCGCAGGCGAGCCCCGCAAGGCCTGCACCGACAATGGCGACACGGTTGCCGTCTACGGCCATGGGAGTCTCCGGGACGAGATTACCGGCCACATGACCCTACCTCGTCGCAGGCGCTAACTAGGTCGGAGTCGGGCGAGGAGGAGGGGGCGACCGGGCAGCCCGATCCGGTCAGCGTTCGGCGAGCAGGGCCCGCCGGGCCTCCAGCACGCCGCCGCGCTCCAGTTCGTCGATGAACCTGTAGACGTTGGCCAGGTTGCGGTCGACGACCGACAGCATGCGCGGGCTCGACAGCGCCGCGGCCGGCACGATGACGCCGTCGGTGCGACGCAGGCAAAGCCCCTCCTGGATCAGCTTCTGCGCATGCCGCCGTGTCGTCTCGTAGGGCAGGTTCACCTGGTGTGACAGGGCATGGACGCTGATCCCGCGCCTCAGGCTGTCGGGCACCACCGTGCCGGTGTCGGCGTAGGCCTGCGCTTCGGGAGAACCGGGCCTCAGATGACGGATATTGGCCGAGATGATGCCCAGAAAGACCAAACCGCCGACCGTGTCCGAATCGATCACCCGCGACAGCAGATCGGCGGTTTCCATCACCAGCTGGATGGTCGCCCTCTGGGCAAGACGGGCGCCCGGCCGGCCGCGGACCTGATCGACTGTCGCTGAGCTTCGATTCACATCCATGATCCCGCACTCTAGCGACCCTGTCTGCGCTTGGGCAATGCGAACACGCACGGCCGCCGCCCCTCAAGGCTTTGTCCACGAAACGGGGTCTTCGCATTGACCGTTCCGTCGACCACGCCGAAAATGACGGATGTTTCCAGATCAAGTCCGCCGCGCAGAACTCTCACAGCCAGCCATGACGACCCAAGGCCTTGGCGAACTCGATATCCTGATCGTCGACGACAACACCCAGATGCGAAACATGATCGGCAGCGTGCTGACGGCGGTCGGCTGCCGGCGTCTGCACTTCGCCCCCGATGGCCGTCATGGCGTCGATACCCTGCGGCGTCGGTCGATCGACGTCATCTATGTCGACTACGAGATGCCGGTCATGAACGGTCTCGCCTTCCTTGAGGCGGTACGGGGCCTGGAGGGGCCTGCCAGCTTCACGCCGGTCATCATGCTGACCGGTCACAGCGACCTCAAGCGCCTGACCGCCGCCCGCGACCTGGGGGTCAACGAGTTCCTCAGCAAGCCTGTCACCGCGAGCTCGATCCTGAAACGGCTCGAGGCGGTGATCCTGCGTCCCCGTCCCTTCGTGCGACTGGACGGCTACTTCGGCCCCGACCGACGGCGGAGCGCCCGCCCGGGCTTCCGCGGCCCCTGGCGCCGGGCGACCGATGCCCACGACGTTGTCGAGCTCTAGCCGGACAACAATCCACTTTGCTTTCGCTGGGTCAGCAGGCCCATTCTGCCGCCCGGATCACGCGCCGGAAAACAAGGTGCGGTCGGGTTTGGAAGCAGTCGGAGCATCAGGATGACGAACGCGGAATTGGGCGCCTCCCGGACGCCGCGCAAGGGCGCGGTAGACGCTGTTGTCGTCGGCGCAGGCTTCGCCGGCCTCTACATGATCCAGCGGTTGCGCGAGGCGGGCCTGTCGGTTCAGGGGTTCGAGGCCGGCAAGGACGTCGGCGGCACCTGGTACTGGAACCGCTATCCCGGCGCGCGCTGCGATATTCCCAGCCTGCTCTACTCCTACACCTGGTCGGACGAGGTCCGGCTCGGCTGGCGCTGGAGCGAGAAGTACGCGACCCAGCCCGAGATCCTGTCCTACGCCGAGCATGTCGCCGACCGCTATGACCTGCGCCGTGACTTCGCGTTCGAAACGAAAGTGACCTCGGCGGTGTTCGACGAGACCAGCCATCGCTGGACCGTCCGCACCGACGCCGGCGACGTGATCGACGCCCGGTTCTGCATCATGGCGACCGGCTGTCTCTCCGTGCCGCGCGGCGCCGACCTGCCCGGCGCCGAGAGCTTCCGGGGCGAAAGTCATGTCACCGGCCTGTGGCCGCACGGCGGGGTGGACTTCAAGGGCAAGCGCGTCGCCGTCATCGGCACCGGCTCGTCCGCCATCCAGTCCCTGCCCCACATCGCGGCCGAGGCGGCGCAGGTCACCGTCTTCCAGCGCACGCCAAACTTCAGCCTGCCGGCCATCAACACGCCGCTGGCCGACGAGGAGGTCGCCGCCTTCCACGAAGGCTTTCCCGAGTTCATCAGGATGGTGAAGGCCGGCGAGCCGGGCATTCCGATGCCGCCGCCCGACTGGGTCCCGAACGACGCGGAACTGGCCCAGCTCCTCGAGGGGCTGTGGAGCGGCTGGGGCCTGGTCGCCTGCGCCCAGATCCCGAATCTGGTGAAGGACGAGCGCATCAACGAGGCCGCCTGCGAGTATGTGCGCGGGAAGATCCGCGAGATCGTCAAGGACCCGGTCCTGGCCGAGAAGCTGGTCCCGCGCGACTTCCCGCTTGCCGCCAAGCGCGCCTGCGTCGACACCGACTACTTCGAGACCTTCAATCGCGACAACGTCAGCCTCGTGGACCTGCGCGAGACGCCGATCGAGGCCATCACCCCGACGGGCGTGAAGACCAGCGACGGCGAGTATACCGCCGACACCATTGTCTACGCCATCGGCTTTGACGCCATGACCGGCGCCCTGTCGCGGATCGATATCCGGGGCCGCGCCGGCAAGACGCTGAACGATGTCTGGGCCGAGGGGCCGCGCACCTACCTCGGGTTGATGGTGGCGGGCTTCCCCAACCTGTTCACGGTCACGGGACCTGGCAGCCCTTCGGTGCTTTCCAACATGCTGACGTCGATCGAGTTCCACGTGGACTGGATCGCCGACGCCATCGGCCATGTGCTGGCCAGGCAGGCGTCGCTGATCGAGGCCTCGCGCGAGGCGCAGGACGCCTGGGTCGAGCACGTGAACGAGGAGGCCGACAAGACCCTCTATCCGCGCGCCGCCAGCTGGTACATCGGGGCCAACGTCCCCGGAAAGCCGCGGGTCTTCATGCCCTACGTGGGTGAAGGCTACAAAGTCCGGATCGATGACGTGGCGGCGAAGGGCTATGAGGGCTTCGAAGTCGCCTGAGGCGCCTCGACGACCGCCGCCAATCCTGTGACACTTGCCGTGTCATCAGTTTGCGCGGGTCGCCATTATGCTCCAGATCCTTAGGACGCCCGACGGCGTGCCCTTCCTGCGGACGGATGAGGCGGCCTTCGAGGGCCTGCCCGATTATCCGTTTGCGCCCCGCTACATCGAGGTCGAGGGGCTGAGGCTGCACTATGTCGACGAAGGCCCTCGCGACGGCCCGACCGTGCTGCTCATGCACGGCATGCCGACCTGGAGCTTCCTGAACCGGCACATCATCCGGGATTTGGTCGGCGCGGGATATCGCTGTATCGCGGCCGATCACATCGGCTTTGGCCGCTCCGACAAGGTCACCGACGACAGCTGGTACTCGATCACACGCCACGTCGACGCGCACCATGCGCTGATTGAGGCGCTGGACCTGCGGGAGGCGACGCTGTTCTGCCAGGACTGGGGCGGACCTATCGGACTGGCGCAGGCGGCGCGGTCGCCCGGGCGGTTCTCCCGCCTGGTGATCATGAACACCTGGCTGCACCACGAGGCCTACGCCTACACCGACGCCCTGCGGCGCTGGAACGCCGGCTGGCAGCCGGGCGGCGTGTTCGGCGACAATGTGCCCGATCCGCTATCGATCGGGACCTTCATGATGATCCCGCTGGGCATGATGCCGGCGCGCAATCTCTACGCCCTGATCCAGTCCGGCGAGGCGCCGGCCCTGACCGGGGCGCAGGAGGCTGTGCGGCGGGGCTATGACGCGCCGTTCGCGGGCCTTGGCCATGCCGGGCACGCCGGGCCGCGCCGCTTCCCGCTCAGCCTGCCCTTTTACAATCCCGAAGGCGGCGCGGCGGAGGCGCAGGCGCGTGACTTCGAGCGCCTGCTCGGCTGGTCCGGGCCGGTGCACTTCATCTGGGGTGGTCTTGACGATGTCTTCACGGAAGCCTGGGGCCGGCAGTGGGCGGCCGACTATCCGCAGGCGACCTTCGACCTGCTGCCCGACGCCGGGCACTTCCCGCAGGAGACCCACGGGGCGGAAATCGCGCGTTTGTTTCTGGAGCGGGTGGCGGCCGGGCGATAAGCGCCGAACCGCCGCCTTGCGCGCCGCTACTGGCCGCTGGTGTCCGAAGGCGGGTTGGCGGCGGCGCGGTCCTTCGCCTCCTGCTTGGCGGCGGCCTTCTGGGCGGCCTTGATCGCCTTCTGGCGGTCGCGTTCCTGGCGTTCGAAATTGTAGTTCGGGGCGCGGGCCATGGTCTCTCCTGGATTAACGGGCCTTGCGGGCGGCGTAGCGCGCGTCGCGCTTGGCCTTCTGCTCGACCTTGGTGAGCTGCTTGCGCTCCTTGCGTTCGCCACGCTTGGCCTCAAGGGCCTCGGCTTCCAGCGCAGCGGCGGCCTCGAGGGCGGCGGCTTCACTGTCGGCGATCGCCTGTTTGGCGGCGGCGCGGGCGGCGGCGCGATCAGCCCGGACCTGGGCCAGTTCGGCGTCCTTGCGCGCGGCGCGGTCTTCGAACCGGGGATCGGTGACGGTGGGCTTGGGTTTCAGTTTGGCGACAAGCGCCTGGCGGGCCTCCGCCGCCGTCTTCAGCCTTTCGGCGAAGCCGGTCTTCTGGAATTCGTTCATGCAGACTTTCGTAAGAGCAACGGCCGGCCCGGTTGTCCCGGACCGGCCGCCACGAAGTGCTAGACCGCTTGCAGCTGGCCAGCGGACATCTTGCCGCTGCGCTGATCGCGTTCCAGTTCGAACGAGACCTTCTGGCCTTCGTCGAGCGAGCGCATGCCCGCGCGTTCGACGGCCGAGATGTGCACAAACACATCGGCGCCGCCGTCGTCAGGTTGGATGAAGCCGAAGCCCTTGGTTCCGTTGAACCACTTAACAGTGCCGGTAGCCATTGAGATCACCTTTCCGGTGTCGAAAGTGCGAGCGCCCAACGCGGACGCTCGATCAAATTGTCGGAAAGGATCACGTCAGACTCGGGAGCTCGATCCGAAGAGAGAGCAAGGAGAGCAACCGAACCAAGTCGATATTTGATGCGGGCTTGTCGCACGGATCGGCGCCGGAGGCGAGCGAAATACGCCGGACGGGCGAGAATCCACCCGTCCGGCCGTTCCACAAGGTCGTGGCAAGGCGTTCGCGGGCCGTTTCCGGCGCCAATAGACCCTGCACGCGGCGATGCCGCGCCAGCCTTCGCCCCCTACCCTTCGCGCTTGCTGTAGTCCGGCTCGCGCTTCTCCAGGAAGGCCCGCACGCCCTCGGCGAAGTCGCCGTCGCTGCTGGCCAGGATCTGGTTGCGGTCTTCCATGGCGATGGTCGCCTCCAGCCCGCCTGCGTCGATGGCGTGGTTGAGGGCTTCCTTGGTCAGGCGCAGGCCAAGGGGGGTGGCGTGCAGCATGTCCTTCACGAAGCCGGCGGCCTCGGCGACGATGGCCTCCGGCTCGACCACGCGGCTGACCAGGCCCAGCTGATAAGCCCGGTCGGCGTCGATGAAGCGGCCGGTCAGCATGTACTCGGCGGCCACCGAGCTGCCGACCATGCGCGGCAGGAAGTAGCTGACGCCGATGTCGTTAGCCGACAGGCCGATGCGGATGAAGGCGGCGTTCATGCGCGTGCGCGGCGTGGCGATCCGCACGTCGCTGGCCAGGGCCAGGGCGAAGCCACCGCCGCTGGCCGCGCCGTCGACACAGGCGATGATCGGCTGCGGACAGCGGCGCATGGCGATGACGATCTCGCTGATCGACCGCTGGGCGTCCAGGCCCGAGCCGATGCCGCGCCGGCTGTTGCCGTCGCTGCGCTCCTTCAGGTCCAGGCCGGCGCTGAAGGCCCTGCCCGCCCCGCTGAGGACCACCACCCGCACGTCGCGCCGCCAGTAGAGGCCTACGAAGAAGTCGCGCAGCTCGGCGACCAGCTGGCGGTTCAGCGCATTGAGGCTGTCGGGCCGGTTCATGGTCGCCCAGATGACGTCGCCCTCGTGGCGGATATCGAGGTGCTCGTAGGGCTGGCTGGCTTGCAGAACGCTCATCGGGTCTGACCTCCGTCGACGGGAACAATGGCGCCGTGCACGAAGCTGGCCCGGTCGCTCATCAGGAAGGCGGCCACGGTCCCGATCTCCTCGGGCAGACCGTAGCGCTTCATGGGCACCTCGCGGTCGATCCAGCGCTGCCAGTTCGCGGCGCGCGGGCCGTCCATCCGCTCCTGCCAGGTCCCGCCCGGGAAGATGATGTTGCCGGGCGCGATGGCGTTGACCCGCACATTGGCCGGGCCGGTGATCTTCGCCAGCTCCTTGGCCATGTGGTTCATCGCCGCCTTGGCGGTGCCGTAGGTCATCGGCGTTCCCAGCGCGCCCAGGCCCGCGATCGAGCTGATGAACAGGATCGAGCCCGAGCGGCGGGGCTCCATGCGCCGGTAGGCCCCGCGCGCCAGCCGCCAGGCCGAGCCGAGGTTCTGCGAGAAGCCGGCGTCCCAGGTCTCGTCGTCGACTTCGGCGCCGGGCGGGCACGGATGCAGGCCGACGTTGGCCACCGCGCCGTGGATCGGCCCCAGAGCCGCCTCGGTCCCGGCCAGCGCCTTTTCGATGGTCGCCGTGTCGCGCAGGTCGCCGGCCATGGCCCACAGGTTCTCCGCGCCATAGCGAGCGGCCAGATCCTGGCGGGTCTCCTCCAGCGCCTCGGCGCCCCGGGCGGTGATGGCGACCTTCGCCCCCTCGGCCAGACAGGCCTCGACGATGCCGAGGCCAATGCCCCGGCTGGCCCCGGCCACGAAGATCGTCTTGCCCTTGAGTCCGAGGTCCATGCCGGCGTTTCCCTGTGCGTCCTGTCGTTGACGCCCATCTGGCGCCCGCGACCCAACGTCAGGCAAGGGCGGCGCGGTCAGCCGCCTTCGGCGTCCACCACGATGGCCACGGTCTTGCCGCGCGAATGGGGCTCCCAGCCGGCGTCGATGGCCGAGGCGATGGCGCGGGCCACCAGCTCCGGCTTGATCTGCGCGGGCTTGAGCATCGGCAAGCCGTAGGCGGGCTGGCGGCCGGGCGGGAACTCGACCACCGCCTCGCGCTGGCCTTCCTTGTGCCGGACGGCGAGCGCCATGCCCTGCCAGCCGTTGGTGTCGCTGGACCACTGCGGCTGGCGCTGCAGCCGCCAGACGTAGGGTTCACCGCCGACCTCGATGTCGAACTCAGGAGCTTGCTTCTTCGCCATGAGCGGCAGTTAGCGCGGCGAGCGCCTCCAGACCAGCCCGGCGGCCCTTCAGGCCAGCGTCAGGATCACCGGCCCGTTGCGCGTGGCCACCAGCGTGTGCTCGTACTGCACCGTCGGCTGGCGGCCTGTCGGGCGCAGCGTCCAGCCGTCGTCCAGCTCCTCGACCCAGTCGCCGCCCAGCGACAGGAAGGGCTCGATGGTGAAGACCAGGCCCTCGGGGATCGTGCGGCGGTCGCGCGGCTCGTACCAGGTCGGGATCTCGCCGGGTTCGTCGTGCAGCGACAGCCCCACGCCGTGGCTGGCGAGGTTGCGGACCAGGCTGTAGCCGTTCTTGTCCGCGAACGTCTCGATGGCGCGGCCGATCTCGTTCAGCCGGCCGCCGGACTTCACCGAGCGGATGCCCGCCCACATCGCGCGGCGGCCGTCACGGCACAGACGCTCGATGCGCTTGCTTGTCGGCGGCACGGCGAAGCTGGCGCCGGTGTCGCCGAAGTAGCCGTCCAGCTCGGCCGAGACGTCGATGTTGACCAGGTCGCCGGCCTTGATGACCGTGTCGCCCGGAATGCCGTGGGCGCAGTCGGGACCGACGGAGATGCAGGTCGCGCCGGGGAAGCTGTAGGTCAGCTCCGGCGCCGAACGGGCCCCTGCCCGCTCCAGCATGGCGCGGCCGAGATCATCGAGTTCTTTCGTGGTCATGCCGGGCTCCAGCGCCTTGCCCATGGCGTCCAGCGTACGGGCCACAAGGGCGCCCACGGTGCGCAGCCGGTCCAGCTGGTCTTGGTTCTCGATGGTCATGGTCGTCTCCCTGGTCTCATCCAGCCGCCGGTTCCACGGCGGGCATGGAGTTGGCGAGCGCCCGTCGATAGGCCTCCCGACCCATGGTGCGGTCCAGATATGCGGTCTCAACCTCGTCCAGAGTGAAAACGCCCTGCCGGCGTCCGAACTCCAGGGCGTAGGTGATCGAGATGTCGGCCGCGGTGAAGGCCTCCCCGGCGATCCAGGTCGAGCGCTCAAGCTGCCGCTGCACGAGCGTCCGCCGCTTCTCCGCCCAGAACAGCGCCTGGCGGGCGCCCCAGTTGTCCTGTTCCGCCTCCGGCGCGAGGAACCGGCTGACGACGGGAACCATCAGCAGGGTCGCGATCCCCGCTTCGCCCAGATGGAGGAACTGCTGGTAGGTCGGAAAGGTCGGGTCCGCCGGATCCGGGGCCAGCGGCGTGGGGCCGTGGCGGGCCAACAGGTATTCCATGATGGCGATGGACTCGACCATGGTGACGTCGCCGTCCTGGAGCGCGGGGATGTAGTAGGCCGGATTGACCGCCAGCAGCTCCGCGTCCGGGGTATCGGCGAGCATGTCCACCTGCTGCACCCGGTACGGCAGACCCATTTCCTCAAGCAACCAGACGACCCGCAGGGATCGCGAGGTCTGTCCGCCGAATACGGTGATCATGGGCCGATCCTCATCCTGGCCCCTGCCAGAGCGTGTCATGGCGCGGGCACGTGGGCACGAGGGAAAACGGGCGGCCGCTTCCGGCCTGGAGCGAGCCGTTCATCGTGCGCGGGCCGCCGAAGGGCCGGTGTATTCGACCATCATGTAGCGTCCCGGTTGGGACCTGCCGGCGCTGAACGCGACGGTGCGCGTCGGCAGGCGCCAGCTGCAAAGGATCCCCAACACACACTCGGGAGGCCGACCGAGCTCCGCCTGAATCTTTTCGACGACAAGCTGGTTGGATTGCTGGGACAGATCCTCCGGCTCAACGATGAGGCGCACCGTCGTGAGCCCGTCTCCGTCGAAATAGAAGTCCGCCCGTCCGCGATGGCCGAACACGTCCACCTCCGGGATGGTGACCAGCAAGGTTCCGAAGCTGGCTGTCCGCGCCGGATCAGGCGTGGTCCGCGCGGCGGGAAAGGCCTTTCGGACGGCGTCCGGCGTCATGCCCATGCCCGCTCCGCGCCACAGTTCCTGCGCCTGGGCGGCGCCTGTGACCAGGCCGGCCGAAGCGATCATCGCCAGCATGGCGACTTTCATCGTAGCTCTCAAAATGGCCTCCAAAAGCACGTGTCGACGACCCGGACGGCCCGGTCTTCACAATGACCTCGCCGTTGTCCCGGACCCTGACGACAGGCCGTTACTCTCGCCCGGGAAACCTCCGCATTCCAGTCCGCCCGACGGTCGCCTGTCGCCCGGCCGCAAGGCGATTGCGGAGGGGACTTGGCTAACCTCGCGTGAGGGCGTTCAACGTGACTCACGACAGACCGGCGAGCCGCGCCGGCGACGGGAGGCCTAAGGTGAATTTCGACTTCTCAGACGACCAGAAGCAGCTGCGCGACCAGGCGCGGCGTTTCCTCGCGGACCGCTGTCCGCCGGCCGCCGTGCGCGCCGTGCTCGAGGGCCAGCAATCCCATGACGCCGGGCTGTGGAAGGGCCTGGGCGAGATGGGATTTCTCGGCGCCGCCATCCCGGAGGAATACGGCGGCGTGGGCCTCGGCCATCTGGAGCTCTGCGTGATCGCCGAGGAACTGGGCCGCGCCCTGGCCCCCGTGCCGATGGTCTCCTCCATCTACCAGGCCGCCGAGGCGCTGATGCTGGCGGGCTCCGAAGACCAGAAGCAGACCTGGCTGCCGAAGTTGGCCTCCGGCGAGGCCATCGGCACGCTGGCCCTGGCCGAGGGCGTCGGCCGGGCGAGCGAAAAGTCGATCAAGACGACCGTTTCCGGCGGCAAGCTGAGCGGCGTGAAGTCGCCGGTCGCCGACGGCGACATCGCTGACCTGGCCATTGTCGCGGCCCGTGAGGGGGGTAAGGTCTCGCTCTACCTCGTCGACCTGAACGGCGCCGGCGTGACCCGCGAGACGCTCGACAGCATCGACCCGACCCGCGGCCAGGCCGCCCTGACCTTCAAGGACGCGCCGGCCCAGCTGCTGGGCGTCGCCGGCGACGGCTGGCGCCTGGCGTCGGAGGTGCTGGACCACGCCGCGGTGCTAGTCGCCTTCGAACAGGTCGGCGGCAGCGACCGGGCGCTGGAGATGGGCCGCGACTACGCGCTCGACCGCATGGCTTTTGGCCGGCCGATCGGCTCGTTTCAGGCCGTGAAGCACCTGCTGGCCGACATGTATGTCTCGGCGACCCTGGCCCGCTCCAACGCCTACTACGGCGCCTGGGCGCTCTCGACCGGTTCGTCGGAGCTGCCCGTGGCGGCGGCGACGGCGCGGGTGTCGGCCACCCAGTCCTTCCAGCACTGCGCCAAGAACAACATCCAGGTGCACGGCGGCATGGGCTTCACCTGGGCCTTCGACTGTCACCTCTTCTATCGCCGCGCCAACGGCCTCGCCCTCGCCCTGGGATCGCAATCGACCTGGGAAGACCTGCTGATCGACCGCCTGCGCCAGCGTAACGACGCCCCGGCCGCGGCCTGAATTCGGAGCAAGATCATGAACTTCGACGATACACCTGAAGAAGCCGCCTTCCGCGCCGTCGCCCGCGACTGGATCCAGGCCAACGCCCCCCACGAACTCGAAGCCGAGCTGAAGACCGGCGGGTTCGGCAACAACGGCCTCAAGAGCGTCGACCCGATCCAGGTCGCCAAGGCCTGGCAGAAGAAGAAGGCGGAGGCCGGCTGGGCCTGCCTGCACTGGCCCAAGGCCTACGGCGGCCGCGGCGCCACCCCGATCGAGCGGGTCATCTGGGGCCAGGAAGAGGGCGTCTACGGCGCGCTCAGCGGCCTGTTCATCATCGGCCACGGCATGTGCGGCCCGACGGTCATGGCGTGGGCCGACGAGGCGACCAAGGAGCGGCTGCTGCCGCCGCTGGCCTCGGGCGAGCACATCTGGTGCCAGCTGTTCAGCGAACCGGCCGGCGGCTCGGACCTGGCCGGTCTGCGTACGGCGGCGGTTCCGGCGAGCGACGGCTCGGGCGACTGGATCATCAACGGCCAGAAGATCTGGACCAGCGGCGCCCAGCACAGCGACTACGGCATCGTCATCACCCGCACCGACCCGAACGTGGCCAAGCACAAGGGCCTGACCATGTTCTGGATAGACATGAAGTCGCCGGGCATCGACATCCGGCCGATCAAGCAGGCCAACGGCCAGTCGGGCTTCAACGAGGTCTATTTCACCGACGTCCGCATCCCGGATTCGCAGCGCCTCGGCGCCGTGGGCGACGGCTGGAAGGTGTCGCTGACCACCCTGATGAACGAGCGCCTGTCCATCGGCTCGGGCATGCCCACCGGCTTTCCGGAGCTGTTCGACTTCTGCATGAACCTGCAGACCGAGGACGGCCTGGCCATCGAGGACAGGTCCGTCCGCTCGCGGCTGGCGCAGTACGCGGTCAAGGCCAGCGGCCTGAAATACACAGGCATGCGGGCCATCTCCGCCCTCTCCAAGGGCGAGACCCCGGGACCTGAAAACTCGATCGGCAAGCTGGTCGCCGGCGCGACCATGCAGGACCTGGCGATGTTCGCGCTGGACCTGCAGGGACAGGGCGGGGTGGTCTCCGATCCGGACATCGCCGCGGCCGGCGCCCGCTTCCAGCAGATGCTGCTGCGCTCGCCCGCCACCCGCGTCGAGGGCGGCACCGACGAGATCCTGCGCAACATCATCGCCGAGCGCGTCCTGGGCCTGCCCGGGGACATCCGCGTCGACAAGGACGTGGCCTTCAAGGACATCCCGACCAGCGGCCGGGGTTAGGCGCGGACGGGGACATGCCCTTCTGGGCGTGTCCCGAGGGGCGCCCTCCCTCCCCCGTGTGGGGAGGGACAGACCGGTGGGGCAAGAGGTGGTCGTCTTCAGCGCCGGAAGAGGATCGCTGCTGGGCCCACCCGTCTCGTCTCGCTGCGCTCGCCGAGC